>JBDIAL010000066.1:0-16004 GCA_039812405.1 Nostocoides sp.
GTCATCTTCGGCCCGGCGAAACGGCCGCTGCCACAGCTGAAGATCACGGTCGACGACGAGGGCTACCTCATCGCGACCCAGCCCTTCAGGGAGGCCGTCGGCCCGAGCTTCTGGGAGCGTGGTAGCGCATGACAACTTCGGCAGCACGCCCGGCCGACGGCCTGCGCGCGGGCGACGTTCCCGCCTCACCCCCACCGAGCGCCGGATCCAAGAAGCTCGGTGGCGTCGCCGGCTGGGTCGACGACCGCACGGGCGCCGCGGGTGGCGTCGGCTACCTGATGAAGAAGGTCTTCCCCGACCACTGGTCCTTCATGCTCGGCGAGATCGCGATGTACTCGATGATCGTCTGCCTGCTGTCGGGGGTCTTCCTCACCTTCTGGTTCGTGCCGAGCGCGAGCGAGGTCGTCTACCACGGCTCGTACGCCCCCCTCCAGGGCGTCACGATGTCCGACGCGTATGCCTCGACGCTCCACATCTCCTTCGACGTCCGCGGCGGCCTGATCATCCGGCAGATCCACCACTGGGCCGCGCTGATGTTCATCGTCGCGGTGTCGGCGCACATGTTCCGGGTGTTCTTCACCGGCGCGTTCCGCAAGCCGCGTGAGATCAACTGGATCATCGGCTGCATCCTGTCGATGCTCGCCATCGTCGAGGGCTTCGCCGGCTACTCCCTCCCCGACGACCTCCTCTCGGGCACCGGGCTGCGGGCCGCCGAGGGCTTCATGCAGTCCGCGCCGGTCATCGGCTCCTACCTCGCCTACTTCGTCTTCGACGGGCCGTTCCCCGGCGAGGCGATCATCCCGCGGCTGTACTCGGTCCACGTCCTGCTCATCCCGGGGATTCTCATCGGGCTCTTCACGGCCCATATCGTCCTCGTCGCCGTCCAGAAGCACACCCAGTTCCCCGGCCCGGGCCGCACCAACGACAACGTCGTCGGCTACCCCGTCATGCCGGTCTACGCGGCGAAGGCCGGTGGCTTCTTCTTCATCGTGTTCGGCTCGATCGCCCTCATGGCGGCCCTCGTCCAGATCAACCCGATCTGGGCATACGGCCCCTACGACCCCTCGCCGGTGACCGCGGGCTCCCAGCCCGACTGGTACATGGGGTTCGCCGACGGCGCCCTGCGCATCACGCCGAACTGGTTCGAGTTCGACATCCTCGGCTTCACCCTGAGCCTCAACGTCGCCCTCGGCGCCCTCCTGCTCATCCCGGTCATGTACGGCGTGACGATCGCCTATCCGTTCGTCGAGCGCTGGATCACCGGCGACACGCGGGAGCACCACCTGCTCGACCGGCCACGCAACGCCCCGACCCGCACCGCGATCGGCATGTGGGCCCTGACGACCTACGGCGTGTTCATGTTCGCCGCGGGCAACGACATCATCGCCATCAAGTTCGGGATGTCCATCAACGACATCACCCACTTCTTCCAGGTCGGGCTGTTCGTCCTGCCGCTCATCGCCTTCTGGGCGACCCGGCGGATCTGCCTCAGCCTCCAGCGACGCGACCGCGACAAGGTCCTCCACGGCCGCGAGTCGGGGACGATCATCCGCACCGCGGAGGGCGGGTACTTCGAGCGCCACGGCGACCTCGACGAGTACGAGCGCTGGGTCCTCGTCCAGCACGAGCCCGTCGCCCCGCTCGAGCTGGAGCCCGCGGTCGACGAGAACGGCGTGGCCCGCCCCGCCGCCCGCAAGGAGCGCCGCCGCGCCCGGCTGTCGCACTTCTACTTCCGCGACGCCGTCAACCCGGTCACCCCGAGCGAGCTGGCTGCCGCCCACCACGACGGGCAGCAGCACGAGGCCATCGAGGCCGAGGCGGTCAAGCACTCCGTCGAGGTCGACCCCGAGTCCGCCGGCGGGAGCATGCATGTCAGCCGGAGCGAGGACACCCCCGAGCCCACCGGCGGCCACGGGCACTAGCAGCGCCGGCACTATCGCATACGGGACCGAGGGTCCCGGGGTCTCCCCCGGGGCCCTCGGTCCCGTATGCGATGTCGCACGCCAGGCGTGCCGACCACGGCCGACCGGGTGGGGAGGATGACCCGAGTCCCACGTCGCGTCATCCTCCCCACCGCCCTGACGGCATGGCAGGCTGGTCGGATGGTCCGGATGAGCCGGGAGGCCTTCGAGAACGCCGTCGGTGACGCGCTCGACGGCATCCCCGTCGAGCTCATGGATCGGCTCGACAACGTCGTCTTCCTCCTCGAGGAGGAGCCCCCGTCACACGACCCGGAACTGCTGGGCCTCTACGAGGGGACGCCGCTCACCGAGAGGGGCGACGGCTGGGCCACCGGCTCCCTGCCGGACCGGATCACCCTCTACCGGGGACCCCTGACCCGGATGTGCGCGGACGAGGAGGAGCTCGTCGACGAGATCGCGGTGACCGTCGTCCACGAGATCGCCCACTACTTCGGGATCGACGAGGAGACCCTCCACGAGCTCGGCTGGGGCTGATCCTGCGCCGATGTGGCCGTCAGGCCAGCGCGCTCTGCCGCTGCCAGTCGGCGAAGTGGATCCAGGGCGGCTGGCGCGGTGGAGACGCGGCGGCCGTCAGGCCAACGCGCTCTGCCGCTGCCAGTCGGCGAAGTGGATCCAGGGCGGCTGGCGCGGTGGAGACGCGGCGGCCGTCAGGCCAACGCGCTCTGCCGCTGCCAGTCGGCGAAGTGGATCCAGGGCGGCTGGCGCGGTGGAGACGCGTGGGCCGTCAGGCCAGCGCGCTCTGCCGCTGCCAGTCGGCGAAGGAATACTGCCAGACACCGATCCCCTCGGTCGGGAGGAACTCGCGGTTGGAGCCCGTGCAGCGGACGACGTCGCCGACGCGGGACTCGTGGTACATCCAGATGGCGTTGGCGGGGCCCACGTTGATGCAGCCGTGGGACACGTTGGAGTTGCCCTGGGCATAGACCGACCAGGGGGCGGAGTGGATGAACTCCCCCGTCCAGGTGATCCGCAGGTCCCAGTCGACCTTCTCGTGGTAGTAGCCGGGCTGACCCTTGGGGATGCCGCTCGCGGCGGAGTCCATGATCGTCGTCGGGAGCTTCTGCATGATGACCTTGGTGCCCGAGCGGGTGATGTAGGGCATCTGGTCGCGGCCACAGCTGATCGGGATGGTCCGCAGCGTCTTGCCGTTCCGGGTCACCGTCATCTCGTGGGTGGCGATGTTGACGTGGGTGATCATCGCGTCACCGATGGTGAAGTGCCCCGTCATGTCGTTGGCGACCCACTTGCTGTCGCCGGTCTGGATGCCGGTAAGGTTGGCCTTGATGGTGACCTTCGTGCCGGGCTTCCAGTAGCTCTTGGGGCGCCACATGAGCTGCCGGTTGTCCAGCCAGCCCCAGGCCCCCTTGGTCTGGTTGGAGGTCTCGACGGAGACGGCCCGCTCGACCGCAGCGCGGAACTTCGGACTGGTGACCTCGGAGTCGAACTGGATGGTCGCGGGCATCCCGACACCGAAGGTGCCCCCGACGTAGGGCATCGAGTAGGTCGCGATGGTCTGCGGCTTGAGCGTGAAGAACGTCGACCGCGTCGTCGTCTGCGTGCCGTCCGGACCGGTCGCGAGCACCTTGACGGTGTAGGTCGTCGCCGGCGCGGTCCGCTGCGAGGAGGTCCACGTGCCGCCCGCGAGCTTCCCGGCGATCTTGCGGCCCTTGGAGTCGGTGACGGTGACCTTCGTGACCGTCCCCGTCGAGGCGGTGACGGTGATCGCCTGGGTCGGCTTGATCCCCTTGGCCTGGTCGGCGGGCGAGATGACCAGGGCTGCCGGCGTGGCGGACGAGCTCGAGCCGGACGGGGCACCGGCCCCGCCCCCCGAGGTGCTGCCAGATCCCGAGTGGCTGATGCTGACGGCTCCGGCAGCCGCCGTGCAGCCCGCGACGGTGAGCCCGAGCAGGCCCGTGGCGGCAGCGGTCAACGCCTGGCGGCGGTCCATGAGGTGACGGTCGGTCTGAGCGGGCACGGGCGATTTCTCCGGACGGGCATACGGGAACGAGACGACGGTCGTCGATGGGGCCGTCGTGCTCCCATGATACCTGCTGCGCGACCAGGGTCCGGTCAGGCGCTCACCGTGCGTCTGCCGGTGCGGCGTGCTACTGGGCGTGCTCCCCGTGCCAGTACTCGAAGGTCCACCCGATGAGGGCGACGACCCCGAACGTGGCGCCGATGATGAACAGCCACCAGCCGATGGCCAGGCCGAGGAAGCAGATCGCGGCACAGCCCCCGAGGAAGAGCGGCCACCAGCTGTAGGGGCTGAAGAAGCCGAAGTCGCCCTCGAACTCGTCGATCGTGGCGTGCTCGTTCTCCTCCGGCCGGTAGCCGATCTTGCGGCCCGTGAACCACGTGTAGTAGGCGACCATCGCCGAGAGCAGCCCGGAGAGGTACAGGGCGACGGCCCCGGCCGGCTCCGACCATCCCGACCACAGGCCGTAGATCGTCGCCATCATGAAGAAGAAGAACGTGAGCATGGTGAACAGGCGGTACTCGACGCGCATCAGCGACCGCCTCCCCGGATCTGCTCGACGAGCTCGGGATCAGTGGGTGGAGCGCCGACCGGCACCTCGGTGCCGTGCATGAGGTCGAAGGCGGGGCGCTCGGAGCGGATCCGGGGCAGGGTGTCGAAGTTGTGCCGGGGCGGCGGGCAGCTGGTGACCCACTCGAGGGAGTTGCCGTAACCCCACGGGTCGTTGACCTGCACCATCGGCGCCGACTTCCACGTCTTCCACACGTTGTAGGTGAACGGGATCATCGAGGCCCCGAGGAGGAACGCGCCGATCGTCGAGACCTGGTTGAGGGTCGTGAAGCCGTCCTCGGGCAGGTAGTCGGCATACCGGCGGGGCATGCCCCAGATGCCGAGGATGTGCTGGACGAAGAAGGTCGTGTGGAAGCCGATGAACAGCATCCAGAAGTGGATCTTGCCCAGCCGTTCGTCGAGCATCCGTCCGGTCAGCTTCGGCCACCAGAAGTAGTAGCCCGCGAACATCGCGAAGACGACCGTGCCGAAGACGACGTAGTGGAAGTGAGCCACGACGAAATAGGAGTCGGAGAGCTGGAAGTCGAGCGCCGGGCTGGCGAGGATGACCCCGGTCAGGCCGCCGAAGAGGAAGGTCACGAGGAACCCGGCCGCCCAGAGCATCGGGGTGTCGAGGCTCACCTTGCCGCCCCACATCGTGCCGATCCAGTTGAAGAACTTCACCCCGGTGGGCACCGCGATGAGCATCGTCATGATGGCGAAGAAGGGCAGCAGGACCTGGCCCGTGGCATACATGTGGTGGGCCCAGACGCTCATCGAGAGGGCGGCGATGGCGATCGTCGCGTAGACGAGGGTCTTGTAGCCGAAGATCGGTTTGCGCGAGAAGACCGGGATGACCTCGGAGATGATCCCGAAGAAGGGCAGCGCGATGATGTAGACCTCCGGATGCCCGAAGAACCAGAAGACGTGCTGCCACAGCATCGGCCCGCCGTTCTGCGGGTCGAAGACATGGGCTCCGAACCGCCGGTCCGCGCCGAGGGCGAACAGCGCCGCCGCGAGGACCGGGAACACCAGGAGGATGAGGATCGAGGTCACCATGACGGTCCACGTGAAGACCGGCATCCGGAACATCGTCATGCCGGGTGCCCGCATGCACAGGATCGTCGTGATGAAGTTGACGGCACCCATGATCGTGCCGAAGCCACCGAGCGCGAGGCCGAAGACCCACAGGTCGCCGCCGATGCCGGGGCTGTAGACGGTGTCCGAGAGCGGCGCGTAGGCGAACCAGCCGAAGGACGCCGCACCGTGCGGGGTGAGGAAGCCGGCCGAGGCGATGATGCCGCCGAAGAGGTAGAACCAGTAGGCGAGCATGTTCAGCCGTGGGAAGGCGACGTCGGGCGCGCCGATCTGCAGCGGCATCAGAGCATTTGCAAAGCCGGCGAACAGCGGCGTCGCAAAGAGCAGCAGCATGATCGTGCCGTGCATGGTGAACAGCTGGTTGTACTGGTCGGGGTTGTCGACGATCTGCAGCCCCGGCTCCCACAGCTCGGCCCGGATGAGGAGCGCGAGCACCCCGCCGAACAGGAAGAAGACGAACGTCGTGATGAAGTAGAGGTTGCCGATGACCTTGTGGTCGGTCGTCGTGATCCACTTCACGACGGTCCGGCCGGGCTGACGCACCCGGGTCGGTGCCGCGGTCGTCGTGCTGGGCTCACGCATCGTCGTCATCAGTTGCTCCCGGACTGCAGTAGGTGCTCGTCCTGCGGGAGGACTGGCGACCGGTTGAGGCTGTTGGGCAGGAGGCCGGTGTTGCCCTCCGCCTTGAGCTGCGCCATGTGGGCGTCGAAGTCGGCCTGCGAGACGATCTTGACGTTGAAGAGCATCTGCGAGTGGTAGGCACCGCACAGCTCCGCGCACTTCCCCTGGAAGGTGCCGAGCTCGGTCGGGACGACCTGGAAGCGGTTGACCCGGCCGGGGATCATGTCGAGCTTCTGGAGGAAGGCCGGGATCCAGAAGGAGTGGATGACGTCACGGGAGGTGAGGTCGAACTGGACCCGCTCGTTGATCGGCAGCCACAGCGTCGGGAGCGTCGCCTCGACGCCCGGCTTGCCGGTCAGCTCGGCCATCGTGCCGGCCTCGTGGACGTTGGCGTTGGTGTAGTTGAAGTCCCAGCTCCACTGCTTGCCCACGACGTTGATCGTCACGTCGGGCTTGCGGGAGACGTCGAGGAGGGTCGACTCGTCGCGCGCCGTGTAGACGAAGAAGACGGCGATCATGAGGACCGGGACGATGGTGTAGAGGACCTCGAGCGGCACGTTGTACTTCAGCTGCGGCGGGAGTTCGTTGTCGCCCGGCTTGCGGTGGTAGCGGATGAGGCACCACAGGATGAGCCCGAGGACGATGAGCCCGACGATGATGAGGGCGATCCAGCCGCCGACCCACAGCCGGGTGACGGTCCGGGCGTTCTCGTCGGCCCCCTTGGGCATGAGGCCGTCCCTGATGCTGCCGCGGCAGCCGGACAGGGCCACGAGACTGACCAGCGACAACGAGCCGACGAGCCCGGCACGACGCACCCGGGACGCGCTCGGAATGCGGTCACGCAGACGCACGGTGCACCTTCTTCGCGGTGAGGCGGACGAGTTCCACGGTCGCAACCATAGTGCAGATGCCACACAGTTTTCAGGTAGGGGCGGCCCCGTGCCTCACCACGTCTGGTCGGGCACGGCGAGCGCCCGGTCGAGGGCGCGCAGGTAGCGCGCCCGCGACCACTCGACGACGCCGAGGGACGCCAGGTGCGGTGTCCGCCACTGGACGTCGACGAGACGCCGGTCGTCGCCGTCGGCGAACCACCGCTCCGCGAGCGCCCAGACCGCGACCTTCGAGGCGTCGGTGCGCCGGTGGAACATCGACTCCCCGGCGAACAGGCCCCCCACGGCGAGCCCGTAGAGCCCCCCGACGAGGTCCTCCCCCGACCACACCTCGATGCTGTGGGCCCACCCGAGCCGGTGCAGCGCGGCATACGCCTCGGCGACCTCCGCGGTGATCCAGCGCCCCTCCCGAGCCGGGTCGGCGCACCCGGCGACGACCTGCGCGAAGGCGGTGTCGACGGTCACCGTGACCTGCCGCCGGGACCGGTGCAGGCTCCGGCTCGCGTGGAACCCCCCGGGCGGCAGGACGCCGCGCGGGTCGGGGGACCACCAGCCGAGGGGCGGCCCGCCGTCCGGTCCGAGGCCCATGGGGAACAGGCCGACGCGGTAGGCCGCGAGGACCGTCCCCGGCGCGAGGTCCGCCCCGACGGCGACGAGGTCGTCGCCGTCCCCCTCGGGATCGGGGGGACGCAGGGCCCAGCGGGAGGGCTCGGGCTCGACGGGTGCGATGTCAGCGACCGCAGGTGAGGTGCGGCTCGATCTCGTCGGCCGCCTCGGTGCCGTATGCCGCGCCGAGCCGGCGCAGGAAGGTCGCCTGCTCCAGGACGTACTCCTGGGTGCCGACCGTCTCCAGGACGTAGGTCGCGAGCATCGACCCGAGCTCGGCGCAGCGCCGGTGCGACAGGCCGGCCGACAGGCCGGTGAGGAAGCCGGCCCGGAAGGCGTCGCCCACCCCCGTCGGATCGACCCGGGCGGCCTCGCCGGCGACCGCCACCTCGACCGGCTCCTCGTCGCGGGCGAGGACGACGGCGCCGTCCTTGCCCTTGGTGATGACCCGGGTGCCGACCCGGTCGGCGATGTCCTGCGCGCTCCAGCCCGTCTTGGCCTCCGTGAGATGGGCCTCGTACTCGTTGGTGAACAGGTAGTCGGCCCCGTCGATGAGCGACCGGATCGCCGGGCCGTCGGCGAAGGCGAGCTGCTGGGAGGGGTCGGCGATGAACGGTATGCCGCGGGCCCGGCACTCCTGCGTATGCCGCTCCATCGCGACCGGGTCGTCGGCGCCGACGAGGACGTAGTCGAGCCCTCCGACGCGGGCCGCGACGGGGCCCAGCTCGACGTCCCGGGCCTCCTCCATCGCGCCGGCGTAGAAGGTCGCCATCTGGGCCATGTCCCGGTCGGTCGTGCAGACGAACCGGGCCGTGTGCCGGGTCTGCGACACGTGGACCGAGTCGCAGTCCACCCCGTGCCGCTCCAGCCACGACCGGTAGTCGGCGAAGTCGTCGCCGACCGCCCCGACGAGGACGGGCCGCTGCCCGAGCACGGCCATGCCGAAGGCGATGTTCGCCGCGACCCCGCCTCGGCGGATCTGCAGGTCGGAGGCGAGGAAGGACACCGAGATCTTGTCGAGCTGCTCGACGACGAGGCTGTCGGCGAACCGCCCCTCGAAGGTCATGAGGTGGTCGGTGGCGATGGACCCGGCGATGGCGATCTTCACGGGCAGCAAACCTACCTGCGGACCGCCGGGACGGCAGACGAGAGGGGCCCGAGCCGGTGGCTCGGGCCCCTCTCGTGGGCCGGCTGTCGCCGGCGTGGCGGCCGGCTCAGCTGAAGCTGTCGCCGCAGGCGCACGAGGACTGCGCGTTGGGGTTGTCGATCGTGAAGCCCTGCTTGTCGATGCTGTCGGCGAAGTCGATCGTCGCGCCGTCGAGGTAGGGGGCGCTCATCCGGTCGACGACGACCTCGACGCCGTCGAAGTCGCGGACGAGGTCACCGTCGAGGGTGCGCTCGTCGAAGTAGAGCTGGTAGATCAGGCCCGAGCAGCCGCCGGGCTGGACGCCGACGCGCAGCCGCAGGTCGTCGCGGCCCTCCTGGTCGAGCAGGCTCTTGACCTTGGCGGACGCGACATCCGTGAGGACGACGCCGTGGGCCGGGGCCACGGTCTCGGGGGTCTGGGTGTCGAGCACTTCGCTCATGTCCGTCCTTCGTCGCGGGGTGGGTGCGCTCTGGTCAACCGAGCCGGGCCGGATTGTGTTCCCGGGCCCTCCCAGTCCGTCCAGGATACGTCAGGGACCGGCCCTCAGCGCCGGGGTGACCACGTGGCGGCCACCCGGGCGGCCCGGGCGCGCAGCGTCCCGACCGGGTCGGTCATCGCCGCCTCGACCTGCTCGGGCGTCTCGGCGACGGCGTAGCACCCGCTCACCCCGAGCCCCATGGCCTCCCGCCGCCCGACCATGACCTGGCCGGCGACGACGACGCTCGGGACCGCCGTCTCCAGGGCCGCGGCCGCGACGCCGGCGACGACCTTGCCGCGCAGGCTCTGCCAGTCGAAGCAGCCCTCCCCGGTCACGACGAGGTCGCTGGCGCGCAGCCGGTCGGCGAAGGAGACCGCCTCGAGGACGACCTCGACGCCGCTGCGACGGTGGCCGCCGAGCAGGAGGAGGCCGTAGCCGAGCCCGCCCGCGGCACCGGCGCCGGGGACGCGGTCCGGGCGGCGTGGCATACCGGTCAGCAGGTCGGTCCCGAAGGCGCCGCCCGGCCGGTCGTCGCCGAGGGCCCGGCCGACGACGTCGGTGAACGCCCCGAGCGCCGCCTCGAGCTCCTGGGCGAGCGCCGGGGTCGCGCCCTTCCGGGCCGCGTGGACCGCGCTCGCGCCGTCGAACCCGAGGAGCGGGTTGTCGACGTCGCTCGCGAGGACGATCTCGATGCCGGAGAACCGCTCGCGGGTCGCGCGCAGGCCGTCGAGGTCGCCGATCTCGACGTCGGCGAGGGCGAGCCCGCCCCGGGCCAGCCGGTCGGCGGGGCCGGCACCGAGGGCGGCGAGCAGGCCGGCTCCGGCGTCGTTCGTCGCGCTCCCCCCGAGGCCGACGACGACCCGGGTCGCGCCCTCCCGGACGGCGAGGTCGAGCAGCTCGCCGACGCCCCACGTGCTCGTGAGGGCCGGGTTGCGCTCGTCGGCCGCGAGCAGGTGCAGTCCCGCGGACTGCGCCGACTCGACGTATGCCGTGCGCCGGGGCCGGGCGCCGGTCCCGCGGTCCCCGCCGTCCGTGCCGCCCTCCGCCTCGACCCCGCCCTCCTCGCCCCCGTCCTCCTCGTCGACGAGGAGGATCGCGGCGGGCACCGGCCGTCCGAGCGGGTCGCTCACCGTCGTGAGGACGACCTCGCCGCCGATCGCCGCGGCGAGGACGTCGAGGAAGCCCGGGCCGCCGTCCGAGAGCGGGAGGAGCCGGACGTCGTCGTGCGGGGCGGCCGCGCGCCAGCCCTCCCCGAGGGCCTCGGCGGCCTGGGTCGCGGTGAGGGTCCCGGTGAAGCAGTCGGGGGCGATGAGGACGCGCACGAGGGGAGGGTACCGAGGGCGGGGCGCCCGGTCAGCCGGCCGGTCGGACCATGCCGCGGTCGTCGAGGAGCGGGTTGTCCTCGACGGGGACCCGCTCGCCCTCGGGCGGCGGTCCGGGCGGGGTGCCGTCGCCGAACGGCCGTCCGCCGAGCGCCTCCCGACCGTGCGGCTCGCCCCAGTTCGTGAGATCGGGGCCGTCGGGGACGACGCCCGTCGGGTTCACGTCCCGGTGGACGACGTAGTAGTGCCGCTTGATGTGGACGAAGTCCGTCGTGTCGCCGAACCCGGGCGTCTGGAACAGGTCCCTCGCATATGCCCAGAGGACCGGCATCTCGGACAGCTTGCTCCGGTTGCACTTGAAGTGGCCGTGGTAGACGGGGTCGAACCGGGCGAGCGTCGTGAAGAGGCGCACGTCGGCCTCGGTGATCGTGTCCCCGACGAGGTAGCGCTGTCCCCGGAGCCGGTCGGAGAGCCAGTCCATCGCGGTGAACAGCCGCGCGTATGCCGCGTCGTAGGCCTCCTGCTCCCCCGCGAAGCCGCACCGGTAGACCCCGTTGTTGACCTCGGTGTAGACGCGCCGGTTGACCGCGTCGATCTCCTCGCGCAGCGCCTCCGGGTAGAGGTCGGGGGCACCCGGCCGGACGTGCTCGGTCCACTCGGTCTCGAGGTCGAGGGTGATCTGCGGGAAGTCGTTCGTCACGACCTGCCCGGAGGGCACGTCGACGACGGCCGGCACCGTGATGCCGCGGGGGTAGCCGGGCTGGCGCCGTTCGTAGGCGTCCTTGATGCGCGGTATGCGCAGCACCGGGTCGAGCCCGTCGGGGTCGAGGTCGAAGGTCCAGCTGTCGCTGTCGTGCGTCGGCCCGCAGATCCCCAGCGAGATGACGCCCTCGAGGCCGAGGAGGCGCCGGACGATGATCGTCCGGTTCGCCCAGGGGCAGGCGCGGGCGACGACGAGCCGGTAGCGGCCGGGCTCGACGGGCCATGGGCCGGTGCCGTCCCGCGTGATCCGGTCGGACAGGTAGCGGGTGTCGCGCTCGAAGGACTTCTCGACGTAGGTTCCCTGGGCCATGCCCCCACCGTATGCACCGGGCGGGCCGTCCGCACCGGTGCGGGTCGGCATACCGGCCTGCATGAGACTGTCCGAATGGGTCGGATTCATGCAAGGGCCGGGCCGGAGTCGGCGGGCCCGGCCTGCATGAGACTGTCCAAATGGGTCGGATTCATGCAGGGGCCGGGCCGGAGTCGGCGGGCCCGGCCTGCATGAGACTGTCCGAATGGGTCGGATTCATGCAGGGGGCGGCCGCGGGCCGGGGCGGGGATGCTCAGGCGGAGAGGGCGCCGAGGCGGGCGAGGAGGAGCGCCTCGGCGACGCAGACCCGCTCGAACTCGGCGAGGTGGAGCGACTCGTTGGCCCCGTGAGCCCGCGTGTCCGGGTCCTCGACGCCGGTGACGAGGATCGCCGCGTCGGGGAACCGCTCGGCGAAGGCCGCGACGAAGGGGATCGAGCCGCCGACGCCGATGTCGACGGGGTCGGTGCCCCACGCGTCGGCGAAGGCGGCCCGCGTCTGGTCGTAGATCGGCCCCTCGGTGTCGGCCGCGAAGCCCGCGCCCTTGTCGGCGAGCTCGATCGTGACGTGCGCGCCCCACGGGACGTGGGCGAGCAGGTGGTCGCGCAGCAGCGTGAACGCGCGGTCGGGGTCCTCGCCGGGCGCGATGCGCAGCGACAGCTTGGCGCTGGCCGTCGGGACGAGGGTGTTCGACGACGTCGCGACGGACGGCGCGTCGATGCCGATCGTCGTGAGCGACGGCTTGGCCCAGATGCGGGAGAGCAGCGACCCCGAGCCGATCGTCGACACGCCGGGCAGCAGCCCCGACTCCTCGCGCAGCCGCTCCTCGGAGAAGTCGAGGTCGGCCGCCTCACCCGAGGACAGCCCCGCGACGGCGACGTTGCCGTCCTCGTCGTGGCAGGTCGCGACGAGCCGCACGAGTGCGGTGATCGCGTCGGGCACCGCGCCGCCGAACATGCCCGAGTGGACGCCGTGGTCGAGCGTCGACACGGTGACGACGACCCGGATCAGTCCGCGCAGGGTCGTCGTGAGGGCCGGGACGCCGACGGTCCAGTTCTGGGAGTCGGCGAGGACGATGGCGTCGGCGGCCAGCTTGTCGCCGTGGCGCGACAGGATCGTCGGGAGCGAGTCCGACCCGACCTCCTCCTCGCCCTCGACGAAGATCGTCACGCCGACGGGCAGGTCGCCGGCGTGCGCCCGCAGCGCCGCGACGTGCGCCATGATCCCCGCCTTGTCGTCGGCGGCACCGCGGCCGTAGAGCCGCCCGGCCCGCTCGGTCGGCTCGAACGGCGGGCTGTCCCAGTCGCCGGCGTCCCCCGGCGGCTGGACGTCGTGGTGGGCGTAGAGGAGCACGGTCGGCGCGCCGGGAGGACCGTCGAGGTGTCCGATGACCGCCGGCTGCCCGCCCTCGGAGACGATCTCGACGGCGAGCCCCTCGGCCTCCAGGAGCCGCGCCGTCGCCCGGGCGCTCGCCTGGACGTGCTCGGGGTCGAAGGCCTCGAGGGACACGCTCGGTATCCGGGTCAGGGCCTCCAGGTCGGAGCGGACGGCGGGCATGAGGCCCACGACCCGCTCCCGGACGGCGGCGATCTGGTCTGCGCTGAGCACGTCATCGGTCACGGACACCGACCCTACCCACGGTTCCCGGCCCGCGCGCCGGACGAGGCGTCAGGGGTTGTGCCGGGGGCCCGACGGGAGCCGGACCCGAGCGGGGCTGGACGACGGCGGGACCGCGGCCCGACACCGCATACCCTTGGTGTCGTGTTCGGACGTGACAAGACCAAGGCGGAGGCCCCCGCGGCCGAGGAGGGCGCGGAGGCCCACCCGACGCGCGAGGGCGCGAAGAACCGGCCGACGCCCAAGCGCAAGGACCAGGAGGCGGCGCGCAAGCAGCCCCTCGTCGTCACCGACCGCAAGGCGGCGCGCGGTGTCGACCGGACCAAGCGGCGCGAGCAGCAGATGAAGATGCGCGAGGCGATGGTCACCGGCGACGACCGGTACCTCCCCCCGCGGGACAAGGGTCCGGCGCGGCGCTACGTCCGCGACTACGTCGACGCCCGGTGGGGGGTCGGGGAGTTCCTCCTGCCGCTCATGATCCTCGTCCTCGCCCTGACCTTCGTCCGCGTCCCGTGGGCCTACCAGATGATGTTCGTCGGGGTCTACGGCGTCCTCGTGCTCGCGATCATCGACTCGGTCATCCTCTGGCAGAAGGTGAAGCGGCGGGTCAGGGCGAAGTTCCCCCCGAGCCAGGTCCCGAGCGGCCTGGCGATGTACACCATCATGCGCAGCTTCCAGATGCGGCGGATGCGGATGCCCAAGCCGCTCGTCGGGCGCGGCGAGTACCCCTCCTGACACCGGAGCGGCACGAGTCACGAGACGGCCGACCGGGGCCGGTCGTGCCGGGCCGACTGGTATGCCGGTCCGGCGGCGACACCCGGACCGGCGACACCCGGACCGGCAATGGGTCGGTCCCGAGGCTGCCGACGGGGCCGGCCGTGCGGGGCGGACACAGCACGAGCCCCGAGCCGCCCTCCATTGCCGGTCGGTCTGTCGTCGAGGCCCGTGACCCGGCCGCGCCCACGACCGCGGCTGCGGCGCGCTACGGCGCCGACAGGCTCATCGGCCCGTAGACCGGCTCCCCGTCGCACCACAGGCTGACCGACGCCACGCCGGCGTCGGCGAGGTCGGCCCACGACTCGGCGAGCCAGGCCTCGGCGTCGCCCTGGGTGGGGAACTCGACCCGGGTGAGGTGGTCCCCCTCGACGGGGCCCCCGTCGGCGTCGGCATACGACCAGGTCCAGGCAGCGCCCACGTCAGCCCTCCGCCGCGCCGACGCGGACGAACGGGGGCCGGACGACCTCCGCCTCGATATCCCGGCCGCGGACGTCGACGACGACCCGCGAGCCGAGGGCGACCGACCGGTCGAGGAGCGCGAGGGCGATCCCCCGGCGGAGGGTCGGCGAGAAGGTGCCCGACGTCACCTCCCCGACGACCACTGCGTCGTCCGTCCGGACGACGCAGTGCGGGCGGGGGATCCCGCGGCCGGTCGCGAGGAGGCCCCGGGAGAGCGGCGTCGCCCGGGCCGCCCGCTCGGCGAGGAGCGCCTCCCGGCCCCAGAACGCCGGCTTGTCCCAGCCGACCGCCCAGCCGAGGCCGGCCATGACGGGCGTGATCTCCGTCGAGAGGTCGTTGCCGTGGAGGGGGTAGCCCATCTCGGTCCGCAGCGTGTCCCGCGCGCCGAGCCCCGCCGGCCGGCCCCCGAGCGGGGTCGCGGCCGCGAGGAGGGCGTCCCACACCGCCGGGGTCCGGTCCCACGGGACGACGAGCTCGTAGCCGCGCTCCCCCGTGTAGCCGGTGCGGCAGACGACGAGCGGCACGCCGTGCCAGTCGGCGTCCACGAAGGACATGTAGTCGTGGCCGACCGGCAGCCCGAGCGCCCGGAGCGTCTCGTCGGCGAGCGGGCCCTGGACGGCGACGATGCCGAGCTCGTCGTGGCGGTCGCGGACCTCCACGCCCTGGGGCGCCTTCGCCCGGAGCAGGTCGACGACGGTCGCGGTGTTCGCGGCGTTGGGGATGAGGAACACGTCGTCGTCCCCGCGCAGGTACTGGATGAGGTCGTCGACGACGCCTCCCGTCTCGGTGCAGCAGAGGGTGTACTGCGCCTTGCCGACGGGGATCCGGGCGAGGTCGGCGGTGAGGCAGGAGCCGACGTATGCCGCCGCCCCCGGCCCCGTGACGCTCGCCTTGCCGAGATGGGAGACGTCGAAGAGGCCGACGCGCTCACGCACCGCCGCGTGCTCGGCGACGACGCCGCCGCCCGCATACTCGATGGGCATGTCCCAGCCGCCGAAGTCGGCCATCCGGGCGCCGAGGGCGAGATGACGGTCGTGGAGCGGCGAGTGGCGCAGGGGCTCGGTCACGGACGGCACGCTACTCCGGGGCTAGGGTGCGAGGTGATCCCTCGACCCTCCGTCGCAAAGGACCCGTGAACGACCGTGCCCAGCCTGCGCTCCTCGACCCGCGAAGCCCACACGATCTCCGCCGACGCCCTCGTCCTCGGCCTCGCCGCGACGCCCTCGGGGGTGCGGGTCGCCCGGGACGGCCTGCCGCAGGAGACGGCCGAGCACCTGACCGGGGCGGTCGACGTGCTCGGTCTCGCGGCCAAGCCGGGCGAGGTGGCCCGGCTCGTCGGGGTGCCGGGCGTGACGGCCCGGTCGGTCGTCCTCACCGGGCTGGGCACGGCGCCGACCGACGGCACCGCCGACG
>JBDIAL010000067.1:0-15880 GCA_039812405.1 Nostocoides sp.
ACGAAGCACAAGAAGGCTGCCATCGACGCCAAGCGCGGCAAGCTCTTCGCCAAGCTCATCAAGAACATCGAGGTCGCCGCGCGCACCGGCGGGGGCGACCCCTCGGGCAACCCGACGCTCTACGACGCGATCCAGAAGGCGAAGAAGTCCTCGGTCCCCAACGACAACATCGACCGGGCCGTCAAGCGCGGGTCCGGCGCCGAGGCGGGCGGGGCGAGCTACGAGAACATCACCTACGAGGGATATGCGCCCGGCGGGGTCGCCATCCTCATCGAGTGCCTCACCGACAACCGCAACCGGGCCGCGGCCGAGGTGCGGACCGCGCTGACCCGCAACGGCGGGTCGCTCGCGGACCCCGGCTCCGTGGCATACCTGTTCACCCGCAAGGGCGTCGTCATGGTGCCCAAGGGCGACCAGGTGTCGGAGGACTCGCTGCTCGAGGTCGTCCTCGACGTCGGCGCGGAGGAGGTCAACGACCACGGCGATGCCTTCGAGATCGTGTCCGAGCCGAGCGACGTCGTCGCGGTGCGCACCGCGCTGCAGGAGGCCGGGATCGACTACGACTCGGCCGAGGCGTCCTGGGTGCCGAGCATGCAGGTGCCCCTCGACCTCGACGGGGCCCGCAGGATGATCCGGGTCGTCGACGCCCTCGAGGACTCCGACGACGTCCAGGACGTCTTCGCCAACGGCGACATCAGCGACGAGGTCCTCGCCGAGCTCGACGCCGACTGAGCGACCGGGTCGCCTCCTTCGAGGCGGACACGCCGGGATCACCGGCGTGGTTACCGCGAATCGCGGGGGAGTGACCTAGCGTGTATGCCGAACAACTGTTCGGCGACCGTGAAGGAGTCGGTGTGCGCGTCCTCGGTGTGGACCCCGGGCTGACCCGGTGCGGCATCGGCGTCGTCGAGGGGGCTCCCGGCCGGGTCGCCCTCGTCGCGGTCGGCGTCGAGCGGACGTCGCCGTCGGTCCCGCTCGGCGACCGGCTCCTCCACCTGCAGGACCGCGTCGAGGAGTGGTTCGAGCGCTACCGCCCGGACGCCGTCGCCATCGAGCGGGTGTTCGCCGACGTCAATGTCGCCACCGTCATGGGCACGGCCCAGGCGATGACGATCCCCCTCCTCGCGGCCGCGCGCCGCGGCATACCGACCGCGCTGCACACCCCCACCGAGGTCAAGGCGGCGGTCACCGGGTCCGGCCGCGCGGACAAGAGCCAGGTCACCGCGATGGTGACCCGCATCCTCCGGCTCGCCGAGCCGCCCCGGCCGGCCGACGCGGCCGACGCCCTCGCCCTCTCGATCTGCCACGTGTGGCGCGGCGGCTCGGCGAGCCGGCTCGCCGAGCTCGTCGCGGCCGAGCGGACCCGGCTCGCCGAGCGGGTGACCTCGTGATCGCCTCGGTGCGAGGTGCGGTCGAGCAGGTCGGGCTCGACCGGGTCGTCGTCTCCGTCGGCGGCGTCGGCATGCTCGTCCACACGACGCCGGCGGCGGCCGCGGCCTGCCGCCTCGGGGAGGAGGCGGTGCTCGCCACGACGCTCGTCGTGCGGGAGGACTCGCTCACCCTGTTCGGGTTCGGGTCGGTGGAGGAGCGGGACATGTTCGACACGCTCCAGACGGTGACAGGGGTCGGCCCCCGACTCGCCCTCGCCCTCCTCGCCGTCCTCTCCCCGGACGAGCTGCGGCGCGCGGTGTCGCAGTCCGACCACGTGGCCCTCACGAGGGTCCCCGGCGTCGGCAAGAAGGTCGCCGAGCGTCTGGCCCTCGAGCTGCGCGACAAGATCGGTATGCCGTCCGCCGCGGCTCCCGCCGCCTCACCCGGCGGAGGGGCTCCCGTCCTCGTGTGGCGCGAGCAGGTGACCGAGGCGCTCACCGGCCTGGGCTGGCCGGTCCGGTCGGCCGCGGACGCCGTCGAGAAGGTCGCGCCACCGGACGGGTCGGAGGTCGACGTCGCCACCGTGCTGCGGGACGCCCTCCGGTTGCTGGGGAGCCGATGACCGAGGACGGTGTGCTGACCGCGCAGGACGGGTCCGTCGACGCGACGGCCCGGATCGTCGACGCCGACGGCTCGGACGACGAGCGGGTCGTCGAGGCGGCGCTGCGTCCGAAGCGGCTGGAGGACTTCGCCGGTCAGCCGAAGGTCCGCGACCAGCTCTCCCTCGTCCTCGAGGCCGCGCGCCGGCGGGGCAGCCCGCCGGACCACGTCCTGCTCTCGGGGCCGCCCGGCCTCGGCAAGACGACGCTGGCGATGATGGTCGCCACCGAGCTCGACCGGCCGATCCGGGTGACGAGCGGCCCCGCGATCCAGCATGCCGGCGACCTCGCCTCGTTGCTGTCCTCGCTCGTCGAGGGGGAGGTGCTCTTCCTCGACGAGATCCACCGGATGTCGCGCAGCGCGGAGGAGATGCTCTACCTCGCGATGGAGGACTTCCGGGTCGACGTCATCGTCGGAAAGGGCCCGGGAGCGACCGCCATCCCGCTCGAGCTGCCACCGTTCACCGTCGTGGGGGCGACGACGCGAGCCGGTCTGCTGCCGGCGCCGCTCCGGGACCGCTTCGGGTTCACCGGGCATCTCGACTTCTACGAGGTCGCCGATCTCGTGACGATCCTGCGCCGCTCGGCCCGGCTGCTCGGCGTGGAGGCGGCGGACGCCGGGGTCACCGAGATCGCCTCCCGGTCCCGGGGGACCCCCCGGATCGCGAACCGTCTGCTGCGCCGGGTCCGTGACTGGGCTCAGGTGCACGGTTCGGGTGTCGTCGACGCCCCGGCAGCCCGGGCCGCGCTCGCGCTGTTCGACGTCGACGAGGCGGGGCTCGACCGGCTGGACCGGGCCGTGCTCGAGGCGCTGTGTCGCCGGTTCGGCGGGGGCCCCGTCGGGCTGTCGACGCTGGCCGTGGCCGTCGGCGAGGAGTCGGACACGGTGGAGACCGTGGCCGAGCCGTTCCTCGTGCGGGAGGGGTTCATCGTCCGCACCCCACGGGGACGTGCGGCGTCGCCCCGGGCCTGGCTCCACCTCGGCCTGTCGGTCCCGCGGTCGGCCGTGGCTCGGGGGATGGCGCAGGATGCACTGCCGCTCGACGAGGACTCCGGACCGGGCCGCTTCGGCACCTGAGGGGCGCAAGGGGAGCGGGGGCGCGTCAGGGGGTGCGTCGGCGGGCGAGGAGGCGCCAGCCGAGCAGGAGGAGGGCGTTGAAGAGCGTCGCGACGAGGATGAACGAGGGCGCGGTGCCCTGGCCGAGGACGACGCGCAGGAGCATGCCGACCACGACGACGCCGGCGAGGACGAGGAGGCCGGTGCGCCAGGCATACGGAGCCCAGCCGCGGGACACGACGACGAGCCAGGCGAGGAGGGCCCCGGCGAGGAACGGGCCCGCCGTCCGCAGGAGCCCACCGAGCGAGAGCCCCTCCCCGTGCGAGAGCCGGCCGGTCCCGGCGAAGACGATCACGGCGACGGCGTCGAGGGCGATCGCCCGCGTGGCGACCCCTCGCGACGGCCGTGACCGTGCCGACCCCGGCGCCGAGGCCCGTTCGGACACGCCGGACTCCCCGGTCATCGGGCCTCGTCGAAGAGCGAGCGCTGGGGCGGGGCATGCGTCGGGTCGACCCCGTCGAACAGGCTGCTCACCGACTCCCCGGCGTGGATCCGCGAGATGGCCTCGGCGAACAGCCACGACACGCTGCGGACCTGCAGCTCGGGCCAGTTCGGCGGGGCGGGCACGGTGTCGGTCGTGACGACCTGGCTGATCATCGGGTGGCGTCGCAGCCGCTCGACGGCCCGGCCGCGGAACAGGCCGTGGGTGCACGCGACGGCCGCCTCGGTGCAGCCGAAGTCCTTGAGCCGCTCGAGGAGCTCGACGATCGAGCCGCCGGTCGCGATCTCGTCGTCGAGGATGATGGCCCGCCGTCCCTCGACGTCCCCGACGATCGCGTCGATGACGACCCGGTCGTCGGCGAGCCGCTGCTTGGACCCCGCGGCGACGGGGAGCCCGAGGAGCCGGGAGAACTGGGTGGCCGTCTTGGCGTTGCCGAGGTCGGGGGAGACGACGACGGTGTCCTCGAGCGCGGTGCCGCGGAAGTGGTCGGCGAGGACGCCGATCGCCGTGAGATGGTCGACGGGCACCGAGAAGAACCCGTGGACCTGGGGGGCATGGAGCGTCATCGTGAGGACCCGGTCCGTGCCCGCCGTCGTGAGCAGGTCCGCGACGAGACGCCCCCCGAGGGAGATCCGGGAGGCGTCCTTCTTGTCCGACCTGGCATACGCGAAGTGCGGCATGACCGCGGTGATCTGGGCCGCGGAGGCTCCCCGCGCGGCGTCGATCATGAGGAGGAGCTCCATGAGGTTCTCCTGCGTCGGCGGCACGAGCGGCTGGACGATGTAGACGTCCCGCTGACGGCAGTTGGCCAGGAGCTGGGCCTGCAGGCAGTCGTTGCTGAACCGCTTGATGTCGACGGGGGACAGCTCGACGCCGAGATGGTCGCAGATGCGGCGGGCGAGCGCGGGGTGTGCGCTTCCGGAGAAGACGACGACATCGCGCATGGGGCCAGCCTAACGGCCGCTCGGAGGACACCGGCCCCGCTGACCTAGGCTGGGTGGTGTGACGGTGCGGCGCGTGATGGGGATCGAGACGGAGTACGGCATCTCCGTGCCCGGCAACCCGGGCGCCAACCCTATGCTGCTGTCCGGTCAGGTCGTCAACGCGTATGCCACGGGCCGGGGCATCCAGGCGGCCCGGGCCTCCTGGGACTACGCCGACGAGCAGCCGCTGCACGACGCCCGCGGCTTCGACCTGGGGCGGGGCCTGGCCCACCCGAGCCAGCTGACCGACGAGGGCCCCGACGGGGAGGACCCGACCCTCGCCAACGTCGTCCTCACCAACGGGGCCCGGCTCTACGTCGACCACGCCCACCCGGAGTTCTCCTCGCCCGAGGTGACGACGCCGCGCGACGCGGTCACCTGGGACCGGGCCGGTGAGCTCATCATGCGGGAGGCCGCCCGGAGGCTGTCGGTCGTCCCGCCGGGCGTCAACCTCTACAAGAACAACACCGACGGCAAGGGCGCGAGCTACGGCACCCACGAGAACTACCTCATGTCGCGGCGCACGCCGTTCGCCGACATCATCCGGGGCCTCATCCCGTTCTTCGTCGTCCGCCAGGTCATGTGCGGTGCCGGCCGGGTCGGGATCGGCGTGGACAGCCGCACTCCGGGCTACCAGATCGCCTCGCGCAGCGACTTCTTCGAGGTCGAGGTGGGTCTGGAGACGACGCTCAAGCGTCCCCTCATCAACACCCGCGACGAGCCCCACGCGGTGGCCGACCTCTATCGCCGGCTCCACGTCATCCTCGGCGACGCCAACCACTGCGACGTCGCCAACCTCGTCAAGCTCGGGTCGACGAGCCTCGTCCTGGCGATGATCGAGGACCGCTTCCTCACCGAGGACCTGTCGGTCCACCGGCCCGTCGCGACGCTCCAGGCCGTCTCCCACGACCCGTCGCTGCGGGCCAAGGTCGAGATGTCCGACGGCTCCCAGATGACGGCCGTCCAGCTCCTCTGGCGCTACTACGAGCTGTCCCGCGCCTACCTCGAGAGCCGGCACGGCGGCATACCCGACGACGACACCGCCGAGGTCCTCCACTGGTGGGAGACCGTCCTCACCCACCTCGAGGCCGACCCGATGAGCGCGCGCCGCGAGGTCGACTGGGTCGCCAAGCTCGCCGTCCTCGAGGGCTACCGGGACCGCGACGGGCTGGCGTGGGGCGACCCGCGGCTGAAGGCGATCGACATCCAGTGGTCCGACGTGCGGCTCGAGAAGGGGGTGTTCAACCGGCTCGAGCAGTCCGGCCGGTTCGAGCGGCTCGTCGACGAGGAGGCGGTGCGGCGGGCCGTGACGGTCCCGCCGGAGGACACGAGGGCGTGGTTCCGCGGGCAGTGCCTCGCGCGCTTCCCCCGCGAGGTGGTCGCCGCCTCGTGGGACTCGGTCATCTTCGACGTGGCGGGCGCGCCGACCATGCAGCGCGTGCCCACCCTGGACCCGCTGCGCGGGACGCGCGCCCATGTCGGCGCCGTCCTCGAGCGGTCGGCCGACGCGGCATCCCTCATCGCGGGCCTCGCTGACGTGTCAGACCCCCGCGACTAGGGTTGCTGGACAGAGCAGACCGACCCGAGGAGGCCACGATGGCAGGCCAGGAGCAGACCCGTCCGCAGCGACGCGACGACGGCCCGGGCGACGGGCCCGAGCCCGACGCCGCACCGCCGGCCCAGGGTGCCGCCCAGGACACCGACATCGACGACATCCTCGACGAGATCGACGGCGTCCTGGAGACCAACGCCGAGGAGTTCGTCCGCGGGTTCGTCCAGAAGGGCGGCCAGTGACGACCACCCCCGGAGGGCGGCTGCCCGCGGCATACCTCACCCCGGGCTCGTCGTTCACCGAGTTCGTCGCGGCCCACGACCCCTCGCTCCTCCCGCACCGCCGGCCGCTACCGCCGGGGACGAGCCTCGACGCGCCGCACGGCACGACCATCGTCACGGTGTCCTATGACGGCGGCGTCGTGATGGCCGGCGACCGGCGGGCGACGATGGGCAACATCATCGCCAACCGCGACATGGAGAAGGTCTTCATCACCGACGAGTACAGCGCGGTGGGCATCGCGGGCACGGCCGGCATCGCCATCGAGCTGGTCCGCCTCTTCCAGGTGGAGCTGGAGCACTACGAGAAGATCGAGGGCACCCTGATGTCCCTCGAGGGCAAGGCGAACCGCCTCGCCTCGATGATCCGCTCCAACCTCGGCCTGGCCATGCAGGGGCTGTCGGTCGTCCCGATCTTCGCCGGGTTCGACCTCCAGCGCGAGACCGGGCGGATCTTCTCCTACGACGTGACCGGCGGCTGCTACGAGGAGCACGACCACCACGGTGTGGGCTCCGGGTCGCTCTTCGCCCGGGGCTCGATGAAGAAGACCTGGCGGCCGGGCCTGGATCGGGCCGGCGCGGTCCGGGTGGCCGTGGAGGCGCTCTACGACGCGGCCGACGACGACAGCGCGACGGGCGGGCCCGACGTGAGCCGCCGGATCTGGCCGACGATCTGCACCCTCGACGTCGACGGGGCGGCGTTCCGGCCCGACGAGGAGGTCGCCGCCGTCGTGACCACCGTCCTCGCCGAGCGCGACGGCAACCCGGGAGGAGGGCCCCGATGAGCAGCATGCCGTTCTACGTCTCGCCCGAGCAGCTCATGAAGGACCGGGCCGACTTCGCCCGCAAGGGGATCGCCCGAGGGCGGTCGGTCGTCGTCCTCGGCTACGACCACGGCATCGCCTTCGTCGCGGAGAACCCGTCCCGCGCGCTGCACAAGATCTCCGAGATCTACGACCGGATCGCGTTCGCCGCCGTCGGCAAGTACAACGAGTTCGAGAACCTCCGGGTGGCCGGGGTGCGGTATGCCGACCTGCGCGGCTACTCCTACGACCGGTCCGACGTGACGGCCCGCGGCCTCGCCAACGCCTACGCCCAGACGCTCGGCACGGTCTTCATCCAGGAGTCCAAGCCCTACGAGGTCGAGATCGTCGTCGCGGAGGTCGGGACCACGGCGGAGGAGGACCAGATCTACCGCCTCACCTACGACGGGTCGGTCGCCGACGAGCACGGCTACGTCGTCATGGGCGGTGCCGCCGAGCCCATCGACCAGGCGCTCAGCGAGCGGTGGCACCCGGGCATGACCCTCGGGGACGCGCTGACCCTCGCCGTCGAGCTCCTCGGCAAGGACGGGAACGGCGGCGACGCCGACCGGCAGCTCGGGCCGGCCCAGCTCGAGGTGGCCGTCCTGGACCGCAACCGGCCGCGCCGCACCTTCCGCCGCATCGCCGGCCCGCTCCTGGACCGGCTGCTGTCGCGCGACGACCCGACGAGCGACGTGCCGACGGTCGACGACGCCGGCCCCGGCCCGCACGACGTGCTGACCGGCGACACGTCGGTCACGGGCGACAGCACCCGGGAGGCCGCGACGAACCCGCAGACGCAGCGCCCCGAGGACGCCTGACGGCGGTGGGGCCGTCCGGTGTTATCGGGTGACCCCAGAAGACTGAGCCTCACCCGACAACGCAACTCGGGTGAGGCTCAGTGTTATCGGGTGACCCGATAAAGCGGCAGGGGCGCCGGCACGGCGGGCAGGTGCAGGGGCAGGGGGCGCCGGCCGCGCCGGCTTTCAGCCCTGGGGCTGGGTGATGTACCGGAGGTAGGGCTTGACGACCTCGACGCCGTCGTACCGCTCCTGCGCGTCCTCGGTCGACACGGACGGGGCGATGATGACCTTGTCGCCCTTGCGCCAGTCGACGGGCGTGGAGTACGGCCCCGCGTCGTTGACCTGGAGGGCGTCGAGGGTGCGGAGGATCTCGTCGAAGTTGCGGCCGGCGCTCTTGGGGTAGGTGAGCGTGAGCCGCACCTTGCCGGCCGGGTCGATGATGAAGACCGAGCGGACCGGCGACGTGTCGCCCTCGCCCGGGTGGATCATGCCGTAGAGCTCGGACACCTCACGGTCCGGGTCGGCGATGATCGGGTAGTCGACACCCGTCCCGGCGGTGTCCTCGATGTCGGACTTCCACGCCGTGTGGTCGTCGAGCACGTCGACGCTCACCGCGAGGACCTTCGTGTTGCGGGCGGCCCACTCGTCCTTGAGCTGCGCGACGCGAGCGAGCTCCGTCGTGCAGACGGGCGTGAAGTCGGCCGGGTGGCTGAAGAGGACCGCCCACGCGTCGCCCTTCCAGTCGAGGAAGTCGAGCTCGCCCTCGGTCGTCGAGGCGGTGAAGTTCGGGGCAGCGTCGCCGAGGCGCAGCGAAGTCACGTGAGGTGCTCCTGGGTCGAGATGAAGTAACGTCTGGTTCAGTAACCCATAACTCGGCGTGATCGTCCACCGATCGGATGGGTTGTTCCAGTATGCGGACAGCGCGGTCACGGGCCCGTCGCACCGCCGGGCGCCTAGAGTGGGTTCATGGAGCGCCGGATCTTCGGGATCGAGAACGAGTACGGCATCACGTGCACGTCCCAGGGCCAGCGCACGCTGACACCCGACGAGGTGGCACGGTACCTCTTCCGCAAGGTCGTCGCCTGGGGCCGGTCGAGCAACGTCTTCCTCTCCAACGGGTCACGCCTCTACCTCGACGTCGGCTCCCACCCGGAGTATGCGACGCCCGAGTGCGACGACGTCCGCGAGCTCGTCGTCCACGACAAGGCGGGGGAGCGGGTCATCGAGGGCCTCGTCGCCGACGCACAGACCCGGCTCGCCGAGGAGGGCGTGGCCGGCACGATCTACGTCTTCAAGAACAACACCGACTCGGCCGGCAACTCCTACGGCTGCCACGAGAACTACCTCGTCGGCCGGGCCGGGGAGTTCCAGACCTTCTCCGACGTCCTCCTGCCCTTCCTCGTGACCCGGCAGCTGACCTGCGGGGCCGGCAAGGTCGTCCAGACCGCCAAGGGCGCCTTCTACAGCGTGAGCCAGCGGGCCGACCACATCTGGGAGGGCGTCTCGTCGGCGACGACGCGCAGCCGGCCCATCATCAACACCCGTGACGAGCCGCACGCGGACGCCGAGCACTACCGGCGGCTCCACGTCATCGTCGGCGACTCCAACATGAGCGAGGCGACGACGCTGCTCAAGGTGGGCTCGGCCGACCTCGTGCTCCAGATGATCGAGGCCGGCGTCGTCATGCGCGACATGACGCTGGAGAACCCGATCCGCGCGATCCGCGAGATCAGCCACGACCTCACCGGTCAGCGACCGGTGCGCCTGGCCAACGGCCGCCAGCTCTCGGCCCTGCAGATCCAGACCGAGTACCTCGAGCGGGCCCAGGGCTACGTCGACCGGGTCGGCCTGCAGAGCCCGGTCCACAAGCAGGTCCTCGACCTGTGGGCACGCACGCTCGAGGCGGTCGCCACCGACAACCTCGCGCTCGTCGGCACCGAGATCGACTGGGTCATCAAGCACCGGCTCATCGACTCGTATGCCGCGCGGCACGGCATACCGCTCGACCATCCCCGCATCGCCCAGATCGACCTCGCCTACCACGACATCGACCGCCGACGCGGGCTCTTCTACGTCCTCCAGCGGGCCGGCAAGGTGGTCCGGGTGACGACCGACGACGAGATCGAGGAGGCGACGACGACGCCGCCCCAGACGACCCGGGCCAAGCTGCGGGGGGACTTCGTCGCCGCGGCCCAGAAGCATCGCCGCGACTTCACGGTGGACTGGGTCCATCTCAAGCTCAACGACCAGGCCCAGCGCACCGTCCTGTGCAAGGACCCCTTCCTCGCCCACGACGTCCGGGTCGACCGGCTCATCGAGGGGATGGCCTCCGGCGGCTGAGGAGTCGCCGGGCCGCCGGAGATGACCCGCTCGGGTCGTGATTCGGCGGACACAGTGACGGCGGCTATCGTGAGCGGGCTTTCGCACCCCATCCGATAGGCCACCTGCCCCGTGAAATCGCGCACCCGTCTCGTCTCCGCCCTGCTCGCCGCATCCGCCCTCCTCCTCACGGCCTGCGGCTCCGGCTCCAACAGCCCGGCGTCCTCCTCGACGGCGACGGGCGACATCGCCGCCATCAAGGTCGTCGGCACGGAGGCGAAGAAGACCCCCGTCATCACGCTGCCGACCAAGCCGTTCAAGGTCACGACGACCCAGACGAGGGTCATCACCGCGGGCAAGGGCGCGGAGCTGACCGCGGGCCAGGTCGCCTCCGTCTCGCTCGCCGTCGTCAACGGCACGAGCGGCAAGACGGTCAACAGCAACTACGAGACCTCGCCGACCGGCCTGCCCGTCGGCGACAACACGGTCATCGCCGGCCTGAAGAAGGCCCTGGACAACCAGCGGATCGGCTCGCGCGTCCTCGTGGCGATCCCGCCGGCCGACGGCTTCGGCACCTCGGGTGCGACGTCGCTCGGCATCGCGGCCGACGACACCATGGTCATCCTCATGGACATCCGCTCCGCCGTGACGATGCTGCCCGAGGCGACCGGACGGGCCGTGGCCCCGAAGAAGGGCCTGCCGACGGTCGTCTTCAACAAGGGCAAGGCCGCGACGATCACGATCCCCAAGAACACCAAGCCGCCGACGAAGCTGGTCGTCCAGCCGCTCATCGAGGGCAAGGGCGCGACCGTCGCCAAGGGCCAGACGGTCCGCGCGACCTACACCGGCGTCCTGTGGCGCACGGGGAAGGTGTTCGACAGCGCGTGGGCCCACGACCCGGCATACATCGAGTTCCCCGCGGGCGAGGGCCAGGTCATCAAGGGCTGGGACACCGCGGTCGTCGGTCAGAAGGTCGGCAGCCGCCTGCTCGTCATCGTCCCGCCGTCGGAGGGCTACGGCTCGTCGGGTAGCGGCGACATCAAGGGAACCGACACGATGGTGTTCGTCCTGGACATCCTCGGCGCCTACTGAGCCCGCCCACCTGCGCCCTGCTGAGGCCCTCCCACCCGCCCGACGAGGGAAAGGAACCCGTATGCCGTTCGACCCCGAGACCACCAAGCCCGAGATCGACTTCCCGGGCGACGAGCCGCCGACCGACCTCGTCATCGAGGACCTCACCGTCGGGGACGGCGCGGAGGCGACGGTGGGCAGCACCGTGCGGGCCCACTACGTCGGCGTCGCCCACTCGACGGGCGAGGAGTTCGACGCGTCGTGGAACCGCGGCGCGCCGCTCGACTTCCGCGTCGGCGTCGGCCAGGTCATCCGCGGCTGGGACGAGGGCATCCTCGGGATGCGGGTCGGCGGACGCCGCAAGCTGACCATCCCGCCCCACCTGGCTTACGGCGACCGCGGAGCCAGCGGGGTGATCAAGGGCGGCGAGACGCTCGTCTTCGTCGTCGACCTCGTCGACGTCCGCTGACCGTCGCCCTCGTCACCCCCTGGACCCTGCTGGGGCAGGCCCCCGCTCAGGGGGTGCCTGGGTGGGCATCCCGCGGACGTCAGCGAGGGCGATAGGCGTCTCCGCGGTGTTCTATGGCAATGATCGTCACGGTGCCGTTGATCCGACAGATGATGCGGAAGTCTCCGCGCCGGGCGGAGTGCAGACCCGCCAGCTCGAACCGCAACGCCTTGCCGACCCGGTGAGGGTTGGCTGCCAGAGGCCCGTAGATGAACTCGATCGCTGCCGTGGCCGCCTTCTCGGGAAGCCGGCCCAGCGCTCGCCGCGCCGTCGGCGTCCAGGCGATCTGCCGCGCGGCGTCGCTCACGCCTGGAGGTCGGCCAGGATCTGCTCCCTGGACAGCACCTGCACGCTGTCCAGCTCGAGCAGGCTGTCGTGGATCTGCTGCATGATCCGGGGCCGGCTGGCGATGTCCAGCGTCTCCTCCAGCGAGGCGAGGTCATCGACGCTCACCATGACTGCGGCGGGCTTGCCGTGCCTGGTGATGACGACCCGGGCGTGTTCCCGTTCAACCTGGTCCACGACCTCGGACAGATGGTTCTTCGCGTCGCGTAGAGCCATGGACTCATCGATCGTCATAGCCACAAGTGTAGCCACAAGCCGGTGTCGATCATGGACTGCGCCTGCGCCGTCGGATGTCTCTGCGGGCGGGTCAGCCCATGGGATCAGCCCGGGGGCGGAAGCAGGGTGGCGGCGTGTCGACCGGCGACGGCGGCGTAGAGGAACGGCTCGGGGTCGACGTCGAGGCCCCGCCCCATCGTCGAGAGCCGGACGGGTGAGGTGGCCAGCGCCTCGGCGAGGCCGTCGGTCGGCACCTCGACGACGGTGAGCTCGCCGGTGGCCGACAGGCTCAGCTCCTCGGCCGCGTCGAGCACCTCGCGCTCCAGGTCGTTGCCCGGGGCGCACACGGGGACGTCGGCGGCGCCGAGGCATACCCGGCCGTATGCCGTCGTGCTGTGGTGGGAGATCCCCCGGTGCCGCTCGCGGGGGTCCGACCCCGACACCCGCAGCGTGGCGATGCCGTGGCCGTGGAGCGTGGTCACCGCGTTGAGCGCCTCGCCGCAGGCCAGGCCGGAGTAGCCCCACGGCGTGCCGGTCCCGACATTGCCCGGGCCCTGGACGACGACGGCCACGTCGGCGCCGAGGACATGCCGCGCGGCGAGCAGCCCGGAGTGGAGGGAGACCGCCTCGTGATCACCCCCGTAGGCCTGCCCGACGGTGACCGTCGCGGCGAGCCAGCCCGCGGCCCGCAGCCCGGCGACGGCCCGGGAGAAGGCGAGGGGCAGGGCCCCGCCATCGGTCATGAGATAGACGACCCGGGCGTCCGGGCGCTCGAGGCGCAGGCCGGTGAGCACAGCAGGGAGGGCGGAGTGGAGGTCGGCGACGACGACGGGCAGGCCGAGCAGGTCGCCGTCCCGGACGCTCGGGTCGCCGGACAGCACCGCGTGGTGGGGGCTGTCCTGCTCGTCGACGGCGAGGAAGAGCTGCTGCTGGGGGGTGTAGCGCGCCTTGACGATGTGACCGGGCGCGGGTGGCGGGTCGGCCGGGAGCCGGTCGGGGATCGCGACGACGAGCGCCAGTCCGCCCGTGCCGAGGCCCCGGACGAGGGCGGAGACGTTGAGGAGCACGCGGTCGCCGGGACGGGGCTCGCCGACGACGGCCGGGTAGGCGAGCGCGCGCACCGGTGCATGAGACTGTCCGATTGGGTCGGATTCATGCAGGGCGGGTGTGGGGGCGGGGGCGACCTCGACGGCATACTCCACGGCCCCGGACCAGCGCGCGGTCTCGCGCAGCACCGTCCCCTCGCGCCACTCCATCATGGTCGGAAGGATATGGCGGGCAGGATATCGGCGCCGCTCCGCACTAGTGTTCTGCCCATGAGCGCCCCGAGCGGCCCGACGGCCAAGACCGAGCGGCTGCTCAACCTCGTCCTCTGCCTCCTCTACACCCGCAGGCCGCTGCCGAAGTCCCGGCTTCGACAGATGGTGCCGCAGTACGTCCACGCGCCCTCGACGGAGGCCTTCGACCGAATGTTCGAGCGCGACAAGGACGAGCTGCGCGACCTCGGCATCCCCCTCGTCACCGAGGACCTCAACTCGATCTGGGACGACGAGCCGGGCTACCGGATCCACCAGCGGGACTACGCCCTGCCGGACATCACCTTCGAGCCGGACGAGCTGGCCGTCCTCGGCCTTGCGAGCCGCACCTGGGCGCAGGCCTCGCTCGCCGGGCCCGCGGCGGAGGCGATCCGCAAGCTCCAGGCTGCGGGCGTCGAGCGCGACGAGGACTCGCTCGTCGGCATCGAGCCGCGGCTGCGGACGACCGAGCCCGCCTTCGAGGCGGTCCGCCGCGCCGTCGTGCGGCAGCAGCCGGTCACCTTCGACTACCGCCGCTCCGACGGGGAGGTGCGCACCCGCCGGGTCCAGCCGTGGGGGATGGCCTCGTGGCACGGCCGGTGGTATCTCACCGGCTTCGACGCGGCCCGTGGCGCCGAGCGGCTCTTCCGGCTCTCCCGGGTCGTCGGCCCCGTCCGTGCGGACCCCGAGGCCGGGCCGTATGCCGTGCCGCCCGATCACGACCCGGCCGTGGCCGTCCGCCGGGTCACGAGCGACCGGCCGGCGCCCGAGCCGGCCGTCGTCCGGGTGCGCGACGGCCGGGGGCATACGCTCCGGCGCCGCGCCTCCTCGGTGACGCCGGCCGAGGACGGCTGGAGCCGCCTGGAGATCTCCTACGGCGATGTCGCCGCACTCGTCGACGAGCTGGTCGGCTACGCCGACGACGTCGTCGCGCAGGAGCCCCCCGAGCTCGTCGACGCGGTCGTCGGCCGGCTCCGCGGCGCCCGGGAGGCCAACGCGCCGGCGCAGCGCACCGAGCCGTCGCAGAGCGTCCCGTGAGTCCCCGCGTCCCGCCGGAGTCGGCCACCGCACGCCTGTCCCGGCTGCTCACGCTCGTCCCGTGGCTCGCCAACCGTCCCGGCATCGGCATCGAGGAGGCCGCGGCCGGGCTCGGCATCACGCCCGGGCAGCTGCAGGCCGACCTCGACCTCATCTACCTGTGCGGCTATGGCCAGATGCCCGACGAGCTCATCGAGGTCGACTCCGAGGGCGGTCACATCGTCGTCCGCAATGCCGAGACCATCGCCCGGCCGCTGCGTCTCGGCGTGGACGAGGCGATCACCCTCATGGTGGGGCTGCGCGCCCTCGCCGAGGTGCCCGGGATCACCGACCGGGCGGCCGTCGAGCGGGCGCTCGCCAAGCTGGAGGAGGCGACCGGGGCGGCCGGGGACGCCGCCTCCCGGGTCGCCGTCGACATCAGCGACGCGGCGTCGGAGGTCATGCTGGCCCGGGCCCGGGAGGCCGTCGCCCGGGGCCGGCGCGTCCACCTGCGCTACCTCATCCCGAGCCGCGACGAGACGACCGACCGCGACGTCGACCCGATGCGCGTCGTCAACATCGACGCCCACTGGTACCTCGAGGGCTGGTGCCACCGCGCCCAGGACACCCGGCTGTTCCGGATGGACCGGGTCGAGGACCTCGTCGTCCTCGACCTCGACGGCACGCCGCCGGAGCAGGCCACGGCCCGCGACCTCGACCTCGGCACCTTCCAGCCCGGCCCGGACGACCTGCTCGTCACCGTCGCGCTCGCGCCCGGCGCCCGCTGGGTCGCCGACTACTACCCCGTCGAGACGGTCGCCGAGCGCGACGACGGCGGGCTCGACGTGTCGCTGCGCACGGGCGACACCGAGTGGCTGCGGCGGCTCGTGCTCCGCCTGGGCGGTCTCGGCCGGGTCGTCGAGCCGCCCGGCTTCGCCGCGCAGGTGGCCCGCGCGGCGACCGCCGCGCTCACGGCATACGGGAAGGAGTCCTGATGCTGCCCTGGTGGGGCTGGCTGCTGCTCTGGGTATGCCTCGTGCTCGCCTCCGCCGCCCTGCTCGCCTGGCGCGGGTGGGTCACCTGGCGGTCCGCGAGGGCCCT
>JBDIAL010000068.1:0-15756 GCA_039812405.1 Nostocoides sp.
CCACCCGAAACCCCTCAACCACCAGGCTTCCGGCCCCAAACCCCTCACCCGAGACCCACGGAAAGCCGAGGAGTCCCCCAATTGGGTCGGATTCATGCAGGAGGTGGGGCGGAGTCGGCGCCCCGGGTCTGCATGAGACTGTCCAATTGGGTCGGATTCATGCAGGGTGCGGGCGGGGGTGGGCGGCCATGAGGTCCACGAAACGGTCGAAGAGGTATGCCGCGTCGTGCGGGCCGGCCGCGGCCTCCGGGTGGTACTGGACCGAGAACGCCGGCACGTCGAGGCACTCGAGCCCCTCGACGACGTCGTCGTTGAGGCAGACGTGCGAGACGCGCACCCGACCCCAGTCGGTGACCGTGTCGCCGTCGAGCGGCGCGTCGACGGCGAACCCGTGGTTGTGGGCCGTCACCTCGACCGTCCCCGTGGCCCGGTCGAGGACCGGCTGGTTGATGCCGCGGTGGCCGTACTTCAGCTTGTAGGTGCCGAAGCCGAGCGCCCGGCCGAGCAGCTGGTTGCCGAAGCAGATCCCGAAGAACGGGATGCCGGCCGCGAGCACCCGGCGGATCACCTCGACCTGGTCGTCGGCGGTGGCGGGGTCACCGGGGCCGTTGGAGAAGAACACCCCGTCCGGCCCGACGGCGAGGATGTCGTCGAACGTCGCCGTCGCAGGCAGGACGTGGACTTCGATCCCCCGCTCTGCCATCCGCCGGGGCGTCATCGCCTTGATGCCGAGGTCGACCGCTGCGACGGTGAACCGCCTCGTCCCCACCGCCTCGACGGCATACGGCGCCGTCGTCGACACCTCCTCGGCGAGCCGGGCCCCCGCCATCTGCGGTGCGGCCCCGACCTCGGCGAGGAGCTCGGCGACGGGGGCGTCGGCGGCCGAGCCGCTGAAGATGCCCACCCGCATGGCACCGCGCTCGCGCAGGTGCCGGGTCAGCGCCCGGGTGTCGATGCCGCTGATGCCGACGACCCCCTGGCGCTCCAGCTCGGCCTCGAGCGCGCCGGTCGCCCGCCAGCTCGACGGCCGCAGCGCGGGGTCGCGCACGGCATAGCCGGCGACCTGGATCCGGGAGCTCTCGTCGTCCTCGTCGTTCCAGCCGGTGTTGCCGACGTGCGGCGCCGTCATGACGACGACCTGCCCGCGGTAGGACGGGTCGGTCAGCGTCTCCTGGTAGCCGGTCATCCCCGTGGAGAAGACCGCCTCGCCGACGGTCGTGCCGCCCGCGCCGTAGGACGCGCCGCGGAAGGTGCGGCCGTCCTCGAGGACGAGGACCGCGGGCTCGCGGTCACGGAGCAGGGACGTCATGGAGAGACCTCCTCGGCGATCAGGGCACGTCCGTCGCGGGCGGTCACCCGGCCGCGCAGCACCGTCGCGACGACGGCGGCCGGCAGCGTGCGTCCGTGCCAGGGGTTGTTGCGGGACAGGCTGTGCGACGCGGCCGCGTCGACGGTGCGCCGGGCGGCCGGGTCGACGAGGGTGAGGGTGGCCGGCTCCCCCACGGCGAGCGGGCGGCCGTGGCCGGAGAGCCGCGCGATCCGGGCCGGGGCCACCGACATCCGGGTCGCGACGTCGGCCCAGCTCAGCAGGCCCGGCTCCACCATGACCTCGGCGACGACGGACAGCGCGGTCTCCAGGCCGAGCATCCCGAACGCGGCGTCGGCGAACGCGTGGTCCTTGTCGTGCCGCGCGTGGGGGGCGTGGTCGGTGGCGACGGCGTCGATCGTCCCGTCCGCGAGCGCCTCGACGAGCGCGGCCCGGTCCTCGCGCGGCCGCAGCGGCGGGTTGACCTTGTAGACGGGGTCGTAGCCGGTGAGCAGCTCGGTCCCGAGGACGAGGTGGTGCGGGGCGACCTCCGCCGTGACGCGTATGCCACGCGCCTTGGCCCAGCGGATGACGTCGACCGACGCGGCGGTCGAGACGTGTGCGACGTGGACCCGCCCGCCGGTGTGCTCGGCGAGCATGACGTCGCGGGCGACGATGCTCGACTCGGCGACCCCCGGCCAGCCGGGCAGGCCGAGCCGGCCGGAGATCTCCCCCTCGTGGCAGCAGGCCTGCGGCCCGGCGAGGTTCGCGTCCTGGGAGTGCTGGGAGATGAGGCCGTCGAAGGGCTTGAGGTACTCCAGGGCGCGGCGCATGACGCGGGCGTCCTGGACGCACCGGCCGTCGTCGGAGAAGACGCGGACCCGGGCGCGCGACCGCGCCATGAGCCCGAGCTCGGCGAGCTCGGCGCCCGCGAGGCCCTTGGTCACGGCCCCGACCGGGACGACGTCGGCGAGCCCGGCCGCGACGCCGAGGTCGAGGATGCGCTCGGCGGCCTCCCCGGTGTCGGTGACCGGCGAGGTGTTGGCCATCGCGAGGACCGCGGTGAACCCGCCCGCCGCGGCGGCGGCCGCGCCGGAGGCCACCGTCTCGGCGTCCTCGCGGCCCGGCTCGCGCAGGTGGGTGTGCAGGTCGACGAGCCCGGGCAGCAGGAGGAGCCCGTCCGCGTCGAGGACCTGCGCGCCGGCGGGCGGGGACACCGAGCCCACCTCTGCGACGAGGCCGTCGCGGACGAGGACGTCGGCGGAGGCGCCGCGGCCCGGCATGCCGTCCGGCCCGGGGGACCAGATCGCGGCGCCGCGGACGAGGAGGACCTCAGTCATGGGACGGCTCCTTCCGGGCCGGCGAGACGTCGGAGCCGGCGAGGAGGTGGTAGAGGACGCTCATCCGCACCGCCACCCCCGCCGACACCTGGTCGAGGACGACGGACGCGGGGCTGTCGGCGGCGTCGGCGGAGATCTCCAGGCCGCGGTTCATCGGGCCGGGATGGAGGACGAGGACCTCCGGGTTGCGGGCGAGCAGCGCCGAGAGCCGAGGCCGGGTCAGGCCGTAGCCGACGGTGTACTCCCGCGCCGTGGGGAAGAACCCGCCGCTCATCCGCTCGCGTTGGACGCGCAGCATCATGACCGCGTCGGGGACCTCGCCGGCATACAGCGCCTCGTCGAGGTCCCACGCGGTGGCGAACCCGTCGGCCCGGCTCCACTCGGCGATCCCGCTCGGCATGAGGGTCGGCGGGGCGACGACGGTGACCCGGGCCCCGAGGGTCCGCAGCGTGATGGCGTTGGAGCGGAAGACCCGGCTGTGGGTCAGGTCGCCGACGATGACGACGTGCCGGCCCTCGAGGTCGCCGAGCCGGTTGCGCAGGGTGTAGGCGTCGAGCAGCGCCTGGGTCGGGTGCTCGTGGGTGCCGTCCCCGGCGTTGACGACGCTCGCGTCGACCCACTGGGCCACCTGGTGGCAGGCGCCGCTCGCGTGGTGCCGGATGACGAGGGCGTCGACGGCCATCGCGTTGATCGTCTGGACGGTGTCCCGCAGCGACTCCCCCTTGCTCGTCGAGGAGCCCTTGGCCGACAGGTTGATCGTGTCGGCGCTCATCCACTTCCCGGCGATCTCGAAGCTGGACCGGGTGCGCGTCGAGTCCTCGAAGAAGAAGTTGATGACGGTCCGGCCGCGCAGGGTGGGCAGCTTCTTGACCTGGCGGCGCTGGACGTCGTGCATCTCGGCCGCCGTGTCGAGGAGCATCCCGATCTCCTCCCGGCTGAGGTCCGCCGACGACAGGAGGTGCCGTGTCATGCCTGCTCCCCGTCCCGCGAGGCGTCCCGGCCCGCCGGTGCGCCGGATCCCCCGGCGATCCGGACGACGTCGGGTATGCCGTCGTGCCCCGCGAGCCGGACCTGCACCTTCTCGGCCTGGCTCGTCGGGAGGTTCTTGCCCACGTGGTCGGCCCGGATCGGCAGCTCGCGGTGCCCGCGGTCGACGAGGACGGCGAGCCGCACCGCCCTCGGGCGGCCGAGGTCGGACAGGGCGTCGAGGGCGGCCCGGACCGAGCGGCCCGAGTAGAGGACGTCGTCGACGAGGACGACGACCTTGCCGTCGATGCCCGTGCTCGGGATGTCGGTATGCCGGGGGGCGCGGGTCGGCTGCGAGCGGAGGTCGTCGCGGTACATCGTGACGTCGAGGGCGCCGACCGGGACCGTCGTCCCCTCGACCTCCTCGATCGCCGCGACGAGCCGGTGGGCGAGCTCGACGCCCCGGCTCGGGATGCCGAGGACGACGAGGTCGTCGGCGCCCTTGTTGTGCTCGAGGATCTCGTGGGCGATGCGGCGCAGGCAGCGCGCGATGTCCGCGGCGCCGAGGACGTCACGACCGCTGGGGTCGAGCGGCGGGGAGGGGTTCTGGGCCGCCGGGCCGACCGGGTGGGTCGAGGCGTCCGGGGCGGGTGCTGCAGAGTCGGGACGCGGCATACGCGCCGGACCTCCTTCCCTGCCTCACGGGACAGGTCGTTAAAGGATGTCGTGTCGCCGCCACTCTACCCGCTCGGCGGGGGTCCCCCGGCTCGGGGCGCTCGGCCGGGGCGCCGGCTGCTGGCGGCGGCGCCGCACAGGATGGTGAGCCAGAGCGCGGTGGAGGTGGCGGCCTGCCCGGGTGAGGTGTCGAGCCGAAGCCGGGCGGAGGGGCCGTGGTAGAGCAGGGCCCACGGCCCGCCGAGGGGGTGCCAGACCGTCAGGGGTCGCCAGCTGTTGCCGGCACTGAGGCTGAGCAGGATGATCCCGCTGCCGATGATGAGGAGGTGGGTGATCATGCCGAGCCGGGCGGAGCGACCGGTGGCGGCCGAGAGCAGGGTGGCCAGGACGGCGGCAGCGAGGATGAGCAGGGGTGCGGCCAGCAGCAGCCAGGGGGGCGTGGTAGGCGCTGGTGAGGGCGGGGCGGGGGGGCCGAGCAGGGCCCGTCGGGTGGTGTCGGCGACGGCGAACAGCAGCGCGGTCAGGGTCATGACCAGCAGGGAGGTGGTGCCGGTCAGGGCGGCGATGGCGGTGTCGTACAGGGTGAGGCGGCGGGTGTCCAGGCCGGTGAGGTGGGCCTGGTGATCCAGGCCGCTGTCGCGGTCGCGGCCCAGGACGGCCAGCCCGGTCAGCAGGGTGGCGGCGGGTGCGAGCAGCAGCGCGGTGTGCAGGCCGGTCGCTGGTGACATGGCCTGGTCCTGGCCTCCGGTCAGGGGCTGCCATAGGCAGGCGAGGATGGCCAGCAGGGCGCTGAGTGGGGCCAGGAGCAGGGGAAGGCCGCTGCGGTAGACGATGAGAGCTCGTTCGGTGAGCAGCTGGCCGGTCATGGGCATTGGGGGGTGGTGGTCAGGGCCGCGACGAGCCAGGCGTTGTGGTGGCGGGTCATGCACAGTGCCACGGTTTGGGCGAAGCCGTCGGCTTGGACTCGGGCGGTCCCTGTGTTGGTGATGGTGACGGTGTGGACCTGCATGGTCGCGGGTCGCGCCCCGACCAGGGGGGTGTAGTGCCCGATGACCTGGGTGGCGGTGGGTTGGGTGGTCAGGGAGTCGGCGACGGCGGTGTTGTGGGTCCACAGGGCCTGCAGGAATGCCTGCGCTTGGCTGGCTGGGTCGGTGCCGCTCAGCTGCTGGATGACGGTGGCAGGCCGGGAGGACCAGGGCAGGGCGGAGGTCAGCAGGGTGGGCAGGGCGGTGCCGGCGACCAGGCTGGTCGCCGCGATGGCGCCGGCCACAGCGTAGGGGGTGGCGGCGTGGCCGGTGCGGACGGTGCGGGCCCGCAGCCGCGGGTCGGGCCGGGTCAATGCCCACAGGCTGGCGGCCGTGGCCAGGCTGACGGACAGGACGGCGATCAGGCCGAGAGATGGTGCCGCGCCCTCATTGCCGCCGGCGATAACCCGCAGCGCGGCGAGTGGCCACACACTGCGGGCCAGGTCACCCGTCCCGCCGCGAGGGGCGAAGGCGATGGTGACGGTGACCAGGATGACGGCCAGGCACGTGCTGAGCGCGGGCAGGCTTCGGCGTCCGCGCAGCAGTGCGCTGCTCCATAGCCCGAACAGGGTGGCGCTGAGCACGGCGAGGGCCAACGGCCTGCCGACTGCGGGCGTGGACAGGGGGTGGGTGTCCGGTTTGAGAAGGGCGGAGACGAGACTGGCAAGCAGGAAGCACGCCAGGAGCGTCCAACAGGCGGCGATGAGGGCTGCGGTCCGAGCAGCCGTCCAGCCGGCGTCGGGCAGGGATAGGGCCTGCCGTTCCCTGGCGAGGTTGTTGTCGGCGTCGGGGCTCATCGTCCACGCGGCCAGGGCCAGGGCCAGCGGCAGCAGCAGCCGGGGTCCAGCGTCGGCGGCAGCGGCCAACGCGCCGGAGGGTGAGGATGTCGCGTCGGCGTTGAGGACGCCGACGAGGACGGCCACCGCGATGACCGCCACGGGTAGCGGCCCGCGGCGCAGCAGGAGGAACGCCTCGCGCATTACACGGCGGGGGTGGTGGGAGCGATAGAGGCGAAATACAGATCCTCCAGGGAGCCGACGTCCGCGATGTCCTGCGTGCGGCCTGCGGCGATCACCGACCCGTGGTTGAGCATCAGGAACTCATCGCTGACGGCCTGGATCTCGTGCAGCATGTGGCTGGAGAGCAGGATGGCCTTCCCGTCGCCTTTGAGGTCGGTGATCAGCTGCCGGAACCAACGGATCCCCTCAGGGTCCAGCCCGTTGGTGGGCTCGTCCAGGATGATGAGGTCGGTTCGGCCAGCAGGACGCGGGCGATGCCGAGGCGCTGGCGCATTCCTTGGCTGTATCCGGACACGCGCTGGCTGGTGGCGTGGTCCAGCCCGACCAGGTGCAGCAGGGCGGAGATGCGATCGCGGCGGTCTTGGCGACCGCCGCACATCACGTAGAGGTTGTCCCGGCCGGACATGCCGGGATAGAAGCGCGGCTCCTCGATCATCCCGGACACCCCGGGCGTGGGCCGGCCGGGATGGACGGGTGTCCCGTTGACGTGGACCGTTCCCTGGTCGGGACGGTCCAGGCCGACCACGATCCGCATCAGGGTGGTCTTGCCGGCGCCGTTGGACCCGACCAGGCCCAGGCAGCGGCCGGCGGCGATGCTCAGGCTGACCGGTCCGACGTGGGTGGTGGGGCTGTAGTGACGCTCGACGTGGTCCACCACGACACGGTCAAAGCCGGTCATAGCCATCGGACAGTGCCGTCGGTGTCCAGCACGACGAGGTGCCCCGAGGGCAGGTAGACCGCGTGCCGGACGTTCTTGATGGCCCGTTTGAGGTGTCCGGCCAGGGTGAAGACGCGGGCTGTCTTGCCGTCGGTGGCGACGAACTCATCGGTGGTGGGGTTGCCTGATACTCGCGCCTCCCCCGACATCTTCTGATGCCAGCGGGGGGTGCCGTGGCTGTCGGTGGTCTCCAGCACGCTGGTGGTGCCTGTTCCACCGGCGGTGAACTGGGCGATCACCAGGCCGGTGGATGTGAAGGAGCACTCTCCGGCGTCGGTCATGCTGCTGACGTGCCGGCTGCTACCGCTGTGGGCGACCAGTACCCCGGTGGCGTCCTGGTAGGCCAGCCGGTCGCCAGTGCCGGCACAGCCGAAGAACCCTTTGCCGGTGTGCTGGGGACCCAGGTGCCACCCGTCCTCGACTGGGGTGAGGGCCCGCAGCACCGTCTCTCCCGAGGGCAGGTCCCCCACGATGAGCCGCTGCCCGCCGGAGGAGGGCACGACGGCGACCTGCGCAGTGCCGGTCGTGGTCTTCTCCTGCCCGTTCAGGACCCAAGCCGCGCCGGCAGTATCTGCTTGAACCAGGACGCTGCCGTGCTCGTCGATCGCCGCGACCGTGGTCTTGAACGCGGCGGGGAAGGTGGCGCTCAGACCGCCGAGCGGGATGGGGGTGACGGTGGGGGTGCCGATCCCGTTGAGCGCGTCCAGTCCTCCGCTGGCCACCGCCCGCGGGCACCGGCGGGCGCACACCAGGGTGTCGCCGTCGGCGAAGGCGCGGGTGGAGGTCCATGAGGTGGCGCCATCCCGTGAGACCCCCCGGTATGCCTGGTGCTGCGCATCGAGCACGACCACGCCATGAGCATCAGCCGCTACCAGGTAGGACGGCTCCTGAGCGAGGTCGGGCCTTGGTGGTGGCGCCGAGCTGCCGCCGGCACGGAAGAAGGTCCACAGGTAGAAACCCAGCACCATGACGGCGGCAACACCGACAACGCTCAGCAAAGGCCGGAGATAGCGGGAGTCCCTCACGGGATGGAGCCTAAGGTCTCCTTAGACGTTCGGCGTGTAGGCGTTACACGACGGGTCGGAGCCAGCGGTGTCGAAGATCGCGCGGAAAAGGACGTACTCCGTGGTCGAGGCAAGCGTCTTGGTGCTGTCCATGCTCTTGGAGTACTGCGTGTCGTTGTCCAGGTCGTCCGGGGAGTCGTGGGCCCACTTGTCCGCCCCGTTGGACCGCAGCCGGATGATCTCGTTGCTGTCGCCGCCGGTTCCGGCGCCGGTGAGCTTGTATTTCGCGGTTCCCATACGTGATGTGAGCCGTCCGTCTGTGTCCCTTCCGGAGAGACGCCCTCGGTCTCCCGCCCACTTACCTTCGACCGGGGAGTAGGCCTTTGTCAAAAGATAGCGAATTTCCGGGTCCTATTTCGAGCAGATTCCGCGCGTCAAGTCCGGCGACAATCACTGCTGGCAGGGGTCAGCAGTCCTCGGGCTCACCAAGAGAGCAGGGAGTTACGCTGCTACGGTTACGCGCGGATTCCGCGATGGGGGTGATGGTTGATGGGTGCCCAACAGTCGTCCTCGTCACTGCCGCGCGTGGGGGCCGGGGTGGCCGGCGAACTGATGGTGGACTACTGCGCTCGACCGAGGTGCCGCCGTGAGTTCCGCCGGGCCACCGGGCCTGGTCGTCCCCGTGCGTACTGCTCGGAGACGTGTCGCCGCGCGATCCATCGTTCGAGGTCATGGCTGTGCCACCTTCCTGTCGATGTGGGTGTCGAGTGAGCCGGCCGGTATGCCGGTCTGCACGTCTCTGATGCGGAGGTCAGGTCCGAGGACGACGAGGTCCGCAGGACTGCCCGGCGAAAGGTCGAGCGGTCCGATGCCCAGGATCGCGGCAGGGTTGGTCGAGGTCTGCCGGACCGCGGCAAGGAGCGCGTCGTCGCTGGGCGCCTGATTCGTAGCCTGACTGCTGGCTCGCGTCCTGGCGGCGGCCCCGACCGGCGACCACAGGTGGATGGCGTTGCGGAACAGGGTGTCGGCGGTGGCGGTGCTGCCGGCCAGGGTGTCGGTGCCGGCCACCGTGGCGCGGCCGCCCTCGACCGTGACCTGGACTGAGCCGAGGTGGTAGGCGCCGTCGGGCATCCCGGCGGCTGCCATGGCGTCGGTGACGGCGACGACGCGGTCCGGCCCGGCGGTCTGCAGGACGTGGCGGTACACCGACTCGTGCAGGTGGACCCCGTCGATGATGAGCTCGAGGCGCACGGCGGGGTCCTCGAGCAGGGCCACGACCGGCCCCGGCGACTTGTGGTCGATGGGTCGCATGCCGTTGAACAGGTGGGTGGCCACGGTGGCCCCGGCGTCGATGCCCCGACGGGTCTGCTCGTACGTCGCCTGGGTGTGGCCGATGGCGACGACGACCCCGGCGGCCCGCAGCCGGGCGATGGCGTCCAGGGCATTCGGCAGCTCCGGCGCGATCGTGACCATGGCCAGCGTTCCGTCGGCGACCTCGAGGAGGTGCTCCACCTCCGAAGGTGTCGGCGGTCGGAGCACGGACGGGTCATGGGCACCGCACTGGTGCGAGGAGATCCAGGGACCCTCGAGATGCAGGCCGGCGAGGGTGCCCTCTGTGACCAATGGTGCCAAGGCGGCCACCTGCGCCGCCAAGGGGTCTGGACGGGCGCTGACCAGGCTCGCCATGGTGGTCGTCGTGCCGTGGGCGCGGTGGGCGGCGATCACGGTGCGCGCCGCCTCCACGGTGCCGGCGGGGTAGGACGCCCCGCCACCGCCGTGGACGTGCAGGTCGACGAACCCGGGGACGACGATGGCGTCGGCGCCGAGGTCGACGCCCACTGCGCCGGGAGCGGCGACCGTGGGCGGCGGGCCACCGCCGACAGCGGTGACCGTGCCGTTGTCGGTATGCAGCCACCCCGGCCTGTGGACGGCGCCGCCGGCGACGACGACGCCCGCCGCGATGAGGGTGCTCATAGTGTCTCGGTCACCTTGCGCAGGCCACGGGGGGCATCGGGGTTGCCGCCGCGGGCGATGGCCAGGTGATAGGACAGCTGCTGGAACGGGATGATCTCCAGCAGCGGCGAGAGCTCCTCGGCGACGCCGGACGGGAGGACCACCCCGGCGTTCGCAGCCGCCACGGCCGCCTGGGTCCCGACGCAGAACACGTCGGCGCCCTGATCGGCGAGCCGGGGGAACACCTGCTGCATCGCGGCGCCGCCGACGCCGTCCGCGGCGACGGTCAGCACCGGGACCTGGGGGTCGATCATGGCCAGCGGCCCGTGCAACAGGTCGGCCCCGGAGAACGCCTGCGCCGAGAGGTAGCACGTCTCCATCAGTTTGAGGGCCGCCTCGCGCACCGTGGGGTAGGAGTAGCCGCGCCCTGTGGTGACCAGGCGCGAGACGAACCGGTAACGCTGAGCCAGCGCGGCCACGGTGTCGGTCCCTGCGACGAGGGCCTCACCGGCGTCCAGGAGGGCCGCGTCGACCCGTGGCGTGCCACGGCGGGCCGCGGTGAGCAGCAGGTTCAGTGCGAGGAGCTGGGCCGTGTACGACTTGGTGGCCGCGACGGCGAGCTCTGGCCCGGCCTGGATGTCGACGTGCCCCTCGGCGGCGGTCGCCAACGGCGAGTCGGCCTTGTTGGTCACGGCGATGGTCAGGGCGCCGCGCTGCCTGGCTATCTCCATGGAGCGGACCAGGTCGGGGGACCCCCCGGACTGGCTGACGCCGATCATCAGCACGCCGGTCAGGTCTGGGCGGGCGCCATACGCCGTCATGGTCGACGGAGACACGAGCCCACACGGCAGCTCGTGGACGACCTCGGCGAGGTACTTGGCGTAGAGGGCAGCGTGGTCGCTCGTTCCGCGGGCCACGTACAGGATGAACCGCGGCGCGTATGCCGCGATGAGAGCGGCCGCGTGCCCGATGTCGCTGCTCGGGTCGGCTGCCGTCGCCGCGAGCCGCCGCCACACGGTGGGCTGCTCGGCGATCTCGGCGGCCATGAGGGCGCCGGGGCGGGTGGTGTTCTGGGTGTCGTTCACAGTCGGTCTCCTTGATGGGGCGTGGGGTGGGCACCGGCCTGGGCCAGGGCGAGGTTGAGTGCTCCGACGACCGGCGCGTGGTGGATCGTTCGGACGTCGCCGAACCCGCGGCGGGCCAGCTCGGTGGTCAGCGCGTCGACGAGCAGCGGCTGGTGGGTGGCGACGCCGCCGGCCAGGAACACCGGCCAGCTGCCGTCGCCACCGAGGCGGTCGCCGACCTGGCCGACGAGCGTCCCGAGGGCCACGGCGGCCGCCGTCACGATCCGCGCGGCGGCGGGGTCGCCGTCGGCGGCCACGGCGAAGACGACCTCCGACTGCTGCGCCCAGTAGCGACGCTCCGGTCGGCCGTAGAGGTGGCCGATGAGGTCCAGGGGCTCGGCGACCGAGCAGCTGTCCAGCAAGGCCGCCGTCAGCCGGTCGGGACCCAGACCTTGGTCGGCCCGGAGCAGCGTATGCCGCACGGCGTCCTTGGCAATGCCATAGCCGCTGCCCTCGTCGCCGAGCAGGTAGCCCCAGCCACCGGCCCGGGCCGTCCGGCCGTCCCGGGCCAGGCCCCAGGCGACCGAACCGGTTCCGGCAATGAGCGCGATCCCGTGCTCGGCGCCTTCGGTGGCGAGCACCAGGCGGGTGTCATGGACCACAGACACCCGAGCAGCCGGCATACGCTCCGACAGCAGCTGCACGAGCGGCGCGATCGTCGCGGGAGAGTCGGCACCAGCCGCGCCGGCGACCACGACGTCGACCGGCGCGTCGTGGCCCTGAGCGACCAGGGCGGTGAGGACGGCGTCGAGCTGGGCACCGGCGGCCACCTCACCCACCGACTGGAGGTTCGCGGAGCCGGCGAAGGCTTCGGCGTCGTGTGCCTCGCCCGCGGGTGTGGTGATGCGACTGATCGCGTGGGTCTTGGACCCACCGATGTCCAGCCCGACGACGCGCATGGCTTCAGTCCGCCGCGATCTGGGGCTCGGCGTCGGTCGGCCACTTGCCGCCGTTCTCCCAGTAGTAGCGGATGTCGTCCAGGGGCCGCCCTGTCGTCTCGGGGGCGAACTTGAAGACGAACGCCAGGGAGGCGATGGCGAACAGGCCGAAGATGAGGAACACCCCGACACCCCCGACACCCTTGAGGACGGGTGGGAAGAGCTGGGCGACGATCCAGTTGGCCACCAGGTCGGCGGTCAGCATGGCGCTGGCACCCAGACCGCGCAGGTGGCTGGGGAAGCTCTCGCCGGCGAACACCCAGACCAGGGCGCCGAAGCCGAAGGTAAACCCCATCGTGAACAGGACGAGGCCGACGAAGCCGAGCGTCACCCACAGACCGCTCAGGTGTACCTGGGTGAGGTCGGTGACGCCGTGGGCTCCCACCTGGAAGACGATGATGAGCAGGATGTTGGCGAGCACCATGACGGCGATCCCCGTCATGAGGATGGGGCGTCGACCCATCCGGTCGACCAAGGTCATCGAGATGAACACGGCGATGAGGCTGGCGAACTGGACGAGCGCCGACAGGCCGAACAGTGCGGTGTAGTCGGTCGAGTTCACGCCCATCGCCTTGAAGATCTGCGGGCTGTAGTAGACGATCGCGTTGATGCCGGTGATCTGGACCGCGAAGCCGAGGACGATGACGAAGACGGTGGCCCGCAGGTAGGGCTTGCGGAACATCTCCTTGAGCCGGTCCGCCGTTGAGCTGGAGCCGCTCGTCGAGGCCAGGTCGGCGGCCATCGCGTCGAGCTCGCCCTTGACGTCGGCCTCGGGGTCGATCTGCGCCAGGACCTTCTCGGCGTCGGCGCGGCGGCCCTTCATCATGTACCAGTTGGCCGTGTCGGGCAGACGCAGCAGCAGCAGTGCGATGAGTGCGCCGGGGATGGCGGCGATGCCGAGCATCCACCGCCAGCTGCCGGTTCCCGCCAGGGCCATCCCGAGGACGTAGCCGAGGATGACGCCGATGACGGTGGCCACCTGGTAGAGCACGAGCATCGCGCCGCGGATCTTGGTCGCGGCGGACTCGGCGAGGAACATCGGCGCGACGACGATCGAGACGCCGACCGCGAGCCCGAGCAGGAAGCGCGCCACCGCCAGTGAGGGCACGGACCAGGCCAGGCCGGAGGCCAGGGAGAACACGGCGAAGGCCGCGGCGACCGAGACCATGATCGTCTTGCGGCCGTACCGGTTGGCCAGCGTCCCGCCGACGAGGGCACCGACGATCTCCCCGACGATGACGAAGCTGGTCACCGAGCCCTGCTCGGTGGCGTTCAGGTGGAAGTCCTTGGCGATGAAGTCGAGTGCGGCCCCGATGTTCGAGGTGTCGTACCCGTAGATGACGCCCACGGTGGCGGCCGCGACCGCGACCATGACCCCCAGGCGTGAGGAACCACGTAGGTCCTGAACCAGACCCATCCCTATCTCCTTCGGTAGAGCGGAAGCAACCGACCCATTGGTCTATGCCAATCGAGAGTTTGGCATAGACCAATCCGCCTGTCAAGGATTGGTCTATGCCGGTTGTGTATAGTGATCCCGACCACCTCGGACAGAAGGCGCCATGAACCAGAAGTCACCCAAGTACGCCTCCGTGCTGGCTGAGATCACCAGCATGGTCAAGAATGCGCAGGTCGGGACCGTCCTGCCTCCCGAGCGAGAGCTGGCCGCAGCCCTGGGAACCTCACGCACGACCGTCCGACAGGCGCTCGCAGCGCTGGCCTCGACCGGACACGTCGAGCGGGCCCAGGGCAGTGGGACCGTGGTCGCCGAGCCCAAGCGGGTCATCGTGCACCAGCTCACGTCGTACAGCGACGACCTGCGCAGCCAGGGCTACACCCCCGACAGCCGGATCATCCGGGTGAGGCGGGAGCAGGCCGACACCGAGGTCGGCCGGGCCCTCGGTCAGCCGGCCGGCACGAAGGTCACTGTCCTCGAGCGGGTCCGCTACCTCGACGAGGAGCCACTGGCCGTCGAGGTGGCCCACCTGCCGGGGACCTACCCGGGCCTACGCAGGGAGGTCGAGCGCCACGGCTCGCTCTACGACACCCTCAAGAGCGTCTACGGCATCACCGTCGGCAGCGTCTCCGACATCGTCGACGCCGCACCGGCAGCACCCCACGAAGCCACCCTCCTCGACATCGCCGTCGGCGCCCCTCTCCTCGCGGTCCGCCGAACCACGACCAACGAGGACAACGACCCTGTCGAGTTCACCCGATCCTTCTTCCGCGGTGACCGGTTCAGCTTCGTCGCGTTCACCCCTTCGTGTCCAGGCCTAAAGGATTGATTCCAAGGTGACGGGTGTGGCGAGTGTGACGACGCACCCGCCACACCAACCTCACACGCACCACTTGCCGGTCGGCCTAGGACGTCTTGGTGAAGAGCATGGAGTCGACGGCGATCGTCGAGCTCGTCGACCCGCCGCCGTTGTCGCCCAGGTGGACCCGGGCCGCCGTGTCCTTCGTGACGACGACCGTCCCGATGGTCCGGTAGCCCTTGGACGTCGACTGGTCGAGCGTCTTGGTCGTCGTGCCGGACGCGCTGGTCAGGGTGTACTTCGCCCGGCCGGTGCTGCCCGAGGCGGGAACGTAGGCCTGGACCGTGTAGGTGCCCGCCGCGAGCTGGGGCGCCCACGTCGCGCCGTTGTACTCCGTCGAGTCGTCGTTGGGGTGCGTCCAGTACGACCGGCCCATGACCCCCTGACCGGGCTGCGGCCGCCAGTAGACCATCGACCCGGTGAAGACGAACCCGGCCGAGCCCGGCCCGAGGGCGAGGCCCGGGTAGGTCGTCCGGGTCGCGGGGCCGGCGACCTGGGTGTCGACCCAGTCGGCGTCGATGGAGATCGACACCCCGCCCCACGTCTCGGTGAAGTCGCCGCGGTACTGGTGCATCCGCTGGTGGCTCTTCCAGTAGCTGTCCTTGAAGTCGGGATAGCCGGACTGGGCGGAGGTCGTCTGCAGCCCGTTCCACAGGGCGAACCAGATCTGGTCCGGCGGGGTGGTCAGCGTGCCCGCGGCGGAGGCGCGCGACAGGTCGTTCATGAGGGCGCCGGGGTTGCCGTAGACGCCCGACCGGTAGCCGCTGCCGTGCAGGGCCGTCGTCCACGCGGTGACGAAGGCGAGGACGGCGGTGCGGCAGCTCGTCGTCGTGCCGACGTGGTAGTTCTCCAGGTCGTACTCGATCGTCGTCCCGGCGCCCAGCCCGAAGCGCTTGGCGGCGGCGACGGCGTCGGCCGCCGCGGCCTTCCCCTGCGCTGCCGCGTTGCTCGCCGAGAACGACCGCAGGCCGGCCGTGTTGCACGGTGCCTGCAGCCCGACGTAGATCGGGATGAGGCCCCAGCCCTGGCCCTTGACGGTCGAGACCCACGACGCCGAGAGGTTCCCGTCGCCGCACGCGCGCAGGGCGCCGCCGATGTAGATGCCGGCCGCGGCATACGGAGAGCTCCGCCAGGCCTTCATCGTCGACGTCGACGGGGCCGCGCACGTGTCGAAGGCCATGCCGGTCAGCGTGGTGCCGGTCGAGACGGGGACGGCCGACGGCCGAGCCGAGACCGCCGCGCCGGCGGTCACGGCGGCCCTCGAGGTGGTGGAGACGTCGGAGGTGGACGTGGCGCTCGACCCGGGCGATCCGGCGGCTGCCCGGCTGCCGGTGTCCGGTGCGGCCGAGCGGCGCGCGGTGGCGATGACGGCGTCG
>JBDIAL010000069.1:0-15752 GCA_039812405.1 Nostocoides sp.
GAGGTGCGCGCGGCGGGGGAGTGCCTGGCTGGTCCACCGTGCCGGGTGCGAACCTCCAGGATGCCGGCGCGGGCCGCGTCCAGGGCCGCCGCGACCGCGCCGGTCACCACGATGTCACCGTCGAGCGGCGAGGCGACGATCTCCGGGACCGGCAGATCCAGCCCGTCGTGCCGGTCCGCGCGGGCCGCGTCGATGACGGGGCCGACGGCGGCCGCGATGTCGCCGGAGATGATGATGCGCCGCGGGTCGAACATGCTGCCGAGCACGCTGACCATGCGGGCCAACGCGTGCCCGACGTCCCGCACGACCCGCAGGGCGTCGGGGTCGCCGGCGCTCGCGAGCGCCAGGACCAGCGGCGCGTCGACCTCGTCGGCGGGGGTGCGGCCCAGGGGGCTCTCGGGCCCCAGGTCGCCGCGCTCGATCAGCTCCCGCGCCCCGAGCTCGAGGCGAGCGCCCAGCCCGGTCGGGACGCCGACCCCCTCGACATGGACGAAGGCCGTCATCTCCCCGGCGCCGCCGTGGGCTCCGCGCAGCAGTCGCCCGTCGATCACGACCCCGGCGCCCAGCCGCCCGCCGGCCAGCAGCGCGACGTAGTCGCGCAGGCCCACCGCCGCACCGTGGGCGCCCTCCGCGACGGCGGCCAGCGACGCGTCGTTCTCGATGCGCACGATGGGCGCCCAGTCCGCGAGGAGCGAGACGAGGTCGGGATTGGTGTGCTGCCAGAACCCGGTCGGGTGCTGCGGCGACCGTCCCTGGGCGTCCACGGGCGCGGCGACGCCCACGCCGATGGCGACGCACTCGCGACGGTCACGTCCCGCGGCCGCCAGGGCGCGCTCGATGCCGGAGACGATCGCCGCACGACGCTCCTCGGTGGTCTCCTGCCGGTGGTCCCGGAACTCACGCACCGAGGCCAGCGGGGTGCCGAGCAGGTCGGCGACCGTGACGACCAGGTGGGCATGCCCGGCGTCGATGCCGGCGACGACCCCGCCCGCGGCGTTGAGGGCGAACCGGCGTGACGGGCGACCCGCCCGGTAGAGACCGGCGGCCCGCGCGTCGGGGAGCTCACGCAGCAGGTCGAGCTCGACGAGGGCGTTGATGGTGCTGATGATGGTGGAGCGGGTCAGTCCCAGCGCGGCGATGGCATCGCTGGCGGTGAACTCGCCCCCGCGCCACGCGAAGTCGAGCACGGCGTCGTAGCTGGCTGGGTGCGGCACCCTCTTCCCTTCTCCGGCGGCGCATCCGTATGCCGATGCGCGATGTGACCTGACGTGCATACAGGGTCTTGACACCTCCCCCCATCGCCATCACACTATCAACCGCAAGAATTGATTCGACAACTAGATTTAACTGATCGACAAACTATGAGCAGGCAGTCGCGGGAAGGACGATGGTGTCTACACGCCAACCACAGCGGTCACCGGGCAGGCGAGATCTGACGCGACGAGGGTTCCTCGCCGGAGCCGGCTCCGTCGCAGCGGGGATCGGTCTTGCCGGGTGCTCGTCGGCCGCGGCCAGTGCGACGGGGGTCACGAACATCTCGTTCTACCTGTCCAAGCCGGAGGTCATCGGGTACTTCCACGACCTCATCAGCACCTACCACTCCGAGCAGGACAAGGTCCGGGTCACCCTGGACTCCTCCACGAACATCCCGGCGTCCTTCGTGCGCAACCGCCCACCCGACCTCGGGCTGTGGAACTACAACCTGTCGGTGACCGAGTTCGTCAACCGGGGCGCCTGGATGGACATGAGCGCGACGCCCTACGTCAAGGACATCAACCCGTCCGTGTGGGAGCTGATGAAGCTGACCGCCGACGACCCGATGCGTGCCATCCCCTACTCGGTCATGGCGGCCGGGGTCATCTACAACCGTGACATCTTCGACAAGCACCACCTCGCGGTGCCGACCACGTGGAGCGAGTTCACCGCGGTGTGCGACACGCTCAAGGCGGCCGGGGTCACCCCGATCTACGGCACCTTCGCCGACAGCTGGACCATCGCCCAGGGCATGTTCGACTACTCCATCGGCGGCATGGTCGACGTGCCGTCCTTCTTCACCGCGATCAGGGCCGAGGGCACCAAGCTCACCGCGGACTCTCCGCACTCCTTCACCAGGGACTTCGGCCCACCGATGGACCGCATGGTCGAGCTGCTGAAGTACCACAACCCGAACGCCAGCTCGCGCAAGTACGGCGACGGCAACACCGCCTTCGCCCAGGGCAAGGCCGCCATGTACTTCCAGGGTCCGTGGGCGTTCAGCCAGATCGCGCTGACGACCAAGAACCTGAACATGGGCACCTTCCCCCTGCCCGTCACCGACGACCCCGGCGACCTGAAGGCCCGGGTCAACATCGACCTCGCCCTGTGGATCCCCGAGTCGTGCCCGCGCAAGGAGGCCGCCATGGACTTCATGGCCTGGCTGCTCCAGCCACGGATCAACGACAAGTACAACGACGACAACGACGGCTACGGCGCCCGCGTCGGGGCGCCCGCACCCTCCAACCCGGCGTTGGCGGGCCTGAGCGGCTTCTACCACAAGAACGCCTTCTACCTCGGCCCCTCGCAGCTCGTGCCCTTCTCCATCCCGGTGGCGAACTACGCCCAGTCCATCGCGCTCGGCTCGGCTCCGGGACCCCAGCTGGCGAAGCTCAACGCCGACTGGGCGCGCTACTCGATCCGCGCCTCCTGACTCCTGCCCCGTCCACCCGAAGCGAAACGAGCCTCCCCATGACGACTGCCACCGCGCCGAAGGCGGTGCCCGAGCCTCCCGCCAAGCGCCGCATCGACCCGACCTTCTACGCCTTCCTGCTCCCGAGCGTCGTGCTGTTCACCCTCGCCATCACGGTGCCGGCGATCATGGGCATCGTGCTGAGCTTCACCGACTCGGTCGGGTTCGGCCCGTTCAAGTTCATCGGACTCACCAACTACGTCGCCGCGTTCTCCGACCCGGCCATCCGGGCGTCGTACGGCTTCACGTTCCTCATCGCCATCGTCACCACCGTCGTGGTCAACGTCATCGCCTTCCTGCTGGCGATCGGCTTGACCTCCAAGATCCGGGCCAAGATCGCCCTGCGCAGCATCTTCGTGCTGCCCATGGTCATCTCGGGCATCGTCATCGCCTACGTCTTCAGCTACCTGTTCAGCAACACCGTCCCGTCGATCGCGACCCATCTGGGCATCGGGCCGCTGGAGTCCTCGATGACGGCCAACCCCAAGCTGGCCTGGATCACCATCGTCATCGTCTCCGCCTGGCAGGCGATCCCGGGCACCCTGCTCATCTACATCGCCGGGGTGATGTCGATCCCCGGCGACGTGTACGAGGCAGCCTCGTTGGACGGCGCCACCGGCCGACGGCAGCTGCTGTCCATCACGGTGCCGCTGACCGCCGGCTACATCGTCATCAACGTGATCATGGGCTTCAAGAACTTCATGAACGTGTACGACGTCATCGTCGGTCTGACGGGCGGCGGACCCGGGACCGCCACCACGAGCGTCTCGATGACGATCTTCAACGGGCTGAGCAGCGGGGACTACGCCTACCAGATGGCCAACGCGACCATCTTCTTCGTCATCGCCATCATCGTCGCGCTGCTCCAGCTTCGCTTCACTCGCGGAAGGGCCGAGTTCTGATGTCCAGCTCCAGTGTCACGCCTGCGGAGGTCGTCGCCCCGCGGACGCAGGTCCCGGTCAGGCGTCGCCGTCGTGGCGGGCCCGGCGGCGACGGACGGATCAACTGGCCGGTCACCGTCATCCTGGCGGTCTGCTCGCTCAGCATCCTCCTGCCGCTCTACGTGACGGTCGCCATGGCCTTCAAGACGACCACGCAAGCGGTCAACGGCAACGCCTTCCAGCTGCCGGCGCCGTTCAGCCTCTCCGGGTTCAAGCAGGCGTGGACCCTGACGCGGTTCCCCCGGAGCTTCGGCATCTCGATCGGGGTGTCGGCCATCACGGTCGTCGGGACCATCGTGCTGAGCGCGATGGCGGCATACGCCATCTCGCACAACTGGGAGAGGCGAGTGTTCCGCTGGTCGTTCTACTACCTGCTGGCCGCCATGTTCCTGCCCTTCCCGGTCGTGGCGCTGTCGCAGGTGAAGCTGACCGCGATGGTGCACCTGGACAACCCGTTCGGCGTCGCGATCCTGCACGTCATGTTCCAGCTGGCCTTCAGCGTGATGCTGTTCACCGCCTTCCTGCGCTCCATCCCCGCCGAGCTGGAGGAGAGCGCCCGGCTCGAAGGGTGCAACACGACGCAGGTCTTCCGGATCCTCATCTTCCCGTTGCTGGCGCCGATGAGCGCGACGGTCGGCATCTTCGCCTTCCTCGCCTCGTGGAACGACTACATGATGCCCAACCTGATCACCTCCAACCCCTCGCATCAGACGCTGCCGGTGCTGCAGGCGATCTTCCAGACCCAGTTCTCCAACAACTACAACGTGTCCTTCGCGTCGTACCTCATGGCCATGGCGCCCTCGATCATCGTCTACCTCTTCGCGCAGCGCTGGGTCATGTCCGGGCTGACGCAGGGAGCGATCAAGTAGGCGGGCCGCGCTCTGCGGCGCCTCACCGGCGTCGCAGCGTCTCGCCGGTATGCAACGACCTCCGCCCGACCCGAAAGGAAGGCCCCACTCGTGACACACCCTGCCGCCGGCAGCACCCTCGTCCGCTCCGCGCACCCCGATGCGCAGTGGTGGCGTCAGGCTGTCGTGTATCAGATCTATCCCCGCAGCTTCGCCGACGCCAACGGCGACGGGATCGGCGACCTGCGCGGCATCACCTCCAGGGTGCCCTACCTGCGGGAGCTCGGGGTCGACGCGGTGTGGCTCAGCCCCTTCTACCCCTCGGCCCTGGCTGACGGTGGCTACGACGTGGCCGACCACCGGGACGTCGACCCGCACATCGGGACCCTCGCCGAGTTCGACACCATGGTCGCCGCGCTGCACGCGGCGGGCATCAGGGTCGTCGTCGACATCGTCCCCAACCACACCTCCGACCGGCACGCGTGGTTCCAGGCCGCTCTGGCCGCACCGAGGGGGTCCGCGGAGCGGGAGCGCTACATCTTCCGCGACGGGAAGGGGGAGCAGGGTGAGCTGCCGCCGACCCGGTGGCAGTCGCTGTTCGGCGGGAGCGCCTGGGAGCGGGTGACCGAGCCGGACGGCATGCCGGGGCAGTGGTACCTGCACCTGTTCGCCACGGAGCAGCCCGACCTCAACTGGGACAACCCGGATGTGCGCGAGGACTTCCGCACGACCCTTCGGTTCTGGTCCGACCGCGGGGTCGACGGGTTCCGCGTCGACGTCGCGCACGGGCTGAGGAAGAACCTCGACCCGGCCTTCGACGCCCTGAGGACGATCGTCGGTGGATTCGACATGTTCCACGACGGGGAGCATCCGCTCTGGGACCGGGACGACGTGCAGGACGTCTATGCCGAGTGGCGCGCCGTGTTCGACGAGTACGACCCGCCGCGCACGGCGGTCGCCGAGGCGTGGGTGCCCTCGCACCGCCGCGGTCGCTACGCCTCGCCGGAGGGACTCGGCCAGGCCTTCAACTTCGACCTGCTCAAGGCCGACTTCGACGCGACACAGTTCCACGAGGTGATCTCCCGGAACCTGGACGAGGCCGCGGTGACGGGTGCGTCCTCGACCTGGGTGTTCTCCAACCACGACGTCATCCGCCATGCGACCCGCTACGGACTGCCCCGGAGCAGCAGCGCCGCTCGGGAGACCGACAGCGAGAGCGAGGAGGGCAGGCAGTGGCTCCTGCGGGGCGGGGATCCCGCCGCGGTCGACGCCGGGGGCGGGCTGCAGCGGGCCCGTGCCGCAACGCTCCTCATGCTGGCGCTGCCCGGCTCGGCATACGTCTACCAGGGGGAGGAGCTCGGGCTCCCGGAGGTCGGGCAGATCCCGGACGCCGACCGACAGGATCCCATCTTCATGCGCCACCACGGCTTCGACGTCGGGCGGGACGGATGCCGGGTGCCGCTGCCGTGGACCCGGTCGGGCCGCTCGTTCGGGTTCGGGGACGACGGGTCCCATCTGCCGCAGCCCGCCTGGTTCGCGGACTACTCCGTCGAGGCGGAGGACGGTCAGCCGGGGTCGACGCTCACCTTCTACCGGGACGCGCTGGCCCTGCGCCGGGAGCTGCAGACGAGCGAGTCGCTGGAGTGGGTCCGGGTCACGCCGGACCTGCTGCACGTCAGGCGTCCCGGCGGCTGGGAGATCGTCACGAACTTCGGGGCCCGGGCAGTCCCCATGCCGGCGGGGACGGTGCTGCTGGCCAGCGGCCCGGTGACCGACGAGCTGCCCGGACGGACGACGGTCTGGCTGCGCCGCTGAGACCGTCGTCCCGGGAGACCGCCGTCCGGGAGACCGCCAGGGCCCTGTCTCTAGGATCGGGCCATGACCCAGGACGTCGTCGCATGACCGAGGACACGGTCGGTGAGCCGGTCGTGGAGGACCCGGGCTCCTTCGCGGGGGATCCGGACGGGTTCGAGCGGCTGTGGACCCCGCACCGGATGGCCTACGTCAGCGGCGACCGGCCGTCCAGCGTCGCGGGGGAGGGGTGCCCGTTCTGCGCCGCCCCCGAGAAGGACGACGCCGACGGGCTCATCGTCCATCGCGGCGAGCTGTGCTACGTCGTCCTGAACCTCTTCCCCTACAACCCCGGCCACCTGCTCGTCTGCCCCTACCGGCACGTCTCGCTGTACGTCGACCTCACCGACGAGGAGACGGCGGAGTTCACCGCCCTGACCAAGGACGCGATCAGGGCGCTCGAGGCCGCCTCGCACCCGATGGGCCTCAACCTCGGGATCAACCAGGGCGACGTCGCGGGAGCGGGCGTGGCCGCCCACCTGCACCAGCACGTCGTGCCGCGGTGGGGCGGCGACGCGAACTTCCTGCCCATCGTGGCCCGCACCAAGGCGCTTCCCGCCCTGCTGGAGGACACCCGCCGGCTCCTCGTCGAGCACTGGCCGGCCTGACCCCGCGTCGGAGGACCCCCGCCGAGCAGTCCATCACTCCGGATAATTCCTACTGTAACGATGTGTTATGGTCCGAGTCCACCGACAGCGAAGGACCAGCCTAGTGACCAGCACCCTCCTCGACGTGGCTCTCGCGTCGGCCGACGGCGTCGAGATCGAGCCGCTCGGGCCGTCGTTCGGCGCCATCGTGCACGGCGTCGACCTGCGGCGGCCCACCGACGCCCAGGTCGCGGCGGTGCGCGCCGTCCTGATCGACCGCAAGGTCGTCTTCGTGCCGGGGCAGGACCTCGACGACGTCAGCCAGGTCGCCTTCGCCCGCCGGCTCGGGGAGCCGACCGACGGGCACCCCGTCGCCGACGTCGACGCGGCGCAGCCGGAGATCTACGACATCGACAGCGCCGACCCGGAGTTCTCCTTCAGCGACGTGTGGCACACCGACGTGACGTTCGTCCCCACCCCGCCGAAGGCGTCCATCCTGCGGGCGGTCCGGCTGCCGGAGACCGGAGGTGACACGAGCTGGGCCGACAGCCAGCTCGCCTACGAGTCGCTGTCCGAGCCGGTCCGTCGGCTCGTCGACGGGCTCCGCGCGGTCCACGACGGCAGCCGCGAGTGGGGGGCCTACCTGCGCCGGCGTGGCGGGCGCGGCAACACGTGGGAGGGCCGGGCGATCGAGCACCTCGAGCCCGTGGAGCACCCCGTGGTCCGGGTGCACCCGGAGACGGGGCGGCGTGGCCTGTTCGTCAACCCCGGCTTCACCTCGCACATCGTCGGGGTGTCGGACGCCGAGAGCCGTGGCCTCCTCGACCTCCTCTATGCCCACCTCACCAAGCCCGAGCACACGATCCGGCACCGGTGGAGCCTCGGCGACGTGGGGATCTGGGACAACCAGGCGACCTCGCACTATGCGAACCGCGACTACGCCGCCCAGCGGACGATGCGGCGGGTCACGCTGCGGGGTGAGGTGCCGTTCGGTCCGCCGCCGGTCTGACCTCGCTGTCGCCGCGTGCCCGCCGGGCCCACCACCACGGGCCGATCCGCTCCAACGGGGCGAAGGCCGCGAGGCACACGACGAGCGGGAGGAAGTGGATGCCGAGCAGGTAGTAGGTCGACAGGTGGAAGCCGAGCCAGAAGAGCACGTAGGCCAGCAGCCACCGGCCGCGCAGCCACATCATGACCGGTGAGCACAGCTCGGCGAAGAAGACGATCCACTGCATGGCCCGGCAGACACCGGGATGCTGGACCAGCCACGGCGCGATGCCGTTGGGCCGGCGGGTGAGGGCCCAGATGAGGGTGTCGCCGTCGACCCACCGCAGGGTCCACCCGCCGGAGCGGATCTTGGCCCAGGCGGCGAGGGCATACGTCGAGACGCACGCGGCCTGGATCATCCGGACCGCCCACCCTGCGGCCTGCGACCCCGTCGTCACGTCGCGGACCGAGGCGCGACCGGCCGTCGGGAGCACGAACAGCGCCACCATGAGCGCGAAGTGGTCGTGGTCGACCTTGGAGTAGGCGAACCCGTTGCTCACCCAGTCGAGCATGGCGACGGCGCAGACCCACCCCGCGAGCCGGGGCAGCCGACCGGTCGCCGCGACGACGGCGCTCACCATGAGGACGACGAACAGCACCCGGACGTAGACCGGGTTGGGCGCCGGCATGTGGAGGATGCTGCGGACGTCGAGCCCGGTGTAGAGGGCCTTCGGCACGTCGCCGTGCGGGATGGGGTCGGTCGTGATGAAGAGGGCGTCGACGATGACGAAGACGTAGACGAGATGGCGCAGCCAGGCGACCCGGGCCGCCGGGATCGGAGGGGCGCAGAATCGGACGAAGCCGGTCATGGCGGGTCCTTCGGATGCTCCGGGTCGACGACGGTCCACGTCGCCAGGGTGGTCGTCGTCATCGTCCGCGCCGGCAGCCGGGTCACGTCGTCCCGCAGCCAGATCCGCGTGTAGGGCGGGGCGTCCGGGTGGCGGCGGTGGTAGAGGACCGCGATCGCCTGCAGCATGCTCGGCTCGCCGACGAACCGCCCGAGCTGGCCCTCCAGCTCGGCGCGCTCGAGCCCGAGCGGACGGCCGAGCGGCACCCGGACCACCTGCCCGTCGACCGTCTGCGCCATGAGGTAGCGCGACTCGATCCGCCCGTGGGTCGGGACCGTGAAGGCGTACTGGTTCATCGGGGCGAACGGCCACCAGCGGTCCGTGCCGACGAAGGTCCCGGCCGTCACGCCGCCGAGGACGAGTGCCCCGGCGACGAGGCGCAGCGCGAGCCCGGTGCGCGAGAGGGGGGCCGTCGGCCGTTCCACGTCGCGAATCGTGCCACGCCGGGTGGCAGGATCGAGGGATGGACACTCCCGCCCTGCTCGTCTTCGACGGCGACTGCGGGTTCTGCACGACGAGCGCCCGGTTCGCCCGGCGCTGGGTGGCCGGGGGCCGGTATGCCGTCCGGCCATGGCAGGAGCTCGACCTCCGGGCGCTGCGACTCACCGTCGCGGACGTGACGACCGCGGCCTGGTTTGTCGGCCCGGAGGTGCCGGAGGTGCCGGTCGGATCCGGGACGACGGCCGGGTCCGACCTCGCCCGCGAAGCCGATCGGACCCGGGTGTCCGGTGCCGCGGCCGTCGCCGCCGCGCTGCGACACGGGCGTCTGCCGTGGCGGCCGCTCGGGGCGGTCCTCACCCTGCCCGGGGTCCGGCGGCTCGCCGAGCGGGTCTACCGATGGGTCGCCGCCCACCGTTACGCCCTGCCGGGCGGGACGCCGGCCTGCGTCGTGCCGCCACGGGGCTGAGCCCGCGCGCCAGTAGGCTGGCGCCACCATGCTGAACCGATACGCCCGCGCCTTCTTCACGAAGCTGCTCACGCCCGTGGCGAAGCTGCTGCTCGGGCTCGGCATCAGCCCCGACATCGTGACGATCGTCGGCACCCTCGGCGTCTGCTTCGGGGCGCTCGCCTTCTACCCGCGGCACGAGTTCCTCGTCGGGACGATCGTCATCACCTGCTTCGTCTTCTCCGACACCGTCGACGGGATCATGGCCCGCAGCTCGGGCCGCTCGAGCAGCTGGGGTGCCTACCTCGACTCGACGCTCGACCGGGTCGGCGACGCGGCGGTCTTCGGCGGCCTCGTCCTCTGGTATGCCGGCGACGGCCACCAGCCCTACATGGCCGGGCTCGCCCTCGCCTGCCTCATCCTCGGCAGCGTCGTGTCGTATGCCAAGGCCCGGGCCGAGGGACTCGGCTTCACCGCGAACGTCGGCATCGCCGAGCGCGCCGACCGCCTCGTCGCCGTGCTCGTGACGACCGGGCTCGTCGGGTGGTTCCTGCCCGAGGTCGTCCTCACCGTCGTCCTCGCCCTCCTCGCCCTCGCGAGCCTGGTGACCGTCGTCCAGCGGATGCTCGCCGTCCGCCGCCAGGCGCTGGCCCCGACCCTCTGAGCCGGCATGTCCTCCGACCCCGGGCCCCTCCTCCGCTCGCCGTTCCCGCGGTCGGGCGCCCTCGGCCCGTGGGGCGCCGCCGGGTCGGCCGTCGCCGACGCGGTGACGACAGGAGGCTTCCGCGCCGGCTGGATGCTCGTGCGGCGGATGCCGGAGCGCACGGCATACGGCCTCTTCGACGCCGCCGCCGAGATGATCCACCTGCGGGACGGCCGCGACGTCCGGCAGCTGCGGCGCAACTACGCCCGGGTCCGGCCCGAGCTGTCGCCGGGGGAGCTGGAGGCCCTCGTCGTGCGCGGCCTGCGCTCCTACCTGCGGTACTGGTGCGACGCGTTCCGGCTGCCCGAGCTGTCCCCGGCCGGCATCCGCGCCCGGATGCGCCTCGACAACGACGCGGAGGTCCGGGCCGTCCTCGCCGACGGCCGCCCGTGGATCGGGTTCCTCGGGCACCTCGGCAACTGGGACATGGCGGGCGCGTGGAGCGAGATCTCCCTCGGGCACGTCGTGACGGTCGCCGAGCGGCTCAAGCCCGAGGAGGTCTTCGAGGAGTTCCTCCGGTTCCGGGAGGGCCTCGGGATGCGGATCCTGCCGCTGACCGGGGGCGGGAACGTCTTCGGGGAGCTCCGGTCGATCCTCGCCGAGGGCGGTCCGTTCCTCATGCCGCTGCTCGCCGACCGCGACCTGACCCGCCACGGGGTCCGGGTGCAGCTGTGCGGGCACGAGGCCTCCGTCGCCGTCGGCCCGGCGGCCCTGTCCGTCACGACGGGGGCCCCGCTGTTCCCCGTGTCCGTCCACTACGAGCGGGCCCCCGACCTGCGCAGCGGCTGGCGCACCGTCACGACGATCCACGACGAGGTGCGCGACCCCGGGACGGGGACGACCCGCGATCGCGTCGCCGCCATGTCCCAGGCCTGTGCCGACGCGATCGGCTCGGCGATCCGCCGGCACACCGAGGACTGGCACATGATGCAGCGGGTCTTCACCGCCGACCTCGACGGCCGGCCACGGGCGGGGACGTGAGGATCGGCCTCGTCTGCCCGTACTCCTTCGACGTGCCCGGCGGAGTCCAGTTCCACGTCCGCGACCTCGCCGAGCACTTCATCCGGCAGGGGCACGTCGTGTCGGTCCTCGCCCCGGCGGACGAGGACACGCCGTTGCCGGGCTACGTCGTCGGCTGCGGACGCGCGATCCCGGTGTCCTACAACGGGTCGGTGTCGCGGATCAACTTCGGTCCCGTCACGGCGGCCCGCGTCTCGCGGTGGCTCGAGGAGGGCGGCTTCGACGTCGTCCACGTCCACGAGCCGCTGACGCCGAGCATCTCCGTCCTCGCCCTGCGCGCCTCCGCCGCGCCCGTCGTCGCCACCTTCCACTCCAGCAACCTGCGCTCGCGGGCCCTCCAGGCGGCATACCCCCTCATCCACCCGCTCATCGAGCGCATCCTCGGCCGGATCGCGGTGTCCGAGGATGCCCGCCGCTACCTCACCTCGCACATCGGCGGCGACGCCGTCGTCATCCCCAACGGCGTCGAGACCGCCTTCTTCGGCTCGGCGCCGCCCCGGGAGGAGTGGGCCGGGACCGACGAGGCGCCGACCCTGGCCTTCCTCGGGCGGATCGAGGAGCCGCGCAAGGGACTGCCGGTCCTCGGGGCGGCGATGCCCGCCATCCTGCGCCGGTACCCGCGGGCCCGGCTGTTCGTCGCCGGGCCCGGCGACGCCGCGGCGGCGGCGGCGCTGCTCACCCCGTCGGTGCGGGAGGCGACGACCTTCCTCGGGCTCGTGAGCGACGAGGACAAGGCCGCGCTCCTCGCGTCGGTCTCGGCCTACGTCGCCCCGCACACCGGCGGCGAGAGCTTCGGCATCGTCCTCGTCGAGGCGATGGCCGCGGGGGCACCGGTCGTCGCGAGCGAGCTGCCGGCGTTCGTCCGCGTCCTCGGGCCGGAGCGGGCGGGGGTGACCTTCGGTGTGGAGGACCCGACCGACCTCGCGCGTGCCCTCGGTGACCTCCTGCAGGACCGGGCGCGCCGGGAGGAGCTGTCCGTGCTCGGGCGGCGGCGGGCCGCCGACTTCGACTGGTCGACGGTCGCCGAGGAGATCATGGCCGTCTACGACACGGTCGTCTCCGCCGCACGGGCCGTCGAGGCCATCGACGAGGCGGCGGCGGTCGGGGACGAGGGGTCGCGCCGGTTCGCCCGCTTCCTGCGACGCCAGCTCGGGCGGGGGGAGCCGTGACCGACACCGGGATGGTCCTCGTCCTCGTCCTCGTCGTGCTCGTCCTCATCGCGTGGCAGCTGACCTACAACGCCTCGCGCCTGGACCGCCTGCACACCCGCGTCGAGGGTGCCCTGTCCGCCCTCGACGCCCAGCTCGTGCGCCGCGCCGAGGCGACGCTCGAGCTGGCCAACTCCGGCGAGCTGGACCCGGCGAGCTCGCTGCTGCTCGCCGCGGCCGCCTCGGGGTCCCTCGAGCGGCATACCGAGCACCCCCTTGCCGACGACCCCCTCGACGGGCAGTCGTTCGCCGGCCGCGAGGCGCTCGAGTCCGACCTCAGCGAGGCCCTCGGCGTCGCGCTCACCCCGTCGGTCGTCGCCGGGCTCCGGGCGGACGAGGGCGTCGGCGCCGCCGCGCTCTCCCGGGTCGCCGCGGCCGGGCGGCGGGTCCAGCTGGCCCGGCGGTTCCACAACAACCTCGCCCTCGATGCCCGGCGGGTGCGCCGCAAGCGGATGGTGCGCTGGTTCCGGCTGGCCGGGCACGCCGAGATGCCCCAGACCGTCGAGTTCGACGACGCCCTGCCTCCGGCGCTCGACCCCTGACCGACGGGGTGCGGGCTCGGGAGCCCCCATGGGATGGGAGCGCGTGCGGGGGGAGGGGCGCGCACGGCATAGAATCGGTGGACACGACACCATCCCTTCGCGGCACAGGAAACCCATGAGCGACAGCACGACCCCCACCATCCACGCCACCACCGGGACCCACCGCGTCAAGCGCGGCATGGCCGAGATGCTGAAGGGCGGCGTCATCATGGACGTCGTCACGCCCGAGCAGGCCCGGATCGCCGAGGATGCCGGCGCCGTCGCCGTCATGGCCCTCGAGCGCGTGCCGGCCGACATCCGGGCCCAGGGCGGCGTCTCGCGGATGTCCGACCCCGACATGATCGACGGCATCGTCTCGACCGTCTCGATCCCCGTCATGGCCAAGGCGCGCATCGGCCACTTCGTCGAGGCCCAGGTGCTGCAGAGCCTCGGGGTCGACTACATCGACGAGTCGGAGGTCCTCACCCCGGCCGACTACGAGAACCACATCGACAAGTGGGCCTTCACCGTCCCCTTCGTCTGCGGGGCGACCAACCTCGGCGAGGCCCTCCGCCGGATCACCGAGGGCGCCGCCATGATCCGCTCGAAGGGCGAGGCCGGCACCGGCGACGTCTCCAACGCGACGACGCACATGCGCCGGATCCGCCAGGAGATCCGCCGGCTCACGAGCCTCCCCGAGGACGAGCTCTACGTCGCGGCCAAGGAGCTCCAGGCGCCGTACGAGCTGGTCAAGGAGATCGCCGAGGCCGGCAAGCTGCCCGTCGTCCTGTTCACCGCCGGCGGCATCGCGACCCCGGCCGATGCGGCGATGATGATGCAGCTCGGCGCCGAGGGCGTGTTCGTCGGCTCGGGCATCTTCAAGTCCGGCAACCCCGCCCAGCGGGCCGAGGCCATCGTCAAGGCGACGACGTTCTACGACGACCCCGACGTCATCGCCAAGGTCTCCCGTGGGCTCGGCGAGGCCATGGTCGGCATCAACGTCGAGGAGATCCCGCAGCCGCACCGGCTCGCCGAGCGCGGCTGGTAGCCGGCTCCTGGTCGGCCGCATCGCCGTCCACCCCTTGGCTGTCTTACATCATGTGAGACGCTAGGGGCTATGGCTGCGACGATCACGTTCCGACCCGACGACGAGACGCGGCTGGCGCTCGACGAGCTCACTGCTGACGGCACGCCCGTTTCGGCGGCTGTGCGTGACGCCCTCATGGAGGCCGCTGCCCGGCACGCCAAGGCACGCCTCCGGACCGAGGCGGAGGCGCTGGCCGACGATCCCGGCGACCGCGCCGAGGCAGCGCGGGTCCTGCGCGACATGGAGACGCTGCGTGCGTGGTGACGTCCACCGTCTGCGCGCGCCACGAGGAGCTCGGGGCCACGAACAGCAGGGAGCTCGGTACGCCGTCGTCGTGCAGTCCGACGATCTCCAGCTGCTGTCGACCTGGATGGTCGCGCCCACCTCGACCTCCGCGCGCCCTGCCACCTTCCGTCCGACCGTCGAGGTCAACGGCACTCCGACACGCGTTCTGGTCGAGCAGGCGAGCGCCGTGGACCCGAGCCGGCTCGGCGATCAGGTCGGGCACCTGGGCTTCGACGAACTCCGCGCCATCGACGCGGCCCTGCGCCTCGTCCTCGCCCTCTGACGCCGTGAGCGACAGGCTCCACGTCGGACCGCGTCACTGATGCCCCTGGAGTCGGGGAGAAAGAGTGATCGCTTCCAACACCGCACCAAGCGCACCTCGGGACGGGTCCGGCACGGGGGGCCACTACGCTGGCGAGCGTGCTCGTCGACGTCGGCGAGCCGGGCGCCGCGGGGACGCCGGCCGAGGAGACCGCCGGTGTGCCGGCCCCGGTCTCCGGCACGACAGCCGTCCCGGCCGCTCCCCATCCGAAAGGTCACGTATGCCAACCGTCCCCCGCATCGGGGTCCTGGCCGTCCAGGGGGACGTCCGGGAGCACCTGCACGCCCTCGAGCAGTGCGGCGCGGACACCGTCCGAGTCCGGAGACCGGCCGAGCTGGCCGCGCTCGACGGCATCGTCATCCCCGGCGGGGAGTCGACGACGATGGACAAGCTGGTCCGGGCCTTCGACCTGTTCGACCCCCTGCGCACCCTCCTGGGAGAGGGGCTGCCCGCATACGGCTCGTGTGCCGGGATGATCATGCTCGCCGACCGGCTCGCCGACGGACGTCCCGACCAGCAGACCCTCGGCGGCCTCGACGTCACGGTGCGGCGCAACGCGTTCGGTCGGCAGGTCGACTCCTTCGAGGACGACCTGCACCTCACCGGGATCGAGGGGGCCGTCCGGGCCGTCTTCATCCGGGCCCCCTGGGTCGAGGAGACCGGTCCGTCCGTCGAGGTCCTCGGCCGCGTCGCGCACGGCCCGGCCGCCGGTAGGATCGTCGCGGTCCGGCAGGGGAGCCTCCTCGCCACGTCCTTCCACCCCGAGGTGACGCGGGACCACCGAGTGCACGAGATGTTCGTCGAGATCGTGAGGAATCGTCCATGAGCGGCCACTCCAAATGGGCCACCACGAAGCACAAGAAGGCTGCCATC
>JBDIAL010000070.1:0-15658 GCA_039812405.1 Nostocoides sp.
GCGCCGCGCCAGGTCGGGGCGATGGCGGGTGGCTGGCTCGCCGAGCGCTTCGCCCCGGATCACGAGGCCCGGCGGCTGCTGCTCGCCGCCGGCGCCGGCGCCGGGCTGGCCGCCGTCTACAACGTGCCGGTCAGCGGCCTGCTCTTCGCGGCGCTCTCCCTCACCTCCGTCGGCGTCCTCGACGTCGTCGCACTGGGGCTCGCCAGCGGGGTGGCCACGGCGGTCGCGTGGCCCGTCGTCGGACGGCACAGCGTGTATGCCGTCCCGGCCCTCTCCCTCGACGCAGCCCGGTCGTGGTGGCCGGGTCCGGCTCTCCTCGGGTGGGCGGTCGCGGGGGCCGCCCCGTGCGCGGCCGCGGCGATCGCCCTCAACGTCCTCGCCCGCCGCGCCATGGCCGCGCAGCCCGGACCCTCGTGGCGGCTGCCCGTTGCGACGACGCTCGCCATGCTCGCCGTCGGCGTCGCGACCGTGTGGTGGCCCGGTCTGCCCGGCAACGGCAAGGGACTCGTCGAGCTCGCCATCCGGCCCACCCAGGTGTCGCCCGACGCCGGACGGGCGGCGGCGACGTTCGCCGTGCTCCTCGTCCTCAAGATCGGCCTCACCGGGCTGTGCCTCCGGGGCGGGATCGTCGGCGGGCTCCTCACCCCGGCTCTCGCGACCGGCGCGGCCCTCGGCGCCGCGATCGGGCTGGGATGGGCCGCGGTGGGCGCTTCCGGCCTCGTCGGGGCTGGGGCGGACCCGCTCGTCGGCGGGGTCTCGGTCGCGGCATACGGGCTGGTCGGAGCCGCCGGTGTGCTCTCGGTGAGCCACCGCAGCGCCCTCTTCGCGACCGTCATGGTGTGGGAGCTGACCCACGTCGCCTGGCCCGTCGTGATCGCCTGCGCGGTGTGCGCCGTTCTCGCCCGCCTGGCCGCCCGGGCTGTCGGGCGTGGCTGACCCGGGGTCGAGGTATGGGTGACCCTCCGGCGGCATCGCCACACCTCCACCCCCGAGCCTGCCCCCTGCCTACCAGGAGGTGAGGAAGAGGATGGCGATGCCGCCCACCCCGAGCAGGACGAGTACCGCGGTCAGCGAGAGGCAGCCCCACACGTCGGGGGCGATCACCCCGGCCCGGAGACCCTCGAGCTGGCGCCGGATACGGGGGCGCTGGGTGACGGCGATGGCGACGATCGCACCGAGCGTGACGACCAGGAGCGGGGCGACGACGAGGACGTCGCGAGCGAGCCACCGCACGAGGATCGCCGAGCACGCGGTGAGCCCGGTGAGCGAGCGTGTCCAGGCCAGGTGGGTCCGCTCGGCCTGGTCGGTGGGCATGGGCGGTCGACCCGGCGGGACGCTCACGACCGCACCTGACCCGCCCGCATCCTCACAGCTGCCCTCTGAGGATGACGGCGAGCACCACAAGGGTCGCGACGACGCTCACCGCGGTGAGGATGGGGACGAGGACGGGGACGGGGATGGACACGCCTCGACGCATGGCGCGCTCGGACCGCACCCAGTGGACGAACGCCCCGACGCTGCAGATGACGCCGATGGCGAGCAGGAGCAGGGCGACGAGCTTGCGCTCGGACCGCCCCCACACCTCGCCCGTGAACGCGTCGACGGCGAGGCCGCCTCCCACGAGGGCGAGGGCGGTCCGGGTCCAGGCCAGGAAGGTGCGCTCGTTGGCGAGGGTGAACCGCGGGTCCGGGTCGGTCCCGTCCGGCAGCAGCCACCGCCGCAGCCGGCCCTCGGCGGGTCCGCCGTCGTCCCCGTCGTCCCCGCCGTCCGTCATGGCGGCAGCCTAGGGCCAGCCGCCGCTCAGAAGGTGACGACCGCCCGCTCACCGGCACCGGACGCCCAGGCGGTGCCGACCTCCTCGAGGGGATAGGCGCGGACGGGCACGTCGAGGGCACCAGAGGCGATGTGGCTCACGAGGGTCGGCAGCTCGCGCACGATCCGCTCGACCGGCACCGACCCGGCGCCCGAGCCCCGCACCTGCAGGCGTCGGCTGCGCAGCAGGGCCGCCGGCAGCGCGGCCGTGGCGCCCGCGAGGGAGCCGATCTGGACGTGCTCGATGTCGGCGGTGTCCTCGTCGAGGCCGGATCGCGCGAGGGCGGCCCAGGTGGCCTCGGCCGCCGGCCCCCAGACGAAGTCGAGGACCGTCGACGGGACGTGCCCCCCGAGCGCGGCGGCGATCCCCTCGGCGCCCTCGGAGAGGGTGACGGTCGTCGCGCCGAGGGCGGCGACGGCGGCCAGTCGCTCCCCGTCGCGGCCCACGCCGACCACCCGCTCGGCCCCGAGCAGCCCGGCGATCTGGACCGCCATCCGGCCGGCCACCCCGGTCGCCCCGAGGACGAGCACGGTGCCGAGGTCGCCGATGGCGGCCCGCCGCGTCGTGAGCGGGAGCCACGAGCTCATCCCGGGGTTGACCCCGCCGGCGACGGCGACGGGGTCGGCGCCGTCCGGCAGCGGCACCCCGCCCGGCACGGCGACGCGCTCGGCGAGGGTGCCCCAGGGCGGGGTGACGAACCCGGCATACCGCAGCGTCCCGTCCTCCGACCGCGCGACGCAGTCGACGCCGGGCACCATCGGCCAGGTGCCGTGACTGCCGTAGTGGCCGCCGCCGGCCAGGCTGCGCACGAGCGGATGGACACCCGCGGCGACGACCTCCATGACCTCGCGCCCCTCGCCGGCCTCCGGCTCCGGGAAGTCTCCGGCGACGGGCGCCGCACCCGCCTGCTCGACGATCGCTGCTCGCATACCCACTCTCCTTAACGTCGTTAAGTTCCGCCATCCAGTGTGCGCTTAACGTCGTTAAGGTGTCAAGGTGGCCCCGTGGCCAAGGGACTGTCGACCGAGCGGATCGTCGACGCGGCGTTCGTCGTCCTCGACGAGGTCGGCATCGACGGGCTGACGACGCGGGCCGTCGCCGACCGGCTCGGGGTGCGTCCGCCCGCCCTCTACTGGCACCTGAGGGACAAGCGGCAGCTCGTCGACGAGATGGGGACGCGCGTCTGGCGGGAGATCTCGAGCGCCGCCGAGGCGGCGACGGGAGCCGCCGCCTCGTGGGAGGACGCCTTCCGCGCCTACGCCCGCGCGACGCGCCACGGCCTGCTCGCCCACCGCGACGGGGCCCGGCTGTTCAGCGGCACCTACCTCACCGACGCCGGGCTCATCGAGCAGCAGGAGCCGGGCCTGGCCTGGCTCGCCGACCAGGGGTTCGGACCGGAGGCGGCGACCGACGCCTTCACCCTCGTGACGAGCTTCGCCGTCGGCTATGCCATCGAGGAGCAGGAGCGACGGCAGGCCGACCCGGACCGCTACGCGCCGGGCACCCGGGAGAGCCGGGTGGACCCCGCCCGCTTCCCGCTCGTCACGGCCTCGGGCCGTCGGATGTTCGCCGACCCGGACGGGCAGTTCGAGACGCTCCTCGAGGCCGTCGTCACCGCCGTCGCCACCCTCCGTCACCGGTGACGACGCGGGCGGGTGGGCCGAGGCGCGGGGGCCGAGGCGCGTGGAATGCTGGCGGCATGACCTTCCACGCCGACGAGTTCAAGGCCGCCCCCGACCGCTACGACGCCGGTATGCCGTACCGCCGGTGCGGCCGCTGGGGCCTCGCCCTGCCGGCCGTCTCGCTCGGTCTCTGGCACAACTTCGGCGACGACGTGCCCCTCGATCGACAGCAGGCCATCCTCCGGCGGGCGTTCGACCTCGGGGTCACGCACTTCGACCTCGCGAACAACTACGGGCCGCCCTACGGCTCGGCGGAGCGCAACTTCGGCACCCTCTTCCGCCGCGACTTCCGCCCCTACCGCGACGAGCTCGTCCTGTCGACGAAGGCGGGCTACGACATGTGGCCGGGCCCGTACGGCCAGGGCGGAGGCTCGCGCAAGTACCTCCTCGCCTCCCTCGACCAGTCCCTCCGACGCATGGGGGTCGACTACGTCGACATCTTCTACAGCCACCGGTTCGACGCGACGACGCCCCTGGAGGAGACGCTCGGCGCGCTCGACTCCGCGGTCCGCGCCGGCAAGGCGCTCTATGTCGGGATCTCCTCCTACTCCGGGCCACGGACCCTCGAGGCCGTCGAGATCCTGGACCGGCTCGGCACCCCGCTGCTCATCCACCAGCCGTCCTACTCGATGCTCAACCGCTGGGTCGAGCAGCCCTCCGCCGTGGACGGCGACAGCCTTCTCGACGTCCTCGGCGCGGCCGGTGTCGGCTGCATCGCCTTCAGCCCGCTCGCCCAGGGCATGCTGACCAGCCGGTATCTCAAGGGCATCCCCGCGGGCTCACGCGCGGCCCAGGGCAAGAGCCTCGACCCGGGCCTGCTCACCGAGTCGGCCCTCACCCAGATCGCCGCGCTCGACCGTATCGCGCGCAGGCGGGGTCAGACCCTGGCGCAGCTGGCCCTCGCCTGGGTGCTGCGCGACCCCCGGGTCACCTCGGTCCTCGTCGGCGCCTCGAGCGTCGCCCAGCTCGAGGACAGCGTCGGGGCGACGCGCAACCTCGCCTTCTCCGACCGTGAGCTGCGCAGCATCGACCGGTATGCCGTCGAGGCCGGCATCAACCTCTGGGCCCCCTCCTCCTCCGCCTGACATCCTCTGCCCGACACCCGACACCCGACACCCTCCGCCCGACGACCCCGGCCACCCCACCCCCGCCCTTTATCGGGTTCCACCACAAACGGTCACCTCACCCGACAACGCTTCCCCCGCGAGGTGCCCCCTTGTCGGGTGAGGTCGGGACAACCGGCGCCACGGGAGCCGGGACGACCGGAGACACCGGGGGCTCGTCGACGACCATGTGCTGCATGAGGTCGGCCCGGCGCAGGTCCCGACGGTCGCGCAGGTGGCTCTGGGGGACGATCCACGGACTCGCGTCACCCTGCTTGGGGAAGTCGGCCATGGAGCGCCGGACGTAGCCGCTCGTCAGGGCCATCGCGGGCCGCTGCGGCAGCGGGCCCGGCGGACGCGGATGGACGAAGGAGCGGCCGGACGCCCGGATCGAGGCCATGAGCCGGCAGGCGTACTGGGCCGCCAGGTCGGCCCGCAGGGTCCACGAGGCGTTGGTGTAGCCGATCGAGATCGTGAGGTTGGGGACGCCCTCGAGCATGAGCCCTCGGTAGAGGTGGCGGCGCGCCAGGTCGACGGGCACCCCGTCGACCTCGAGGGTCGCCCCGCCGAAGAGCTGCAGCGCCAGGCCCGTCGCGGTGACGACGACGTCGGCCTCGACGAGCTGGCCGCCCCTCGTCCGGACCCCCTCGGGCACGACCCGCTCGATGGCGTCGGTGACGACGGTGGCCCGCCCGGACCGGAGCGCGGCGAACAGGTCACCGTCGGGGACGAAGCACATCCGCTCGTCCCACGGGGCGTAGCGGGGGGTGAAGTGCTCGCGGCCGAGCCCGCTGGACCGCGTCGCCCGGACGGCGCCTCCGGTGATCAGCCGCGCCATGGTCCGGGGCGCGCGCCGGGACGCCGCATACAGCGCCGTCATCGTGAGGACGTTCTTCCAGCGGACGGCCTCGTGGGCCCGCTCGGCGCCGAGCCGGTTCCGGAGCCGGTTCGCCAGCCCGTCCCGCAGGGGGACGGCGAGGAGGTAGCCGGGCGAGCGCTGGAGCATCGTCACCCGGGCGGCACCCTGGCCGACCAGGGCCGGCACGAGGGACACCGCCGTCGCGCCCGAGCCGACGACGACGACCCGGCGACCCGCGACCGACAGCTCGGACGGCCAGGACTGCGGGTGGACGACCTCGCCCGCGAAGTCCCCGAGGCCGGGGAGCCCCGCGTCGTAGGGCGCGTCGTAGCGGAAGTAGCCGGTTGCCGTATGCAGCCACGGCGCCGTGAGCCGGCACGGCCCGTCGGGCGTCTCGACGTCGACGGTCCACGCCGCGTCCTGGCTCGACCACGCCGCGTGGACCACCCGGTGGGAGAAGCGGACGTGCCGGTCGATGCCGTGCCGGGCGGCCGTCGACCTCACGTAGTCGAGGATGCTCGCGCCGTCCGCGATCGACAGCTCGCCGGTCCACGGCTCGAAGGGGAAGCCGAGGGTGAACATGTCCGAGTCGGAGCGGACCCCGGGGTAGCGGAACAGGTCCCACGTCCCGCCGAGGGACTCACGTGCCTCAAGGACGGCATACGAGAGACCGGGGCACATCGTCTGGATCCGGTATGCCATGTCGACCCCGGAGATCCCGGCCCCCACGACGAGCACGTCGGCCCGCCCGGGAGCGGGCGGGCCGACGGGGGCACTCATGTCATGCCTCAGTGGATCATGACCGGCTGGGCCGGCTCGTCCTCCTCGTCGTCGAGGAGGTGCGACTCCTCGTGGGACCGGGGGAGGAAGAGCGCCGAGACGACGGCCAGGCAGACGACGAAGGCAGCGACGAGGAAGGTGTGCGAGAACGCCTCGGCCATGGCCGACTTCACGGCGGCCGTGAGGAGCCGCTGGGCCTCGGCGAGGTTGGTGCCGGCCGAGGCGAAGATCTTCGCCACCTCGGGGAACCGGGCCACCAGCTGCTGGAGCGCGGACGGGTCGTTGCCCGCGCTCTTGGCGGCCGCGGCGAAGGCCTCGGCCTGACCGATGAGCGGGCGGCTGTTGAGGCCGTTGGTGAGGATGACGGAGAACGTCGCGACACCGATGGAGCTGCCGATCTGCTGGGTGATGTTGAGCAGGGTCGAGCCGCGGGCCACCTCGTGATGGGTCAACGTCTTCAGCGCCGTCGTCATGATCGGCATCATCGTGCTGCCCATGCCGAGCCCCATGAGGAAGAGGATCGCGCAGATGTGGAAGTAGGACGTCGTCGCGTCGACCGTCGACAGGAGGAACATGCCGACGACGATGGCGACGAGGCCGAACGGCACGATCCGGCCGACCGGGAACTTGTCGACGAGCGCGCCCGCAACCGGCATCGTCAGCATGGCGCCGAAGCCCTGCGGGGCGACGAGCCAGCCGGCCTGGAGCGGGGACTCGCCCCGGACAACCTGGAAGTACTGCGGCACGAGGAGGAGGGCACCGAAGAACGACGCGGCGAAGATGATCATCGTGATGATCGAGACGGCGAGGTTGCGGTTGCGGAACAGCCGCAGGTCGAGCAGCGGGTGCTTCGGCTTGAAGCTGTAGACGACGAAGATCGCCATGAGCAGGACGCCGATCGACCCGAAGACCTCGGTCTTCCAGTTGAAGAACGTGCCCTCCCCGGGGATCGAGGAGACCGCGTAGAGGAACAGCGCGAGACCGGGGCTCATCATGAGCATCCCGAGGAAGTCGAACGACTCCGACGGGGTCGGACGGTCCTTCGCCAGCGCGAAGTAGGCGTAGACGAGGGCGATGATGCCGATCGGCAGGTTGATGAGGAAGATCCAGTGCCAGCTGAGGTGGTCGATGAGCCAGCCGCCGAGGATCGGGCCGAAGATCGGGCCGAGGAGCATGGGCACGCCGAGGATCGCCATGAGCCGGCCCATCCGCTTCGGCCCGGCCGCCCGGGTGAGGATCGTCATGCCGAGCGGCATGAGCATGCCGCCGCCGAGGCCCTGCAGGACCCGGAACGAGATGAGCATCTCGATGCTCTGGGACGAGGCGCACAGGACCGAGCCGAGGGTGAACAGCCCGATCGCCGACATGTAGAGCCGCTTCGTGCCGAACCTGTCGGCGGCCCAGCCGGTCAGCGGGATGACCGTCGCGAGGGCGAGGGTGTATCCCGTGACGGTCCAGGCCACCGTCGAGTAGGCCAGCGGCTCGCCGTTCTTGGCGAACTTCGTCTGGAAGGTCGCGAGGGCGACGTTGACGACGGTGATGTCGAGGATCGACATGATCGCACCGAGGACGACGACACCCGCGATCTTGAGCACCGCGGCGTCGATGCCCTCCGGGTAGACGGGTGGGGTGGCCGGTGAGGTATGCGTCGGGGAGGTCGCGGTCGGGGCGTCGGTCCCGGCGGTTCGCTCTCGGTTCGGCGCCGACGCGCCGGACGCGTGGCGGGGCGTGTAGGACAAGGCAGACTCCAGCTCTCTTGGTTCTAGGTCGGGGCGCTGCGAGCGCCCTTCGAGGTTCGACGCGCGACACTGCGAAATCGTTGGTTGATGCAAGCAACATCGTACGCCATGGTCGACCCCGTGCGTCAGCTTTTTCCTCAGCCGATGAGAACACCGCGGACCGCACCGTGGCAAGACCTGGGCGGCATCCGAGGGAGGCCGAGGAGGCGCCGAGGAGGCACCGACCGGGGTCGAGGGAGCCGTCGACGAGCACCCCCGCCGAGCGGCCTCGACCGCAACTAGGCTCGATCCTCGTGGCGACCATCGTCTTCCTCCACGCCCACCCCGACGACGAGGCGTCCCAGACGTCCGGCTCGATGGCGCGCGCCGCGGCGGAGGGCCACCGGGTCGTCGTCGTCTTCGCGACCAACGGCGACCACGGGGAGGCGCCCCCGGACCTCGCGCCCGGGGAGACCGTCGTCGAGCGCCGACGCCGAGAGGCGCAGGCGAGCGCCGACGTCCTCGGCGTCCAGCGGGTCGCCTGGCTCGGGTATGCCGACTCGGGGATGACCGGGTGGGAGCAGAACGCGTGGGACGACGCCTTCGTCCGGGCGGACCTGGAGGAGGCCGCCCAGCGGCTCGCCGCGATCCTCGACGAGGAGGCCGCCGACGTCCTCGTCGGCTACGACTGGCACGGCGGCTACGGGCACCCCGACCACGTGCGGGTCCACGCCGTCGTCCACCGGGCCGCCGAGGTCGCCGCGACGAAGCCCCCGCGGCTCCTGGAGTCGACGATGAACCGCGACCACATCCGGGCCGGCATCGCCCGGGCCCGGGCGGCCGGCATGGAGGTCGACCCCGACTTCGACCCCGACCGCGCCATGGACGACGGCAACCCGCTCGGCGAGCCGGAGGAGCGCATCCACTGGCAGGTCGACGTGACCCCGTGGCTCGAGCAGCGCCGCGCGGCGCTCGCGAGCCACGCGAGCCAGGCGACCGACATCCAGGCCTTCCTCACCATGCCGCCGGAGGCGTTCGCGGCCGTCATGGGGACCGAGCACTACATCGAGCCCGGCCGCCCGGCCGGGATGGTGCGGGGATGGTGGCTGGCGACGGAGTGACCCGGGGCTGCCCCTAAGGTGTCGCGCATGACGAGCGCCGCGACCGAGCCGGAGGGCGGTCTCCTCGGGGCCTACCGGGCCCGGCTGCGCGCCCGGTCTGAGGCGGTCGTCGACGAGGTGCTCACCGAGGGCGGGGTCCACGACCAGGACAACGGCCTCGTCGCGACCCTGGAGTCCCTCGGCCTCGGCGGCCTGCGGACGGCCCAGGCGGAGGCGCGGCGGTTCGTCCGCGACGACGGGATCCGGTTCGGCACGAGCGCCCCCGGCCGGCTGCCGCGGCGCTGGGACGTCGACCCCGTCCCCGTCGTCCTCACCGCCCAGGAGTGGGCCGGCGTCGACCGCGGCCTCGAGCAGCGGGCCCACCTGCTCGACCTCGTCCTGCGCGACGCCTACGGCGCGCGGCGGCTGCTGCGCAGCGGGACGATCCCGCCGGAGGTCGTCTTCGGCCATCCCGGCTTCGTCCACCAGGTCGACGGGCTCCCCGACGCCCGCCAGTCCCGCCTCGTCCTCACCGGCACCGACCTCGGACGGGACGCGAGCGGCGGGTGGGCCGTGATGGCCGACCGGAGCGAGACGCCCGCGGGGGCGGGGTATGCCATGGCGAGCCGCCGCATCACCTCGCGCGTCATGGCGGGTCTGCACCGCGACACGGGGCTGCTCCGGCTGCGCGGGTTCTTCGACACGATGACCCGGGCCCTGCAGCAGGCGGCGGTCACCGGGTCCGAGCCGCCGCGGATCGTCCTGCTCTCGGGCGGGTCGCGCAGCGACACCGCCTTCGAGCAGGCCTTCATCGCCACCCTGTGCGGGTTTCCCGTCGTCGAGGCCGAGGACCTCGTCGTCCGTGAGGGCCGGGTGTGGATCGCGACGTCCGAGCGGCCCGAGCCCGTCGACGTCGTCCTCCGCCACGTCGACGCCCTCTCGGCCGACCCTCTCGAGCTGCGGGCCTCCTCCGAGGTGGGGGTGCCCGGGCTCGTCGAGGCGGTCCGCCGCGGCACCGTGACGGTCGTCAACCCGGTCGGCGCCGGCCTCCTCGACAACCCCGCCCTCCTGCCCTTCCTCCCCGGCGCGGCCCGGGAGCTGCTCGGCGAGGACCTCCTCCTCCCCCAGGCCCCGACCTGGTGGTGCGGCGACCCCGCGAGCCGGTCGCACGTCCTCGCCCACCTCGACGACCTCGTCCTCAAGCCGGTCGGCATGCCGGGGCGCGGACGGAGCCGGTTCGGCTGGCGGCTCGACGCCGCCTCCCGCGAGGACCTCCGCCGCGAGATCGCGGACCGGCCGTGGGCCTGGTGCGGCCAGCAGCCGCTGCCGCTGTCGACGGCGCCGATCGTCACCCCGACGGGCCTCGAGCCGCGACGCTTCGTCCTGCGGACCTTCGCCGTGACGACGCCGGGCACGACGACGGTCCTGCCCGGGGGGCTGGGCCGGGTGGCCCCGCGCGAGGAGGACCCGCACATCGCCTCGGCCAACGGCGCCCTCGCCAAGGACGTCTGGGTGCTCTCGGAGGCCGGCTCCCCGGGCCCCGTGCCCACCGCCGGCTCCGACCTCGCGACCCGTCGTCCGCGCGGTCACCGCACGACCCCCGCCCCCCGGGTCGCCGAGAACCTCTACTGGGTCGGCCGCTACGCCGAGCGCGTCGAGAGCACCGCCCGCATCCTGCGGGTCACGGCCGACCTCGTCGAGGACCACGGCAACCACCCGGCGACACCCGGCGGACAGGCCATGACGGTCCTCGTGAGAGCCGTCGCCGCCCTGACCCGGATCGAGCCCCCCGACGACGACGAGGGCGCCACGACGACCCGGCAGTACCTCCAGGACGTCGTCATGGACCTCGGGACCGAGGGCACCGTCGCGTATGCCGCGAACCGGCTCATCCAGGCCGCCCAGCAGGTGCGTGACCAGATGTCGGGCGACGCCTGGATGGTCCTCTCCCGCCTCGAGCGGACCCTCGGGGAGGCGCCCGGCGAGGAGCTCCAGCTCCAGCCGCAGCTCACCCACGTCCTGGAGTCGATGCTCGCCGTCGCCGGCATCATCGTCGAGAGCATGGTCCGCGACGCCGCGTGGGGGTTCATCGACCTCGGGACCCGTCTCGAGCGGGCCGTCCACACCCTCTCCCTCGTCCGGCATACCCTCGCCGTCCCCCGCGCACCGGTCGCGGACGGGCAGGTGACCGAGGCGGTCCTCATGGCCGGCGAGAGCATCCTCACCCACCGCCGCCGGCTCGTGACCGGCGAGGGCTACCCGCTGCCCGTCCTGTCGGCGGCGGACCTGCTCCTCCTCGACGAGGGCAACCCGCGCTCGGTGGCCTTCCAGCTCGACCGGCTGGCCCGCGACCTCGGACTCGTCGGCGACGAGCGCCTCGCCGACGAGACGCGGGAGATCCGCCGGCGCCTGCTGACCCTCGACGTCGAGGCGGCCTGCTCGGGGGACCGCTCGACCCTCGCCGAGACGGCGGTCGCGTTCCGCGGCGAGGTGCGACGCCTCGACGTCGTCATCGCCCGGCGCCACTTCTCGCGGCGCGCGCCACTGCGGCCCGTCGAGGCGAACTGGGCCCCGGGGTGGCCGTCGTGAGGGACGGCTCGGCCCACCACGGCCCGCGACGCTACGAGGTGCGCCACCGCACGACCTACACCTACGACGGCGAGGTCGAGGCGTGCTACGAGCGCGGGACGCTGCGCCCGCGGGACACCCCGCACCAGCGGGTCGTCGAGCACGAGGTGTCGGTGACCCCCGAGCCGGACCTCGTGAGCACCCACGTCGACCACTTCGGCAACCACAGCTGGTACGTCGAGGTCCGCACCCCGCACACCGAGCTGGCCGTCGCCAAGCGCAGCGTCGTCGAGGTGGAATGGCCTGCCGTCGACCTCGGCGCCCTCGACGGGTGGACCGTCGCGACGGCGGCCGCGGCCCAGGCGGAGCGGGCCCGGGAGCAGGTGGAGGAGGTCGCCTACCGCCTGCCCTCCCGCCTCGTCGACCTGGCGCCCGCCGTCCGGGACTATGCCGCGCGGGTCCTGGATCCCGGGCGCCCCCTCGGCGACGCGCTCGCCGAGCTGACGACGACAATCCACGCGGACTTCGCCTACCGCAAGGGCGCGACGAGCGTGCGCACGACCCTCCCCGAGCTGCTCGACGTGCGCGCCGGCGTCTGTCAGGACTTCGCGCACCTCGCGATCGGGTGCCTGCGCACGGCGGGACTCACGGCCCGCTACGTCAGCGGCTACCTCGAGACCCAGCCGCCGCCGGGGAGGCCGCGGCTCGAGGGCGCCGACGCCTCCCACGCGTGGGCCTCGGTCCTCGCCCCCGACGGCACGTGGGTCGACCTCGACCCGACGAACGACCAGCTCGCCGACTCGCGCTACGTCGTCACGGCGTGGGGCCGTGACTTCACCGACGTCTCCCCGCTCAAGGGCGTCGTCTTCACCGAGAGCACCGGCTCGCGGCTCGACGTCGCGGTCGACGTGATCCGGCTCGACTGATCCCCTGGCCCTCCCCCGCGGCCTCCCCGCTCCCTCCCCCCGCGGCCTCCGCGAGTCGAGGTATGCCCGACCCTCGGCACGGCATGCTCTTGCCTCGGCCCCGCCACACCGGTGCCGTGTGCAGTGGGGTGTCCCCACCCTGCGCCAGGATGGGGTTCGTGCAGTCGGACGAACTCATCGCTCGGTACCTGGACGGCCTCGCGCGAGCCGACCTGTCCCACGTTCTCGGGCTGTTCTCGGAGGATGGCGCCGTCGACTCCCCGCTGTACGGCGTGCTCCCCGCGGCCGAGTTCTATCCACGCCTCTTCGCGGACACGGGCAGCTCACGGCTGAGCCTGCGTGCCTCCATGACCGGTCGTGGCCCGGCTGGACCGGTGGTGAGCTTCTGGTTCGACTTCGACTGGACGCTCGCGAACGGCGAACCGGCACCGTTCACCGTGGTGGATGTGGCCGAGCTCGACGGGGACGGCCGGATCCGCGTCCTGCACATCGTCTACGACACCGCCCCGATCCGAGCCGCGTTCGACCGGCAAAAGGACTCGAGCCGATGAGCTGCCGACGCGGCATACCGTGGGAGCCATGAGCGACTCCGCACCCACAGCGGCCGACGTCCTCCTCGAGGCGTTCGGCCGGATCCCCGAGCTCGTCCACGCCGTCGTCGACGGGCTGCCCCCCGCCCTGCTCTCCCGGATGCCGGAGGTCGACGGCCGCCGGAACAACTCGATCGGCTGGCTCGTCTGGCACGTCGGCCGGATGGAGGACGCCCAGGTCGCGGCCCTCTCCGGCGCGCCCGAGGTGCACGCCGACGGGTGGCAGGAGCGCATCGGGGCGCCCTACCCCGCCTCGACCCACGGCTACGGCATGACCCTCGACGACGTGGCCCGGTTCACGGCGACCTCGCCCGGGGTGCTCGCCGACTACTACGACGCGGTCCACGCCCGGACCGTCGAGGTGGTCCGCTCCCTCGATGCCGCCGGCCTCACCCGGATCGTCGACGAGCGCTGGGACCCGCCGGTCACCGCGCTCGTCCGGCTCGTCAGCATCGTCGACGACGCGGCCCAGCACGCCGGACAGGCGGCCTACGTCGCGGGACTGCTCGGGGCCTAGTTTCGGGTCCTTCCCGGTCAGGTGACCGATGTCACTGCGGTGGCCCCCGCATACCTCGACCGGTCGGAGGCTCGGCTGGGTGGAGGTATGCGATGTCCCTGCGATGGTCCCCGCATACCTCGACCGGTTGCGGGCGGCCGTATCGGCTCCTCGAGGCCGCCCGGGACGCGGACGGAGCCGGCTGCGCCCCGCAGCCGGCTCCGTCGCCCTTCGGCGGCTCTGCGTACCGAGGGTGGATGTCCACCAGATGAACAGCCACCCAACAGGATGACACCGAACCGACGTCAGGGCAGCAGGTTGCCACATCTCGATCACGACTGCCTCGCTCGGACGCCCCGGTGAGTCGTCACCGGACGGCCCTCAGCCGTCGACCCAATGGGTGCCGAGCGGCTCGACGAGAGCCCTGCCGGCCGTGAGCCCGGCGACGAGTGCGGCGAGCGCCGGCGGCTCCCCGACCGGCTCGACGGCGTGGACGACGGCGGCCGTCGCCTCGGCATACGACACCCCGAGGACCTGCACGCCACGGGCCCGCAGCTGGCCCTCGACCCGGCCGGCCGTGGCGACGGGGAGGCGGACGGCGTACTCGGTGACGAGCCGCCGCTCGCGGACCCCGGCCTCCTCCAGCGCACCGCGGACCGCGTCGCCGTAGGCCCGGGCGAGACCGCCGGTCCCGAGCAGCACCCCGCCGAACCAGCGGGTCACGACCGCGACGACGTCGCTCAGCCCGCGCCCCCGGAGCGCCTCGAGCATGGGCGCACCGGCCGTGCCCGACGGCTCGCCGTCGTCGGACGAGCGCTGGGTCGCGCCGTCCGGCCCGAGGACGAACGCGCTGCAGTGGTGGCCGGCGTCCCAGTGCTCCCGGCGGACCCGCTCGACGACGGCGCGCGCGGCCGGCTCGCTCTCGACCCGCTCGAGCGTGCACCGGAACCGCGAGCGCCGCACCTCAGTGTCCGTGACCGCCGGGCGGGCCGGGACGAGGTATGCGGTCAGGGGCACCATGACGGGGACGCCGGCGGACTCAGGCGGTGACCGGGTCGAAGACGCCCGGATAGGCGTTGAGCGCCGGCTGGCCGCCGAGATGGGCGTAGAGGACCCGGGCGTCGCGGGGGATCTCCCCCGAGGTCACGAGATCGACGAGCCCGGCCATCGACTTGCCCTCGTAGACCGGGTCGAGGATGACCCCCTCGAGCCGGCCGGTGAGGCGGATCGCCTCGACCGTCGACGCGACGGGGATGCCGTAGGAGTCGCCCGCCCAGCCCGGCAGCACCGTGATCTCGTCGTCGCGCAGCTCGCGGCCGAGCTCGATGAGCGCGGCGGTGCTCCGCGCGATCCGGGCCACCTGGTCGCGGGTCTGCTCGAGGGTGGCCGAGGCGTCGATCCCGATGACCCGCCGCCGGGGGCCGCCCGTCGCCTCCTCGAGGGCGGCGAACCCGGCGATCATCCCGGCGTGCGTCGACCCGGTCACCGTGCACACGACGACAGTGTCGAAGGTCACACCGAGCTGACGCTCCTGCTCGGCCACCTCGAACGCCCAGTTCGCGAACCCCAGCCCCCCGAGCGGGTGCTCGCTCGCCCCGGCCGGTATGCCGTAGGGCGTGCCCCCCGACTCCTCGACCTCGCGGATCGCCTCCTCCCACGAGCTGCGGATCCCGATGTCGAAGCCCGCCGGGTCGAGCCGCACGTCGGCGCCCATGATCCGCGACAGGAGGATGTTGCCCACCCGGTCGTTGCCCGGGTCGTCCCAGTCGACCCAGCGCTCCTGGACGAGGCGGCACCCGAGACCGAGATGGGCCGCGACGGCCGCGACCTGACGGGTGTGGTTGGACTGGTACCCCCCGATCGAGACGAGGGTGTCGGCCCCCTGCGCGAGCGCGTCCGGCACGAGGTACTCCAGCTTGCGCACCTTGTTGCCCCCGAAGGCGAGACCGCTGCTCACGTCCTCGCGCTTGGCCCAGATCTCGGCGCCGCCGAGATGCCGGGTCAGCCGGTCGAGCCGGTGGAC
>JBDIAL010000071.1:0-15422 GCA_039812405.1 Nostocoides sp.
CGGCCAGGTAGCTCAGTTGGTACGAGCGTCCGACTGAAAATCGGAAGGTCGGCGGTTCGACCCCGCCCCTGGCCACAAGTAACACCGCAGGTCACCGACGTCCAGCACGCTCGGAACCTCCCTACGCGTAAGGGCCATTGCTAACACTTTGCTAACTGTCCCGTCGAAGGGTAGCAAGGAACGACGCTGGGCCTGTTTGGCCGGGAGTTGGCGTTGGGTCATCAGCGACATCACACAACCCTCATTGCATCGCCGCTCATGTTGGGCGGCGCGCCTCTCTGTGGCCGAACTCGAATACTCCACCAGCGGACCGACGTTAGCGCAGGTGGGCATGCTCACGTGCTGGCCGACCGAGGGGGAGCCTGACCGGCTTTTCCGGACATCTGAGCTGAGGGGATGCAGATCCGGCGATGCCCACGCTGCTGAGCGCTGTCCTCGACCGACTGGGGGCGTGACCACCGGGGTTAGAGTGCACAGGCGCAATCGACCCGGCGAGGGCGTGGCTCGTCGCGTGCGAGCTCGCTGCAATAGCCGGAAGTCACTCTCAGGACGCAGCCAAGGTCGACGACGCGACGCAGCGTGAGTTTGATCATCTCCGCTGCCGCAGTCATGCCGACTCTGCGCGGCGACCGCGAAACATCCGTCGTGGCAGCCTCGCGCGGATCGCCCGGCAGCTCCCCACGAGAGGCAGGTCAGGCCGACGTGTCCGCGTTCGACCCGGGCCAGGTCGCCGGCCAGAGAGGGGATCGGCCCTCGGGGCCGAGCGGGGCCGGAGTGGCCGCGCAGCAGCCGTCGGTGCAGTCCTCCGGGGCGTCGGTGCAGGCGCAGGCCGCCTCCGTCGAGTCCCCGCGAGCCGACAGCGGGCCGCAGCACCCCTCCCCGCGCCAGGCGTCGCGTCCCTCGCGGACGGCGACCGCGGCGATGACGAGACCGGCGACCGGGTCGGCCCAGAACCACCCGAGGGTGGCGTTGAGGACCAGCCCGAGGAGCAGCACGGCCGACAGGTAGGTGCACAGCAGGGTCTGGGTGCCGTCGGCGACGAGGGCGTTCGAGCCCAGCGCCCTCCCGGTGCGGCGCTGCGCCCACGACAGCCACGGCATGACGAGCAGCGACACCGCCGCCAGCACGATGCCCACCGCCGAGGAGTCCGGCTCGTGGCCGGAGACGAGGGCGCGGACCGACTCGACCGAGACGTAGGCCGCCAGGACGAAGAACGAGATCGCCATGAGCCGCAGGGCCGTTCGCTCCCGCGACTCGGGCATCCGGTGCCGGAACTGCCAGAGGACGATCAGCCCGGAGGAGACCTCGACGACCGAGTCGAGGCCGAACCCGACGAGCGCCACCGAGCCCGCGACGACCCCGGCCGTGATGGCGATGACCGCCTCGACGACGTTGTAGGTGACGGAGGTGCCGGCCAGGAGCCGGGCACGCCCGCCCAGGCGGTGGCGGTCGGCATCGGACAACGGGGTGCGGCGGGCCACGGTGGTCATCGGGCCCCGTCCCCGGCCGGCAGGGTGTCGGCGCCATAGGTCTCGCAGAGGACGACGCGCTCTCCGGTGAGGGCGAGCAGCCGCTCGGCGGCCGCCCAGAGGTCCATCAGCCCGGCGGCGTGGGTGAGGGCGTAGACCGACGCCCGGCCCTCCGGCCGCGACGTGACGAGGCCGCAGTCGCGCAGGCAGGCGAGGTGCTTGGACACGGTCGACTGGGCCAGCCCGAGGTGGGCGGTGAGGTCGACGACCCGGTGCTCGCCGAGGGCGAGGTGCTGGAGGATGGCGATGCGGTGCGGGTCGCCGAACCCGTGGAAGAGGCAGGCCGCGGCGACCCGGGCGTCGACGGCACCCTCTTCGGACCGAACACTCAGCGCAGATGTCATCGTCATACAGCGATGATGGCGCAGAGCCCGAGAGTGCGTCAACCCAGGCCTAGGTGTACCCGGCCATCAGGTTGGTAGCAGCCGGCTGATCGGCGGTCGACCTCCGAGGGCGGTGTGGCGTCGTTGAGTGTTGTAGTGCTCGAGCCAGGGTGCAAGGGCTGCGGTGCGGTCGTGGTTGGTGGTGAACGCTTGCCGGTAGGCCCACTCGGTGGCCAGGGTGCGGTTGAACCGTTCGACCTTGCCGTTCTGCCAGGGGCAGTGCGGTCGGATGAACTTGTGGGTAGCGCCCAGGGCGGCGATCGCTGCTTTGACGTCGTTGCTCTTGCGGTAGCTGAAGTGGTTGTCGGTGATCACCCGCTCGATCGAGGTAATGCCGTAGCGGGCGAACGCGGCCGCTGCCCGCTCGATGAACCCGCCGCAGGTGGCGCCCTTCTCGTCGGACAGGATCTCGCTGTAGGCCAAGCGGGAGTGGTCATCGACCATGGAGTGCACGTAGTCGTACCCGATCCGGGCCTTCTTCTTCGCGGAGGTCGATCCCATCGAGCGACCGTGCGCGCGCCACCCGCCGCCATCGGGGATCTTGCCGATCTTCTTCACGTCGACGTGGACCAGTTCGCCTGGCCGGTTGCGTTCGTACCTCGTCGCGGTCTGCTTCGAGGACCGGATGACCTCACCGGTCATCGGGTCGCAGTGGCGCAGGTACGGCACACCGTGACGGCGCAGGATCCGCGAGACTGTCCGGGCCGGGACGCCGACCTTGGGTGCGAGCACGTCCGGGCCCTCGCGGTGCTCGGTGCGGGCGGCCAGGACCTTTGCCTCGACTTCGGCACTGGTCTTGGTCGGCATGGTGTGCGGCCGCGACGAGCGAGTGACCAGACCGGCGTCACCCTCGGCCGCGTACCGCTCGATCCAGGTCTTGACGCACTTGCGGGACACACCCATCGCCGCGGCGATGTGAGCTTGTCGCCAGCCCGCCTCATGGCGCTGGACGATCAGCCGCCGACCGTGGACCGTCAATCGAGCACTACCGTGAGACACGAGAACCTCCGGGTTGGAGTGGGCCTTAGACAAGCCACATCCCACTCGGGGGTTCTCGTTCGTTCAACCGGGCTCGCCGCTACCAACGTCTTGGCCGGGTACAACTAGACGCGCGAAGGTCCAGGCTTGCTGCAGTCCAGCCGCCGACACTGCACATCCCGATCAGACGTAGTCCAGTCGCGAGTAGTTGACGAAGCCCGAGGTCCTCACTCTCCCGACCCCCTCGGCGTCGAGCACCAATAAGCCGCCATCGCTGTGGCGCACCCTCACCGGCCGTCCGAGCGGTATCACCGGCCTCCTCGCCGACCACCCCGAGGCAGGGGGGGCTCCGCCGTCGGCGGGGTGCTCACCACACGTCGATCTGACCCCTGCGCCAAGGGTCGCACCCTCAGGAGCGGACGAGCCGCGCGATCGCCTCGGATGCCTCGCGGACCTTCGCGTCGGCCTCCGGTCCCCCGGCCCGGGCGGCGTCTACGACGCAGTGCGAGAGATGCTCCTCGAGCAGGCCGAGGGCGACCGACTGCAGCGCCTTCGTCATCGCGCTCACCTGGGTGAGGATGTCGATGCAGTACTTCTCCTCCTCGACCATGCGCTGCAGACCACGCGCCTGACCCTCGATCCGCCGCAACCGCTTGAGGTAGTCCTCGCGGTGCGCGTAGTGGACGTAGCCGTGCTCGTGGCCGGCGGGCATGGCTGAGGTCGGGGTCGAGGCAGTTGGTGCGGTCATGTCTGACCCTCCTATGTTCGTTGCGCGCCGTTCCGCTGGCCCGCCGTCGGAATGCAGCATACCCCCTCCGGGTTTACATGAGTACCCTACAGGGGTATGGTTCACCGGACCGTTCATGACAACTTCTTGGAGGCTCACCATGACCCAGCAGCCCAACACCGTCGCCACCTACGCCGTCACCGGCATGACGTGTGGCCACTGCGCCGCCTCCGTGTCGGAGGAGGTCCGTGAGATCTCCGGCGTCACCGACGTCTCCGTCGACGTCCCGACCGGTGCCGTCACGATCACTAGCAGCCAGCCGCTCGAGCGCGACGCCGTCCAGGCCGCGGTCGAGGAGGCCGGCTACCAGCTCGCATGAGCACCCCCGCCACGCTGACCGGCTTCGCCGCGGCGCTGGCGCTGACGTTCGGCGGCGCCTGGGCGCTCGGGTCCTCCACCGGACCCGTCGCCCCGGCCGCCGCCCACGGCGCCGAGCACGCGACCGACCCGACGAAGGAGGACCCCATGGCCACCGACACCCTCCCCGCGGGCCTCGCGGCCTCCCGCGCCGGCTACACCCTCGAGCTCGGCGACGACGCCCTCGACGCCGGCACTCGCGAGCTCGCGTTCACCGTCCATGACGCCACCGGCGCACCGGTGACCTCGTTCGACGTCGAGCACGAGAAGCGACTCCACCTCATCGTGGTGCGCCGGGACCAGACCGGGTTCCAGCACGTGCACCCCGTGATGGACGAGCACGGAACGTGGCGTAGCGCGATCGACCTCACCCCGGGGAGCTGGCGGGTGTTCGCCGACTTCACCCCGACGGGCGGTCCGGCCCTCACCCTCGGCACCGACCTCGCCGTGCCGGGAACGACCACGCCACCCGCACCCTCCGCGCCGACACGGACCGCGCAGGTCGACGACGGCTTCGAGGTCACCGTGACCGGCGACCTGCGCGGCGGCGAGGACTCGACCCTGCGTCTGCAGGTCAGCCGCGACGGGCGGCCCGTCACCGACCTCGAGCCCTACCTCGGCGCCTACGGCCACCTCGTCGCCCTGCGCGAAGGCGACCTCGCCTACCTCCACGTCCACCCCAACGGTGCGCCGGGGGACGGTCGCACGACCGCCGGTCCCGCCGTTAACTTCACCGCCGAGGTCCCCACCGCGGGGAGGTACCACCTCTATCTGGACTTCAAGCAGGGCGGCGTCGTACGGACAGCCCACCTCGTCCTCGACGCCGCCCCGGCCCCCGCCGGCTCGACGCCGAGCCGCACCCCCACGGGCGGGCACGGGCACTGACCCAGGGTCCGCGCGACCGCACTCCTCATTCCACTGCTGCACTGGAAGGACCGTCATGAGCTCGACCACCGAGCACCCCACCACCAGCGCTGCCGGCGCCCGCGACGTGGAGCTCGTCCTCACCGGCATGACGTGCGCGTCCTGCGCCAACCGCGTCGAGCGCAAGCTCAACAAGGTGGACGGCGTCCGTGCGCAGGTGAACTTCGCCACCGAGAAGGCCCGCGTCGTCGTCGACGCCCCCGGTGTGACGGATGCGGACCTCGTCGCCGCCGTCGAGGCGGCCGGCTACGGCGCGGCCGTCCCGGCCGTCGAGGCGTCCCCGCGTTCGTCCGGGGACGCCGCCGACGACGAAGCGCCAGAGGTCACCTCGCTGCGCCGCCGCCTGCTCGTGTCCGCGGCTTTGGCCGTCCCCGTCATCGCGATGGCGATGGTCCCCGCCCTGCAGTTCACCTTCTGGCAGTGGCTGTCCCTGACCCTGGCCGCACCCGTCGTGGTCTGGGGCGCGCTTCCCTTCCACCGCGCCGCCTGGACCAACCTGCGTCACGGCGCCGCCACCATGGACACCCTCATCTCGATGGGCACCCTCGCCGCCCTCGGCTGGTCCCTCTACGCCCTGTTCCTGGGCGACGCCGGGATGCCCGGCATGACCCACCCCTTCGAGCTCACCATCGACCGCAGCAGCGGGACGGCGAACATCTACCTCGAGGTCGCCGCCGGCGTCACGACGTTCATCCTCGCCGGGCGCTACTTCGAGGCACGCTCCAAGCGTCAAGCCGGCGCCGCCCTCCGGGCCCTGCTCGACCTCGGCGCTAAGGAGGTCGCGGTGCTGCGCGACGGTGTCGAGGAGCGGGTTCCCGTCGACCAGCTCGTTGCCGGTGACGTGTTCGTCGTGCGTCCCGGGGAGAAGATCGCCACGGACGGCGTCATCGAGTCCGGGACCTCCGCCGTCGACGCCTCGATGGTCACGGGGGAGTCGGTGCCTGTTGAGGTCGCCCCCGGTGACTCGGTCATCGGGGCCACCGTCAACGCCGGCGGCCGGCTCACGGTCAGGGCCACCCGTGTTGGCGCCGACACCCAGCTCGCGCAGATGGCCCGGCTCGTCGAGGACGCCCAGAACGGCAAGTCCGCCGCGCAGCGGCTCGCCGACCGCGTATCGGGAGTCTTCGTCCCCGTCGTTATCGCCCTCGCGGTGGGCACCCTCGGCTTCTGGCTCGGCTCGGGGGCGGGCGCCTCCGTCGCGTTCACCGCGGCCGTCGCCGTCCTCATCATCGCCTGCCCCTGCGCCCTGGGCCTCGCCACGCCGATGGCGCTCATGGTCGGCACCGGACGCGGCGCCCAGCTCGGCATCCTCATCAAGGGCCCCGAGGTGCTCGAGCAGACCCGACGGGTCGACACGATCGTCCTCGACAAGACCGGCACCGTCACCACCGGCACGATGACCCTGCAGGACATCATCGTCGCCGACGGCGAGAACCCCGACGAGGTCCTCCGGCTGGCCGGCGCCCTCGAGGACGCCTCCGAGCACCCCATCGCCAAGGCTGTCGCGAAGGCCGCCACGGCGCGTGTCGGCTCCCTCCCGTCGGTCGACGGCTTCGCCAACGCCGAAGGGCTGGGGGTGCAGGGCGTCGTCGAGGGTCGGGCCGTCCTCGTCGGTCGACCGCAGCTGCTCGCCGACTGGTCCCAGCACCTGGACGAGGACCTCCAGCAGGCCCTCGCCGATGCGCAGGGCGCCGGGTCGACCGCCGTCGCCGTCGGGTGGGACGGCCGGGCACGAGGCATCATCACGGTCGCCGACGAGGTCAGAGCGACCTCGGCCCAGGCCCTCGCCGAGCTGCGCGCCCTCGGGCTGCGGCCCATCCTGCTCACCGGCGACAACGCCGCCGTCGCCGCCGACGTCGCCGCTGTCGTGGGCATCGATGCGGCCGACTTCATCGCCGACGTCATGCCTGCCGACAAGGTTGACGTCGTCAAACGTCTCCAAGGAGAGGGGCGCGTCGTCGCCATGGTGGGCGACGGCGTCAACGACGCCGCCGCGCTCGCCCAAGCCGACCTCGGACTGGCCATGGGCACCGGGACGGACGTCGCGATCGAGGCCAGTGACCTCACCCTCGTGCGTGGGGACCTGCGCGTCGCCGCCGACGCGATCCGGCTGTCGCGACGCACCCTCGCCACCATCAAGGGCAACCTGTTCTGGGCGTTCGGCTACAACGTCGCTGCCCTCCCCCTCGCCGCCGCCGGACTGCTCAACCCGATGCTCGCCGGCGCCGCCATGGCGTTCTCGTCGGTCTTCGTCGTCGGAAACAGTCTGCGCCTGAGGGGTTTCCGAACCTCCACCCCGTCCGCCGACACCTCCGGGAGGGCCTGATATGAGCCCCGACAGCACCACGCACGACGGCCACCACGACCACACCGGTCACCCCGAACCGCTGGAGCACGCCGGCCACACCGGCACGACGAAGCACACCTCCGCCACCCAGAGCAGCGGTGACGGGCACTCCGGGCACTCGGGTCACGGAGGGCACGGCGACCACGTCGGGCAGTTCCGTCGCCTCTTCTGGATCATGCTCGTCGTGGCCGTGCCGGTCGTGGGCCTGTCCGGGATGTTCGCGATGCTCGTCGGCTACGACCTGCCCCACGGAGGCTGGGTCGCCTGGGTCTCCCCGGTCCTCGGCACCGTCATGTACCTCTGGGGTGGGCGTCCCTTCCTCACCGGCGCCGTCTCCGAGGTCCGCTCCCGCACCCCCGGGATGATGCTGCTCATCGCGCTGGCCATCACCGTCGCCTTCGTCGCGTCGTGGGGCGCCAGCACCGGTGTGCTGGATCATGAGCTCGACTTCTGGTGGGAGCTGGCCCTGCTCATCGTCATCATGCTGCTCGGCCACTGGATCGAGATGCGCTCCCTCGCCCAGACCACCTCCGCCCTCGACTCCCTGGCGGCGCTGCTGCCCGACGAGGCCGAGCGCGTCGAGGCCGGACGGACCGTCACGGTCAGCCCCTCCGAGCTGCGGGTCGGCGACGTCGTCGTCGTCCGGCCCGGCGGGTCCGTCCCCGCAGACGGGCGCATCGTGGACGGTCGCGCCGAGATGGACGAGTCGATGGTGACCGGTGAGTCCCGCACGGTCGCGCGCACCGTGGGCGAGCCGGTCACCGCCGGCACCGTGGCCACCGACTCGGGGCTGCGGGTCGAGGTGACCGCCACCGGCGACGACACGGCCCTGGCCGGCATCCAGCGGCTCGTCGCCGACGCCCAGGCGTCCTCCTCGCGCGCGCAGCGGATCGCCGACACCGCGGCCGGTTGGCTGTTCTGGTTCGCCCTCGCCTCGGCGGCGGTCACCATCGTCGTCTGGACCCTCGTCGGCCTCCCTGACTCCGGTGTCGTGCGCACCATCACCGTGCTGGTCATCGCCTGCCCCCACGCCCTCGGCCTGGCCATCCCGCTCGTGGTGTCCATCGCGACCGAGCGCGCCGCCCGCGGCGGGGTGCTCGTCAAGGACCGGCTGGCGCTGGAGAGCATGCGCACCGTCGACACCGTCCTGTTCGACAAGACCGGCACCCTCACCAGGGGCGAGCCCACGGTGACGGCACTCGCGCCGGTCGACGGCCTCGACCCCCGGGCCCTCCTCTCGCTCGCCGCCTCCGCCGAGGCCGACAGCGAGCACCCCCTAGCCAAGGCGATCGTCCGTCACGCGTCCGACGAAGGTGCCCCGACCTCGGCAGCGACCGGGTTCTCCTCGTCCCCGGCCGTCGGGGTGACCGCGACCGTCGACGGCCGCGAGGTCCGCGTCGGCGGACCACGGCTGCTCGAGGATCTCGGCATCTCCGAGGTCCCCGAGGCCGACGTATGGCGCCGCGAGGGCGCGATCATCCTCCACGTCGTCCGCGACGGCATCCTCGTCGGTGGCCTCAAGCTGGCCGACGAGATCCGCCCGGAGTCCCGTCAGGCGGTCGACGCCCTGCACCGCCGCGACGTCCAGGTCGTCATGATCACCGGGGACGCCGAAGCGGTCGCCGCGTCCGTCGCCACCGACCTGGGAATCGACCGCCACTTCGCCGGCGTCCGCCCCGAGGACAAGGCAGCCAAGGTCAAGCAGCTCCAGGACGAGGGCCGCAAGGTCGCCATGGTCGGCGACGGCGTCAACGACGCACCCGCCCTCGCCCAGGCCGACGTCGGCATCGCCATCGGCGCCGGCACCGACGTCGCCATCGCCTCCGCCGGCGTCATCCTCGCCAGCGACGACCCCCGCTCCGTCCTCTCGGTCATCGAGCTCTCCCGCGCGTCCTACCGCAAGATGAAGCAGAACCTCTGGTGGGCCGCCGGCTACAACCTGCTCTCCGTACCCCTGGCTGCAGGAGTGCTCGCTCCCGTCGGGTTCGTCCTGCCGATGTCCGTCGGGGCGATCCTCATGTCCGCCTCCACGGTGGTCGTGGCGCTGAACGCGCAGCTCCTGCGACGGCTCGACCTGCGTCCCGGCAGCGTCCACTGACGACCTGAGACCGGCTGCGGCAGAACCGTTCTACCGCGTTCGCCGCGACAGGTCCGATCCGGTCGGAGGGCGCGGCTCAGCCGCGGGGCTGCGGAGCGTAGGCGGCGAGCAGGGTGGCCTGCAGTAGGGGGCCGGCCCGGTTAGGCTCGAGGCGGCCAGCCGCGATCTCGTCGGCCGCTCCGTGCATCAGCGCGTGCATGGTGGCCAGGAGCCAGTCGACCGGCAGGTCGTCGCGAAAGGCCCCCTCATCCTGACCGCGGACGACGAGGGCGCGCACCCGGGCCTCGACGACGTCGTGCAGCTCACGGACCCGCCCTTGCGGGAGCTCTCGCTGAGCTGCAGCCAGCAGCGACCGGGACTCCTCTAGCAGCGACCAGCTCGAGTCGACCAGTCGCGCCAATGCTTCCGGGGGGGCTGCGTCGAGATCGAGAGCGGACAACGCTTCGTTGCCGCGGTCAAGCACGTCGATGAGTGCGGCCTCGACCAGCTCGGCACGGGAGGCGAAGTGGCCGTAGAGGGTGACCCGTCCGACGCCTGCGGCCTGCGCGATCTCGGCCACCGACGCGTCAGGATCGGCGCGCAAGGTGCTGATGGTCGACGCCACGATCGCCGCGCGGTTTCTTCGCGCGTCGGCACGGCGCGGCTCGGCCGGCCGCTGCCCGGAGGCTCGTGGTGCGGCGGCCATCCCTTCCCTCGCCGGCCTGCGCACCACGGGAACCCCCTCATTTCTCGAACAGGAATGTACAGGTTACTGTAGCCGTTGAAGAACTCGTACAGGCATGTTCGGTTTCACTCTCGATCATCGAAGGAGGGGTCATGTCGACCTCAACCGGCCGCGCTTCAGGCAACACCCGCCCACGAGACCCAGGAGACCAGGACGCTCCCGGCACCGAGGCACCCTCTTCGCGACGCTGGCAGGTGCTCGGACTGCTGGCCGTCGCCCAGTTCATGCTGATCCTCGACGTCACCGTCGTCGCGATCGCGCTGCCCCTCATGGGCGCTGAGCTCGGCCTGGGCAGGGAGACCCTGACCTGGGTGGTCAGCGCGTACACCCTGACCTTCGGCGGGCTGATGCTGCTGGGCGGCCGGCTCGCCGACCTCATCGGCCCGCGCCGGTTGGTCCTGGCCGGGATGGTGGTCTTCACTCTCGCCTCACTGGCCACCGGAGCCGCTCAGGACAGCGTGACCGTCCTGGCCGGGCGGGTCGGACAGGGCCTCGGTGCCGCGATGCTGTCCCCGGCCGCACTCTCCGTCGTGGTCCGGATGTTCGAGGGCGACGAGCGCAACCGCGCCCTGGGCATCTGGTCGGCTCTCGGCGGCGGAGGCGCGGCAGCCGGCGTCCTGATCGGCGGAGCCCTCACCGCCGGTCCCGGTTGGCCGTGGGTGTTCTGGGTCAACGTCCCGATCGGCGTCGTGGTGGTCGCCGTCCTGACGAAGATCCTTCCCGACCTCCCCCCGGTCGAGACCGGCTCGAGGGGCCGGGTCGACGTTCTGGGCGCTCTCCTGGTCACCGCGGCGACGGGCACGGCCATCTATGCCCTGGTCGGCGCGGGCGAGTCCGGCTGGTTCGAAGCGCGCACCCTGGGGCTGTTCGCGGGCTCGGTGGCGCTCTATGTGCTGTTCGTGCTCCGGCAGCGGGCGTCCGCCTCCCCGCTGATGGATCTCGGTCTGCTGTTCCGTCGTCCTGTGTTCGCCGGCCTGTTCGTCATCGGGATCGCCACCGCGCTCATGGTCGCGGTGTTCTTCCTCGGTTCGTTCTACCTCCAGGAGTACGCCGACCTCGGACCACTGGCCACCGGACTGCTGTTCCTGCCCGTCGCGCTGTTCACGATGGCCGGAGCGAACGTCGGCGGCCGCATCATCGGGCGCACCGGTGGCCGCGGCCTCGGCATCATCGGGCTGGTGATCGCTGCGATCGGGCTGTCGATTCCCGCGGCGTCGACCTCCACCCTCGGCGTGGTCGCGGGCATCAGCCTCGGCGCAGCCGGCATCGGCACCCTCTTCGTGGTCGCCGCTGCCACCGCCTTGGGCAACGTGGCTCCGCACGAGGCCGGCATCGCCTCGGGCGTGCTGTCCACCTTCCACGAGTTCGGCGCTTCCTTTGGCGTGGCACTCGTCTCCAGCGTCGCGGCCGCCAGCCTGGCTGCGCAGACCACCGACGGGTACGCCTCTGCCTTCACCGCCGCAGCAGCGGCCGCCCTGGTCTCCGCCGGCGTGGCCGGCATCGCGATCCCGGGTCGTTCGACGCCCTGAGCAACGCCCTCGAGGCGCGTGGCGGTGGGCGTGAGGGAAGGCCCCTCCCGCCCACCGCCACAGCGTGTCCTTGACCGAACCTTCACAGAAGTCGCTGGTCGACCTTCAGCACGGCCCTCGATGCTGCGGGGATGAGCGGAACGGACGTCCTGTGGGCCATGGCGCTGGTCCTGGGTGCCGTCCTCGGCCTGGGCCTCTTGGTGCGCCACGCGCTTCGGGACGCCAGGCCGGGACCCGATGACCGAGAGCTGGATGAGCGGGGGCCGCAGTGATCGGCGACCAGGACGGTTCGCGCGACGTCCGGTCCGAGTACGCCCGCCACCGTCGCCGAGTCCGTGTCGGCCAGGTCCTGCTCGCGCTGGCGGCGATCATGGCCGCGGTCCACCTCGTGGCTCACCTGACCTCCAGCCCCTCCGGGTCGGTGGACCTGCTGGCCGGCTACCCCATGGCGGCCATGCTCTTCCTCGTCGGAGCGGTACTGGCCGGTCGCGCCGACCCCACCCGCGGCTGAGGGGTGCCCGCCCACGTTCTCCCACCAGCGGGAGCCCTCGTCCTAGCCACGTTTCTTCTGGTGGCCAGCCACCGCTACCGCCTCCCGAAGCCGTGGTGGCCGGTCGCCATCGGCTGCGGGCTCGGGGCGCTCCTCTTGCCGTCGCTGGCCGACCACTACGCCTCCAGCAGAGCGGACCTCGCGGCCCTGGTGGCGCTCACGGTCGCAGCGTTCGAGGCCGTCGGCTTCGCGTCCCGCACCCGGACCGCCCAGCTTCGCCCGGGATCGCTGCGACGCCTCGACGCCGAGCTCCGGCTGCTGACGCGAGAGCAATGACCGCGTGGCCGTGCGCTCGCCGCGGCTCCTCACGCGGTCCCGTCGGCCACCCAGGGTTCGAAGGCGCGACCGTCTCGTGACACCACGAGCCCGGCCTCGGCGAGAACCACCACGGTCAGGTCCTCCACCGGCCCCCACGCGGTGACGGCCACCGGGCCCGGAGCCCGCGCCCCGGACGGGGTCCACTGCGTGCCCGCGGCCCGGCCGAGGTGCATGGCTCCGTCGGCCGTCACCGCGACGACCGCCTCGCCTGCCCGCGCCAGGAGAGCCGGCCCCGGCGCCTCGGGCATCGACTGCCACGACCGGCCCCCGTCGTCCGAAGCCCACAGCGACCGCCCGTCGCTGGCCAGGACGCGGTCGTCGCGTTCGGAACCGATCAGCGAGATGGGCGCGAAGGACGCGGACGAGGGCGTCCACTCCAGCAGGTCGGGGCTCGTCCGCCACGCGCCGTCGAAAGCGACCAGGCCGCGCCGGGTGGCGGCGAGGACGTGGAAGTCGGACTCGCCGCCACGGGAGAGCACCTGCCAGGTGCGTCCCTCGTCCCGGCTCTCGATGAGACCGACCGGCTGAGGGAGGTCGGTCCCGGGCTGCGGGTGGCCGGAGGCCAGGTACCGTCCGGGACCGGTCACGGTGAACCCCATGAGGTCGATGGCCGGCCCGACCTGCTGGATCCCGCGGGCGTCCGCGCGGTAGAGGCCGCTGTGCGAGGCGATGAGCAACGCCCCCGATCCCGGGTCCGTGGCCAGGGCGTGCACGTGCCCGACCCCTGGGGGGAGGGGGGTCGCGGAGCGTTCCGGGGTCGGGCGCGCTGCGTCGTCGGGTCCACCCTGTGGGCTCCACCAGGCCACCGCCGCAGCTGCGGCTGCTGCGGCGCCGGCCGCGACCGCGGCGCGGCGCCGCAGCGCGGTCACGCCAGCAGCTGCTTCATCGTGGTGATCTCGGCCTGCTGCCCGTCGACGATCGACTGGGCCAGGGTGCGGACCTCGGCGTTGCTCGTGGTTCCCAGGACGTCCTGGGCCATGGTGATGGCGCCCTCGTGGTGGGCGACCATCATCGTCAGCCACTCCTTGTCGAACTCCGACCCACTCAGGCCGGCCAGCCTGGTCATGTCGCCCTCGCCCATCATGCCGGGCATGGAGTGGTCCATCGGTGCGCTGGTGCTCGCCCCCCACGTCGTCAGCCAGGACGTCATGGTCGCGATCTCCGGGCCCTGAGCCTTGGCGATCTGGTCGGCGAGGTCGCGGACCTCCGGTGAGGCCTGGGCCTTGTCCTGCAGGGCCAGGTCGGCCATCTCGACCGCCTGCTGGTGGTGCGGGATCATCATCTGCGCGAACATCACGTCCCCCGATGCGGCGGAGGACGTCGGGGAAGCACTCGAGCCCATGCCGGACATCCCGGACATGCCGGACATCCCCGAATCGGCACCGCTGTTCCCGCAGGCGCTCAGGCCGAGGGCGACCAGGCCCGCTGCGGCAGCGGTGGCCACGGAGCGACGGATGGGACGGTTGGGACGGGACACGAGCTCTCCTCACAGAACGGCTTGCACGAGGTTCCACCCTGCGGCACGAGCCCGGGTGGTTCCGGCAAGGGCCCATGAAGGTTCGATGAAGGTCCCCGCGTCAGGTCACGTACGAGAAGGTCGTCATCATCCCGGCCTCTGCGTGATAGGCGTTGTGACAGTGGGCCGCCCACTGGCCAGGGTTGTCCGCCTCCACGTCGAGCAGCACTCGCTGCATGGGTCGCACGATGACCGTGTCCTTGCGCACCCCGGTCCCGACCACCGCGAAGGTGTGGCCGTGCAGGTGCACCGGGTGGAACATCATCGAGGCGTTCGTCACCTCCAGGCGGGCCCGCTCGCCCTGCCGGACCGGGAGAGGGTCGGCATCCGGGTGGGCCTTCCCGTTGACGGTCCAGCGGTAGGGGCTCATCGACCCGCCGAGGACGAACGGGAGTGTGCGGTCGACGGCTCGTCGGGTGAGCCTGACGGTGTCGACGGGGGCCAGGTCGGCCACCGTGAGGACTCTCCCGCCGAGCTCGACCGCTGCCGAGCCGGTGGGGGTCGGTCCTGAGGCGGTGCGCACGACGGCCATCGCCAGACCCGGCTTGCCCTCGGGGCGCGCCACCAGGGGGAACGCGCCGTCGCCGACGGTGACCAGCAGGTCGTATCTTTCACCCATCCCCACGAGCAGGGCGTCCCCGACGACCGGTTGCACGGGGAAACCGTCGGAGTGGGTGACGGTCACCCGGTGCCCACCGACGGCGACGCGGAACGCGGTGTCGGCGGCGGCGTTGACCAGCCGGATCCGCACCCGCTGCCCGGGCCGGGCGGTCAGCGTGGCGGGAGCGGACGGTACCCGGCCGTTGACCAGGTAGTGGGGGTGCTCGACGTCGCCACCGGTCCCGAGCAGCGGGGAGCCGCCGACGCCACCCATCGGCATGCCACCCATGGGCATGCCGCCCATGCCGTCCATCGGCATCCCGTCCATCCCGCCCCTGGCGTTCCCGCTGCCCCCGGCCGAGACCAGGGCGGCGAGCGCGTCGTCGGGTGTGGTCCCGGTACCGTCGAGCCAGTCGTCGAGGACGACGACCCATTCTGTGTCGTAACCCCCCGGGTCCTGGGGGTCCTCGACGACCAGCACGCCGTACAGACCACGGTCGAGCTGGACACCGACGTGCGGGTGGTAGAAGTACGTGCCCGGATCGGGGGCGGTGAAGTCGTAGCGGAAGGAGTCTCCCGGCTGCACGGCGGCCTGGGTGAGGCCCGGGACGCCGTCCATGTCGTTGCGCAGGGCCAGCCCGTGCCAGTGGATGCTGGTCGGGACCGGGAGGTCGTTGGTGAGCTCCACCCGCAACGTCTCCCCCGCCGTCATCCGCAGCAGCGGGCCGGGCAGGGAGTCGTCGAAGGCCCAGCTGCGCACCGCCGGCCCGCCCAGGTCGAGG
>JBDIAL010000072.1:0-14873 GCA_039812405.1 Nostocoides sp.
GCGCACGATGGGGCCGCTGTGACGACGCGCGCCCGTGGGGCGGAGACCCCGACCGCGGTGGACCACCGGCCCGGCGGGCACCCCGCGGGCCGGCGCGCCCGCTACGGTGGGCCGGTCGCCGTCGTGTGGCGCACCGGGGCCCGCAGCGTCCGGTTCGAGCGTCGCGCCGCCGTCGTCGGCGTCGTCCTCGTCGCCCTCGTCGTCCTCGTCGGGCTCCTCGCCCTGACCCTCGGCGACTACGGCATCGGGGTCGGCGAGGTCGTCCGGTCCCTCGCCGGCCGGGCCGCCGACCCCCTCGCGGGCTACTTCGTCAACGACGTCCGGCTGCCCCGGGTCCTCGCGGCCGTGGCCGTCGGCGCCGCCCTCGGCGTGTCCGGCGCGATCTTCCAGGTCGTCTCGGGGAACCCGCTCGGCAGCCCCGACATCATCGGCTTCACGACCGGCTCGGCGACGGGGGCGCTCGTCGCCATCATCGTCCTCGCCGCCTCCCCGACCGTCGTCTCGATCGGGGCCGTCGCCGGCGGCCTGGCCGTCGCCCTCGTCGTCCAGCTCCTGTCGTGGCGGGACGGGCTCACCGGGTTCCGGCTCGTCCTCGTCGGGATCGGGATCGCCGCGGCCCTGCACGCCGTCAACGCGCTCCTCGTCGTCCGGGCCTCCCTCGACACCGCCCAGACCGCCGAGCAGTGGCTCGCCGGATCGCTCAACGGGGTGTCCTGGCGTCAGCTCGCGTGGCTCGCCCTCGGCGCGGCCCTCCTCGCGCCCGTGGCCGCCACGGGCGGGCGAGGGCTCGGGATGCTGCCGCTGGGCGACGACCTCGCGCACGCGCTCGGGGTCCGCGTCCGGCGGGTGCGGGTCGTCGTCGTCCTCGTCGGCGTCGCGCTCGTCGCCCTGGCCACCGCCGTCACCGGCCCGATCGCCTTCGTGGCCCTGGCCGCCCCCCACCTCGCGCGCCGGGTGCAGCGGACCTCCGGCAGCGCGGTGGCCGGCGCCGCCCTCATGGGCGCGCTGCTCGTCCTCGTGAGCGACGTCCTCGCCCAGCGGCTCTTCGCGCCGACCCAGCTGGCCGTCGGGGTCGTCACCGGGTCCCTCGGCGGCGTCTACCTCGTCGTGCTGCTCGCGACCGAGTGGCGGCGGCAGCGGGGGTGACCTCCCCGCTGCCGCCTCAGGCCGGCCCTCCGGGAGCGCACCCGGTGCTCCCGGGCAGGACGAGGTCCCGGGCGGTATGCAGGGCCATCACCGCGGCGGCCCGGGTCGGGTCCTGCTCCGCGATGGCCTCGAGGATCGCGGCGTGGTCGGCGTGGCGCACCTCCGGGGACGCCCCGCGGACGAGGTCCTCCCGCTCGGCGGCGGTGCGCAGGCCGGCCATCACCCCGGCGTAGACGCCGGCCACGAGCCGGTTCCCCGAGGCCTCGATGACGAGCGAGTGGAACTGCCCCGGGGTGCGACCCCGCTCGACGGAGACGGGGTAGTCGCCGTCACGGCCCTCCTCGCGCCCGGTCACGGCGCGCAGCGCGAGCAGCTGCTCGGGGGTCCGGTGGACCGCCGCCTGCGCGGCGGCGTCGACCTCGATGGCGCGACGCATCCCGAGGATGTCGGAGAGGCCGAACTCGGTGATGAAGTCCGCGAGGACCGAGCTGACGGGCACCCGAGAGCGGACGTAGGTGCCCCGGCTCACCATCGTCTCGAGGATCCCGAGGCTGGCCAGCGACCGGACCGCCTCCCGCACCGTCGTCCGGCTCACCCCGATCATCGCCATGAGCTCGGGCTCGGTGGGTATCCGCGAGTTGACCGGCCACTCGCCGGAGCTGATCTTCTGCCGGAGGAAGGCCAGGGTCGCCTCCGCGCGGGGAGCGCCGCTCCTCGTCACCATGATCGGCCCCCACGGGTCTGGTCCGGTCCGCCGGTGTCGACGGCCGGTCCAGGATAGACCGCTCTCCCGGAGGCGAGGGGGGACCGGACGCCGGCCGGAGTCAGCGGACCACCATGGCCCGGATGGCCGCGCCCAGGTCGCCACCGGCGGCGGCGACGGCGGCCCGCTGGCGCTGGTAGCCGGCTCCGTCGGAGAGGATCCGCGCGATGCCCGCGAGCTCGCTGCGGCAGCCGAGCCGCCCGGCCACGGGGTCGAGGACGTCGAGGAGGCGGTGGATGTCGTCGACGACGGGGCCCTCGCGCGACGCGGCGTCGAGGATGACGATGGCGTCGAGGCCGTAGCGGGCGGCCCGCCACTTGTTCTCGCGGACGTGCCACGCCGGGAGCGGGAGGGGCAGCCTGCCCTCGTCGAGCAGCTCCTCGAGATGGACGACGAGGCAGTGGACGAAGGCCGCGACGGCCGTCACGTCCCCCAGGTCCGACATGCCGTCGCAGGCGCGGACCTCGATCGTCCCGAGCCGCGGGGACGGGCGGATGTCCCACCGCAGCTCGCTCACGTCGTCGACGACGCCCGTCGTGAAGACGTCGCGGAGGTAGTGGCGGTACTCGGCCCACGTCTCGAACTGGAAGGGCAGCCCGGCCGTCGGGAGCTGCTGGAACAGCATGGTCCGGTTGCTCGCATACCCCGTGTCGGCACCCCACCAGTAGGGGCTCGACGCGGACAGCGCGGTGAGGTGCGGGTGGTAGGTGAGGAGGGCGCCGATGAGCGGCCACACCTTCGCGGCGCTGCGGACCCCGACGTGGACGTGGACGCCGTAGATGACCATCTGCCGGCCCCACCACTGGGTGCGGTCGATGAGCGTGGCATACCGCTCCCCCGGCGTGACCTCCTGGTCCTCGCCCCTCGCATACGGGTGCGACCCGCCGCCGAAGAGAAGCAGGCCGTCCTCCCCGGCCGCCCGCCGGACCCGGCCGACGCCGTCCTCGAGGTCGGCCGCAGCCTCCCCCGCGGTGACGCAGATGCCGGTGACGACCTCGACGGTGTTGCGCAGCAGCTCCCCGGTCACGTGGGTGCGGCTCGGCGCGGTGGCCGTGCGGGTCGTCGCCGACGTGGCCGCGGCGGGGTCGAGGGCGGCGGCGACCGCCCGCTCGATGACCTCCTGCGCCCGCGGGACGAGCTCGAGGGTATGCGGGTCGAGCAGGCCGAGCTCCCACTCGACGCCGAGCGTGCGCCCGGGGGACGGATGGAAGGACACGGCGGCCGGGTCGGTGGAGATCACGGGGGGCATCCTCCTCCTCGCGGCCCAGCGCCGACAGGTGGCTCGGACCGCGCTCTTCCGGATCGCTCGATCCATCAGGTAGATTTCCTATGTGTTTACTAGGATATCGCAGCCCGACGCCCTCATCATCGGCGCCCCGAAGGCCGGGACGAGCGCCCTGCACGCCGCGCTGGCGACGCATCCGCAGGTGTTCGCTCCCCGGATCAAGGAGCCGAAGTACTACATGTGCGAGGACGCGCCGCCGCCCGCCTATGTCGGTCCGGGCGACGCCCACAGCCAGCAGGAATGGGTGTGGCGGCGCGAGGACTACCGGCGCCTCTTCGACCCGGCGCCCGAGGGCAGCGTGCGGATCGAGAGCACTCCCTTCTACCTCGCCCTGCCGAGCGCCCGGCGGCGCATCGCCGAGGAGCTGCCCGACGCCCGGCTCGTCGTCGTGGTCCGCGACCCCGTCGACCGCGCCTACTCCAACTGGATGCACCTGTGGGTCGACGGCCTCGAGCCCATCCCCGACTTCGTCGAGGCGTGGCATGCCGAGCCCGAGCGCATCCGACGGGGCTGGGCGCCGTTCTGGCACTACCAGCGGCTCGGTCGCTACGGCGAGCAGCTGGAGGACCTCGTCCGGCTCGTCGGCCGGGACCGGGTGCTCGTCATCCGCTACTGGCAGCTGGTCAGCGCGCCCCGGGAGACGCTCGACCGCGTCGCCGGGTTCATCGGCGTCGACCCGGGAATCGTGCGCGTCGTCCCCCGCGACAACGCCCGCCGCTACGTCGAGCCCGGGCCGCGGGCGACGGCGCTCGGCCGGGCGGTCCGGGCCGGCGCGTATGCCGGTCAGTTCGTCCGGCCCGAGGTCTGGCGGTCCGGGGTCAAGCCGCTGCTGCGAGCCCTCCAGCACGGCGGTCCCGACCGCCGTCCGACCCTGACGCCGCAGGCCCGCGCCGTGCTCGTCGACGAGATCGCCCCGGACGTGCGCCTTCTGGAGGAGGTGCTCGGGGAGCCCTACGACGACTGGCTCGCCGCGACCGGGCGCGGCTCGTTCGCCGACCGTCCCGGCCTCGACGAGGCGGCGCGTCGGGCAAGCTAGGGCGCGCTAGCCGGAGAGCGACGTCATGAGGTCGTGCGAGCCGTCGGCGCGGGCCGCCTCGAAGTAGAACCGGGTCCGCCCGTCGGGCAGGGGCACGGCCGCGGCATACCGGAAGGCACCGTCCCCCTCGGGGGAGACGACGAGCGGCGCGTCCGACGCCGGTGCGAGCGACATCCCGTCCTCCGCCACGGCCACCCCCGTCGTCTCGAACCAGTTGGCCTCGGCGGTGGCGCGCCCGTCGTAGAGGACGGCGAGCGGCGCGAGCGAGAGCACCGTGGTGACCCGGGTTCCCCGCGCGTCCCACCGGTCGGGGCCGGGCGCGAGGACGACCCCCTCGTCCTGCCAGCGCAGCCCGTCCGCGCTCGTGGCGCACCGCGTCACCATCCGGTCCTCCTGGCCCGGCTCGTCGAGGGGGTGGCAGCACACCCACATGAGCCAGCGGTCGCCGTCGCGGACGACGACAGGGTCCTTGACGCCCCAGTCGTCGTCGCCGGCGAGCACGACGGTCCGCTCCCCCCGGGGCAGGTCCTCGACCCGCGGGGCATCGAGCGCCTCGATCCACCAGTGCTTGGATCCCGGTGTCGCACAGCTGAGGTAGAGACGCCACCCGGTGTCCGTGGGCACGACGACGGGCCGCTCGAGAGAGGCCGCGCCGAAGGTGTCCCGGCTCACCTCGCAGACCGTCTCGAAGCGCACGCCGTCGGCGGAGCGGGCGACGACGACGCCCACCCCCCGGCCCGCGTCGACCGGCCGCCGGACCCGGTAGGTGAGCCAGTGGATCCCGTCGACGAGGACGGCGCTCGGCGCCCCTGCCCAGTTGCCCGCGCCGGGGCCGGGAGCGGGCACGACGATCTCGGCCTCGGCGAACGACGGCAGCGGCAGCTCCGGAGCGATGGTCACGGCGACCAGCGTAGGCGGCGAGCCGAGTGCGCCCTGGGACGGGGCAGAGACGACAGGGGTGGGCGACGCTGATGGTGTGGCGAGCCGCGCGCGCCCTCTCGACGGGACGGTCGCGCGCCCTGCCGAGGTGGGGATATCTTCGGGCAGGGTTCCGACCACGACGGAAGCGAGCACCATGGGCAACGCCGCCATCCCCACCGATGCCACCTCCACCGGCGCCGTCCCCGCCGACACCGCGCTCGACCTCACCGAGGCGAGCATCGCGGAGGTCCTCGCCGCGCTCGACGCGGGCCGGGTCACGAGCGTGGAGCTCACGGCACGCTACCTCGCGCGCATCGGCGCCCTCGACCGCGACGGCGCCCGCCTCAACGCGGTGCCCGTCCTCAACCCGGCCGTGCTCGACGAGGCGGCCGCCTCCGACCGGCGCCGCCGCGAGGGCGTGGCGGGCCCCCTCGAAGGGATCCCCTTCACCGTCAAGGACTCCTACCTCGTCACGGGCCTGACGGCCGCGGCCGGGTCGCCTGCCTTCCGTGACCTCGTCGGCCAGTGGGACGCGTTCTGCGTGGCCCGGCTCCGCGAGGCCGGGGCGGTCGTGCTCGGGCGGACGACCATGCCGCCGATGGCCGACGGCGGGATGCAGCGCGGCGTCCACGGACGCGCCGAGAGCCCCTACAACCCCCTGTTCCTCGCCGCGGCCTACGCGTCGGGCTCCTCCAACGGGTCGGCGGTCTCGGTCGCCGCGAACCTCGCGATGTTCGGGATGGGGGGCGAGACGGTGTCCTCCGGCCGCAGCCCCGCCTCGAACAACGGGCTGTGCGCCTACACACCCTCGTGGGGGGTCGTCTCGATCCGCGGCACGTGGCCGCTGTTCCCCGCCCGCGACGTCATCACGCCGTATGCGCGCTCGATGCCCGACCTGCTCCGGGTGCTCGACGTCGTCGTCCAGGACGACGAGGTGACCCGCGGCGACTTCTGGCGCAACCAGAGCGTCGTCCCCCTCCCCCTCCCGAGCGAGCACCGCCCGTCCTCCTACCTCGACCTGCTCGACCCGGATGCGCTGCGGGGCAAGCGGATCGGCGTGCCCCGGATGTACCTGGGGAAGGATCCGAGCTTCCCCATCGCCGTGCGGCCGTCCGTGCTCGCGCTGTGGGAGGCGGCCCGCGAGCGCCTCGAGTCGCTCGGGGCGGAGGTCGTCGAGGTCGACTTCCCCGTCATCGAGCGCTACGAGGACGACCAGCCCGCCGGCGAGAACATCGGCCGGCTCGGGGTGCTCCCCGACGGCTGGATGGACACCGAGTTCACCCACTTCCTCGCCTGGGGGTGGGAGGACTTCCTGCGCGCCAACGGCGACCCGGCGATCCCGTCCCTCGCCGCCGTCGACCCCGACGAGATCTTCCCCCAGCCGCCCGGCTCGCAGCCCGACCGCTACGAGGAGGTCGAGGACTACGCCAACCGCTACCGCGCGACCGTCGCCCTGGCCCGGGAGGGCATTCCCGACCCCCGGGACCGGGCCGACTTCGCCGACGGGCTGCGGGCCCTGAACCGGCTGCGCGAGGAGCTCTTCGAGCACTGGCTCGAGGAGCGCGGGCTCGACCTCGTCGCCTTCCCCGCCAACGCCGACGTCGGGGCATGGAACGCCGACACCGACCCGTCCGCGGCCGACCGTGCCTGGGCCAACGGCGTGCTCTTCTCCAACGGCAACTACGCGATCCGGCACCTCGGCATCCCGACCGTCACCGTGGCCATGGGGCGGATGGCGGACATCGGCATGCCGGTCGGGCTCACCCTCGCGGGCCGGGCCTGGTCCGACCCGGCCCTCCTCGCGTATGCCGCGGCGTTCGAGGCCGCGGGGACCGGGTCCCTGCGGCCCCGGCCGCCGTTCGCGCCGGCGCTGCCCGGTGACCGCATCCCGGCGCACGACGCCGACGTGTCGGGCGACCCTGGCGGCCCGGGCGACCCTGGCGGCCCGGGCGCCGAGGTGACCGTCGCGGCCGACCTCGACCCCACGGCATACCACGAGGGCGCCCAGCTGCTCACCGTGACGGGGACGCTGCGCGGGGTGGACGCCGGGACCCTCGCGGTCACCGTCAACGGGGTGCCCGTCGCGGTCGCCGTCGACGGCGACCGGTGGAGCGCGACGAGCGTCCTGCCGGCCGTCGTGACCCCGCCCGGGGTGGGCGGCAGCCCCCGGGCCTCGCGCGCCCTCGTCGTCGCCGTCGCCCGGGCGGCGGACGGATCGGCCGCCGGGGCCTTCACCCAGGTATGACCGGTTCGGGGCCCAGACGGTGGAGGCCGAGGCTCAGAGGGTGAAGGCGGCCCGGAAGCGCGCGAGCGCCTCGTCGGGGTCGCCGCTGGCGAAGCCCTCGAGGCCCACGGGCCCGGCATACCCCATGTCGGCGAGCGCCCGGGCGACGGACGGGTAGCTGATCTCGCCCGTCCCGGGCTCGCACCGGCCGGGGACGTCCGCGACCTGGATCTCGCCGATCCAGGGGAGCGCGCGCCGGCACAGCTCGATGAGGTTTCCCTCGCCGATCTGGGCGTGGTAGAGGTCGAGCATGAGCCGCAGGTGGGGGCTGTCGACGGCGCTCACGAGGGCGAGGGTGTCCTCGGCCCGGGCGAACGGCACGCCCGGGTGGTCGACGGCGGTGTTGAGGTTCTCCAGCACGAAGGTGACCCCGTGCTCCGCGCCGAGCGCCGCGACCCGCTCGAGGGTGCGCGTCGCGGCGACCCACATCGGACCGGTGACCGTCTCGACGGGGACGACGGGCAGGCCCCGGTCGTCCAGGCCGGTCCCGTGGAGGTTGAGCCGGGGGATGCCGAGCCGCGCCGCGACCTCGACCGACCGGGCCGCCGTCGCGAGCAGCTCGTCCGCGGCCGCCGGCTCGACGAGCCCGCCGGTGACATAGCCGGTCATCGAGGAGTAGACCGCGCCCTCGTCGCGCAGCGCCTCGAGCTCGTCGAGGTCGTGGCGCGTCCAGTCCCAGAGCTCCACCTGGAAGTCCAGTGCGGTGAGGCGGCGGACCCGCTCGGCGACGGGCAGGTCGACGTGCACCATCTCGCAGCACGCGGCGAGGGTGAACGGGCCGCAGGCGCCCCGCGTGCTCATGCGACACCGGCCCGCGCCGCGGACCCGTCCCGTTGCTCGTCGGCCATCTCGTGCGTCTCCTCGCGTGTCGGGCGGCTGTCAGGTGCGGCCGGAGTCCTCCGGTGCCGCTGACATGCTAGGGCGCGCCCGAGCCCGCTCCGCGAGCGCCGTCCGCCGCACCGACCTGAGCCGGTGCATGACCTCGTTCCCGCCCCGGCCGAAGTAGTCGTGGAGCCGGCGGTACTCGCCGTAGAGCACGTCGTAGGCGGCCGAGCGCTCCTCCTCCGGACGGTATGCGGCGCGGCGCACCCGTCCCATGGCCCGCGCCGCGGAGCGCACGTCGGGGTGGGCGCCGGCCGCGACCGCGGCGTGGATGGCGGAGCCGAGCGCCGCGCCCTGCTCGGAGTCGATGACCGACAGCGGCAGCCGGAGGACGTCGGCGTAGATCTGCAGGAGCAGGCTGTTGCGGGCCAGGCCCCCGGCGACGACGACGTCCTCCACCGGGACGCCACCCTCCCGGATGGTCTCGACGATGAGGCGGGTGCCGTATGCCGTCGCCTCGAGGAGGGCCCGGTAGGTGTCCTCGGGGCGGGTGGCCAGGGTCTGGCCGAGCACGAGGCCGGACAGGTCGTGGTCGACGAGCACCGAGCGGTTGCCGCTGTGCCAGTCGAGGGCGAGCAGGCCGTGCTCGCCGACCGCCTGGGCGGCGGCCAGCCGGGTGAGGTGGTCGTGGAGCGAGACCCCCTGCCGCCGGGCCTCCTCGGCGTAGTCCGCCGGGACGCCGGTGCGGGTGAACCATCCGAAGATGTCGCCGACCCCGGACTGCCCGGCCTCGTAGCCCCACAGCCCGTCGATCACGCCACCGTCGACGACGCCGGCCAGGCCCGGCACCTCGCGGAGCACGTCGCTGCTGAGGATGTGGCAGGTCGAGGTGCCCATGATGAGGACGAGCTGCCCCGGCTCGGTCGCCCCGGCCGCGGGAGCCGTCACATGGGCGTCGACGTTGCCGACCGCCACGGGGATGCCCGCGGGGAGGCCGGTCCACGCGGCGGCTCGCGCCGTGAGCCGGCCGGCGGGGGCGCCCAGCGCGCCGACGACGTGACCGTGCTTCTCCTCGACGAGCCCGGCCAGACCCGGGTCGAGCGCCCCGAGGAAGTCCCGGCTCGGGTAGGCACCGTCCTGGCGCAGTCCCTTGTATCCCGCGGCACCCGCGCTGACGACCAGCTCGTCGCACAGCTGCCACACGATCCAGTCGGCCGCCTCCACCCACCGCTCGGTCCGCGCATACACCTCCGGGTCCTCCTCGAGGACCTGCAGGGCCTTGGGCAGCTGCCACTCCGAGCTGACGATCCCCCCGTAGCGGGCCAGCCACGGCTCGCCGCGGGCGGTCGCGAGCTCGGTGACCCGGTCGGCCTGCGGCTGGGCGGCATGGTGACGCCACAGCTTGACGTAGGCGTGCGGGCGGTCGCGCAGCCCGGGCAGCTCGCACAGAGGGGTGCCGTCCCGGGTCGTCGGCACCATGGTGCAGGACGTGGCGTCGAGGCCGAGGCCCACGACGGTCGAGGGGTCGACACCGGAGGCCGCGACCGCCTCGGGCACCGCCGTGCGCAGCACCTCCCGATAGTCGTCGGGCACCTGCAGGGCCCACTCCGGCGGGAGCCTCGGGCCCCCGCCGGGCAGGGTGTCGGAGAGGACCCCGTGCGCGTACTCGCAGACGGCGGACCCCAGCTCGGCCCCGTCCCGGACCCGGACGACGACCGCGCGACCGCTCAGGGTGCCGAAGTCCACCCCGACGACATGCTGGCGTCCTGCACGATCCCGAGGTCCCGCAGGGTTCCCGGCTGTGGTCGTCATGAGGAGCAAGTCTGCGCCACCCGCCCGCCCACTCGCTGCATGAATCCGACCCATTCGGACAGTCTCATACAGCCCAGGCCACCCGCCCCGACCGCCAGGCTGCATGAATCCGACCCATTCGGACAGTCTCATGCAGCCCAGGCCACCCGTCCCGACCGCCCGGTCGGGCTAGACGTTGCGGCGGTACTGGCCGCCGACCTCGAAGAAGGCGTCGGTCACCTGCCCGAGGGAGCAGACCCGGGCCGCGTCCATGAGGACGGCGAAGACGTTCTCGCCGCTCGTGGCCGCCTCCCGCAGCCGGGCCAGCGCTGCCTCCGCCTCGTCGTGGTGGGCCTGCTGGAAGGCGTGGAGCCGGTCCAGCTGGGACCGCTTCTCGGCGTCGGTGGCGCGGGCGAGCTCGAGCGGGCGCGGCGCCTCGTCCGGGTGGGGGTTGCGGAAGGTGTTGACCCCGACGATGGGCAGCGTGCCGTCGTGCTTGCGCTGCTCGTAGAGCATCGACTCGTCCTGGATGCGGCCGCGCTGGTAGCCGGTCTCCATCGCGCCGAGGACGCCGCCCCGCTCGGAGATCCGGTCGAACTCGGCGAGCACGGCGGCCTCGACGAGGTCGGTCAGCTCGTCGATGACGAACGAGCCCTGCAGCGGGTTCTCGTTCATCGCCAGCCCCCACTCACGGTTGATGATGAGCTGGATCGCCAGGGCGCGACGGACCGACTCGGCCGAAGGCGTCGTGACGGCCTCGTCATAGGCGTTGGTATGCAGGGAGTTGGCGTTGTCGTAGATCGCGATGAGCGCCTGGAGGGTCGTGCGGATGTCGTTGAAGTCCATCTCCTGGGCGTGGAGCGACCGGCCGGAGGTCTGGACGTGGTACTTCAGCTTCTGGCTCCGCTCGCCCGCGCCGTACCTCTCCCGCATCGCGACCGCCCAGATCCGGCGCGCGACCCGGCCGATGACGGAGTACTCCGGGTCCATCCCGTTGGAGAAGAAGAAGGACAGGTTGGGGGCGAAGTCGTCGATGTCCATGCCGCGGGCGAGGTATGCCTCGACGTAGGTGAACCCGTTGGCGAGGGTGAACGCGAGCTGGCTGATCGGGTTGGCCCCGGCCTCGGCGATGTGGTAGCCGCTGATCGAGACCGAGTAGAAGTTGCGTACTCGGTGGGCGATGAACCACTCCTGGATGTCGGCCATCATCCGCAGCGAGAACTCCGTGGAGAACAGGCAGGTGTTCTGCCCCTGGTCCTCCTTGAGGATGTCGGCCTGCACCGTGCCCCGGACGGTCGACAGGGCGGTCGCGCGGAGGGCAGCGGCCTCGGCCGGCTCCGGGTCGCGGCCGTGCTCAGCGGCGAACTTCTCCATCTCCCGGTCGATCACGGTGTTGAGGAAGAAGGCGAGGATCGTCGGCGCGGGGCCGTTGATGGTCATCGACACGCTCGTCGTCGGGGACGTGAGGTCGAACCCGTCGTAGAGGGCGAGCATGTCGTCGAGCGTCGCCACCGAGACCCCCGAGGTGCCGACCTTGCCGTAGATGTCCGGGCGCTCCGCCGGGTCGTGCCCGTAGAGGGTCACGGAGTCGAACGCCGTCGACAGCCGGGTCGCGGGCTGGCCCTCGGACAGCAGCGTGAAGCGCCGGTTGGTGCGGAACGGGTCACCCTCGCCGGCGAACATGCGCGCCGGGTCCTCGCCCTCCCGCTTGAACGGGAAGACGCCGGCGGTGAAGGGGAAGCGGCCGGGCAGGTTCTCCCGTCGCAGGAAGGACAGCAGATCTCCCGCGTCGTGGTAGCGGGGCAGCGAGACCCGCCGGATCCGGTTGCCCGACAACGACTCCCGGGTGAGCGCGGTGCGGGTCTCCCGGCCCCGGACGGTGACGACCTGCTCCTGTCCGCTGTAGGACTCGACGACGGACGGCCAGGTCTCGAGGGACTCGACGACGTCCGTCGGCAGGTCCGCGGCAGCCTCCTCGACGAGCGTGTCGAGCTCGCCGGGAGCGTTGTCCCCCAACGCTTCCCGCGCGGTGGTGAGGTGCTGCACCCGACGCGCCAGCTCGGCATACCGCCGGGTGTCCTCGTGGTAGTCCCGCACCGTCTCGGCGATCTCGGACAGGTAGCGGACCCGCTGGGGTGGGACGACCTGCCGCAGCACCGAGGAGTGCCGCACGGAGACCGGTGCCAGGGTGCCCTCGCTGAGCGCAAGTCCCTTGCCGGACAACAGGGTTCGCAGCTCCTGGTAGAGCGCCGTGACCCCGTCGTCGTTGAACGTCGCGGCCGACGTGCCGAACACCGGCATGTCCTCCGGCCGCTTGCCGAACGCCTCGCGGTTGCGCACCAGCTGCCGGCCCACGTCGCGCATGGCGTCCATCGCCCCGCGCCGCTCGAACTTGTTGATCGCCACGACGTCGGCGAAGTCGAGCATGTCGATCTTCTCCAGCTGGCTCGCGGCGCCGAACTCCGGGGTCATGACGTAGAGGTTCACGTCGGCGTGGGCGGTGATCGCGGCGTCCCCCTGCCCGATGCCCGGCGTCTCCACGATGACGAGGTCGTATGCCGCGGCCTTGAGGACGGTGAGGATGTCACCGAGCTCGTCGGGCAGCTCGCGGCCGTTGCGGGTGGCGAGGGAGCGGAAGAAGATCCGGTCCCCGTCGAGGGAGTTCATCCGGATCCGGTCGCCCAGCAGGGCGCCCCCGCCGCGGCGTCGGGTCGGGTCGATCGCGACGCACGCGATGCGCAGCTTGTCCTGCTGGTCGAGCCGGAACCGGCGCACCAGCTCGTCGGTCAGGCTCGACTTGCCCGAGCCCCCCGTGCCGGTGATCCCCAGCACCGGCGTCGCGTGCCGGGCTGCGGCCGCCTCGAGCTCGGCGAGCAGCTCAGGGCTGAGCCGGCCCTGCTCCGCGCCGGTGACGGCCCGCGCCACCGCAGCCCGGTCGCCGGACAGGACCGCCGCCGCGTGGGGGGCGCCCATCGCATACACGTCGACGTCGCAGTCGTGGACGACCTCGTTGATCATGCCGACCAGACCCAGCCGCTGCCCGTCCTCCGGGCTGAAGATCCGCACCCCCGACGCCCGCAGCCGCTCGATCTCCGCGGGCACGATGACGCCGCCGCCTCCGCCGACGACGTGCACGTGGCCTGCACCCGCCTCGCGCAGCAGCTGGACGAGGTACTCGAAGTACTCCACGTGGCCGCCCTGGTAGGAGCTGACCGCCACCCCCTGCACGTCCTCCTCGATCGCCGCGTCGACGACCTCCCGCACGCTGCGGTTGTGGCCCAGGTGCACGACCTCCGCGCCCTGGCTCTGCATGATCCGCCGCATGATGTTGATCGACGCGTCGTGGCCGTCGAAGAGGCTGGACGCCGTGACGATCCGCACCGGGTTGGTCGGCGCGTGGAGGGCGGGCTGGTCGGACATCGGTACTCCGGTCGAGAGACGTGGGCGGCGAGTGGTGTGGGGCGGGCGGTCCGGGCCTCGACGGCGCGGGCACGTGACTCGGGCAGGTGCCCGCACCGAGGGCTCGGAGAAACAGGCCCAGGGAAATAGTAGGACGTCCTAGTATCTGCCGTCCAATGCGCCGGCGACGGTGCGTAGGCTGGACCGGTCGCGAAGGGAGGTTGGGCCGGTGGCGGCAGCTCGGGTCGTCTCGCTCGTGCCCTCGATCACCGAGGCGCTGGCCGCCGCGCGGCCGGAGGCGCTCGTCGGCGCGACCGACTGGTGCACCCACCCGGCCGGGCTCACCGTCACCCGGGTGCGGGGCACGAAGAACCCGGACCTGCGCGCCATCCGCGACCTCGCGCCCGACGTCGTCGTCGCGAACAGGGAGGAGAACCGCGAGCTCGACGTCCGACGGCTGCGCGCCGCGGGCATCCGGGTGTGGGTGTCGCGGATCGAGACGGTCGAGGAGGCCTTCGCCGCATACGACGAGCTCTTCGACGACGTCCTGTCGTGGCCGCGTCCGGCCTGGCTGGAGGAGGCCCGGGGGCTGTGGTCGGGCCCGCCGGCGCCGGAGACGGCCGCCGTCGCCGTGCCCGTCTGGCGAGACCCGTGGATGGTCGTCGGGTCGCGCACCTTCACCGGCGACCTCATGCGGCGGCTGGGGTGGCGCAACGTCTTCGGCTCGCACGCCGAGCGGTACCCGCACGTGTCGCTCGCCTCCATCGACGCCGCCGGCGCCGACGTCGTCCTCCTCCCCGACGAGCCGTATGCCTTCTCCCCCACCGACGGGCCGGAGGCGTTCGCGACACCCACGTCGCTGGTGAGCGGACGGCTGCTCACGTGGTACGGCCCGTCGCTCGTCGCCGCCTACGCGACCCTGCCCTCGACGGTGGGATCGCCCGACTCTCGTCACGAGTGAGCGCGGGGCGCGACCTCGGACCCGCCGACCACATAGCCCACCGACCTGGTCGAGCCCGACGACGTCAGGGTGAGACCGGTCGGGACGGATCCGGCTCTTCGACCTGGTCACCGACTGTCCCAGAGACCTGATCGCGGCCGTGGACGGCCGGACCGGAACCGATTCGGAACCGGGGCCGCCGGTTGCTATCCTTGCCAGCGCGCACCCTGGCGGGTTGCCCGAGCGGCCAATGGGAGCGGACTGTAAATCCGTCGCGAAAGCTACGAAGGTTCGAATCCTTCACCCGCCACCAGCGCGCCGTACGGGGCTCTGACCAGCGGAAACGCTGGCCAGAGCCCCGTTCGCATACCCCGTGGAGGCATCGTTCACTCTCCGCAAGGGGAGCCGCACAGGCTTCTCGTCGGCAGTCTGTCGACCGCTGGGGTGAGACTTGAGGCCCCCAGCATCTCCCCAGCCCGTTGAGAG
>JBDIAL010000073.1:0-14760 GCA_039812405.1 Nostocoides sp.
CGGGCGGCTGGGTGCCGCCGGCGGAGGACGTGGGGGACGGCGTCGAGCCCGCGTCGTGGGAGTCGTGCGAGGAGCTGCTCGGCGACTCGCTCTCGGTGGGGCCGAAGGAGTCGCCCGTCGTCGGGTTCGCCGAGGGGCTGGACTCGGACACCGTCGGCTCGTCGGTCGTCGTCTGCGTCGCGCTGGGGGTCGAGGACGTCGAGGAGTCGGTCGGTGCCGGGGTCGTCTCCTGCGAGGACGAGCCGCCGATCTGCGAGATCGTCGTGCCGGACCGGCCGTCGAGGGCCGAGCCCTTGACGAGCTCGATGCCGGTGACGGCGACCGCGGCGAGGACGAAGATGGCCACCGTCGTGACGAGGATCCGCTTGAGGTTGAGGCGGATCGGGCCGCGGGTCTGGACGGTGATCGAGCCGTCTCCCGTCGCGGTGGTCCGCAGCGGCCGGGTGGCGGCGGTGTCACCGAGGTCTCCGAGCTCGGGGAGCGGCTCGGCCGTGGTCGGCGCGTCGCCCGGCGTCGCGGGCGCGTCGTCGGCGTGGGTCAGGCCCGGCACCTTGGCGGTCTTGAGGGCGACCCGCGCGCGGCGCAGCGACTCGGTGTAGACGGCGGCGCCGACCGCGGAGACGACGCTGGCGATGGCGGTGCCGATGAGGGTCCCGGCGACGCCGAGGCGGGAGCCGAGGAAGGCGGCCGTCACGGCGGCGAGGGAGCCGCCGATGACCTGGGTCATCGAGAGGCCGAGGCGACCCTGGGGCTGGTCCTCGTCCTCCGGGGGCTCGGTGGAGCGGGACGAGGGCGTGGGTTGTGTCATGGAGGGGCTGGCGGTAGGTCTCGGTCGGGTGTCCGGTTGCGTAGGCACGGGGTATGCGGTGTTCTCGGGTCGTCGGTCACGGTCTCAGGTACCGACGTCGAGCAGGGCGCCGACGATGCCAGATCCGTGGGAACTGTGACTCATCCGACAGGCCGCCCCGTCGGCGTCGACGACCGACAGCCTACCTCCGGCACCTGTCAGGCCGGTGTGAGGACCTCCAGGCCGAGATGCGGCCGCAGGGCCTCGGGCACGACGACCGACCCGTCGGCCTGCTGGTGGTTCTCGAGGATGGCGACGAGCCACCGGGTCGTCGCGAGCGTCCCGTTGAGGGTCGCCGCGACCTGCGGGCCGGCACCCTCGGCGGTGCGGAACCGGGTGCCGAGCCGACGGGCCTGGAAGGTCGTGCAGTTGGACGTCGAGGTGAGCTCGCGGTAGCGCCCCTGCGTGGGGATCCAGGCCTCGCAGTCGAACTTGCGGGCCGCCGAGGAGCCGAGGTCGCCGGCCGCGGTGTCGATGACGCGGTAGGGCACCTCGATCCGGGCGAGCATCTCCCGCTCCCAGGCGAGCAGCCGCTCGTGCTCGGCCGCGGCGTCGGCCGGGTCGCAGTAGACGAACATCTCGATCTTGTTGAACTGGTGGACCCGGATGATGCCCCGGGTGTCCTTGCCGTAGGACCCCGCCTCGCGGCGGTAGCAGGTGGAGGACCCGGCATACCGCAGCGGCCCCCGGGACAGGTCGACGATCTCGCCGGCGTGGTAGCCGGCGAGGGCCACCTCGGAGGTGCCGGTGAGGTAGAGGTCGTCGGCGGGCAGGTGGTAGACCTCGTCGGCGTGCGCGTCGAGGAACCCGGCGCCGGCCATGACCTGGGGCGTGACGAGGGTCGGGGTGACCATCGGGACGAAGCCCGCGCCGACGGCCTGCTCCATGGCCACGGCGAGGAGCGCCATCTCGAGCCGCGCGCCGACCCCCTTGAGGAAGTAGAAGCGGGCGCCGGCCACCTTCGCCCCGCGCGCCATGTCGACGGCGTCGAGACCCTCGGCGAGGTCGAGGTGGTCCAGCGGGGCGAAGCCCTCGGCGGCGAAGTCGCGCGGGGTGCCGACGTGCTCGCGCACGACGAAGTCGTCCTCGCCGCCGCTCGGGACGCCGGGCTCGACGACGTTGCCGATGCGGCGGACGAGGTCGTCGAACCGCTCCTGAGCCGTCGCGGCCGTCGCGTCGAGGTCCTTGACCCGCTGCGACAGCTCCCTGGTGCGGGTGAGCAGGGCCGACCGCTCCTCGCCCGTCGCCCGCGCGACCTGCTTGCCGAGGGCCTTCTGCTCGGCGCGCAGCTGCTCGTATGCCGTGAGGGAGGCCCGCCGCTGCTCCTCCGCGGCCAGCACCTCGTCGACGATGCCGTCGTCCTCGCCCCGGGCGCGCTGCGAGGCCCGGACGACGTCCGGCTCGTCCCGCAGCAACCTGATGTCGATCACGGCCCAACCCTACGGGCCGCGCCGCGAGGCACCGCGGCGGGCAGCGGGCTCAGGCGGCGCCGACGTCCCAGCCGACGTCCCACAGGTGGTGGGCGAGGTCGTGGAGGCAGTACTGGCCGAGGGTGAGGACGGTGAACGGCGACCCGTTGGACCGGATGCCGTGGCGCGCCCACTGCGAGTCGGTCACCTCGGCATACCCCTCGGACAGCCCGCCGGCCGCGATCGCCAGCTCGCGGGCCACCGGCTCGGGCGCGCTCGTGGCGTAGCCCTTCGCGAGGGCCGCGGCGTCCTGGTCCCAGTCGGCGAAGGTCGGCACGTCCTCCTCGAGGAGCAGCCGGAGGCGGGCCCCGAAGACGTCGCACACGTCGCGGACGTGGCAGGCGTACTCCAGCGGCGACCACACGCCGGGGCGCGGCCGCTGCGCGACGTCGGGGCGGGCGAGGACCGCGGGCCAGGGCGCGGTGAGCCGGCGGACGCGGTCCGCAATCTCGTTCCCGGCCACCTCGCCGGCGGCGAACCCGCAGTCCGGACAGCGTCGCGTGACCGTCCAGGTCCAGTCCTTGGTGTCCGGCTCGACGTCTCGGTGGCTGTTCACGCCCCCCAGCCTGCCCCATGACGTGCAGTAACGTCCTGGCTCGTGTGGGAGAGCCCGATCCTCGTGGTCGGTGTCGTCGTCGTCACCGTGCTGCTCGTCGCCTTCGTCGTCCTCGCCTGGCGGGTGCGGGTCGAGCGGAGCGCCGCCTTCCGGCAGCGACCCGGCCGAGACGAGTTCCGACCGGAGGAGGCGCGTCTGGGCCGCCCCCTCCGGCAGGCGGCGTTCGTCGTCAACCCGACGAAGTTCTCCGACCTCGACGACCTCCAGCGGCGGCTCACGGCGAGCTGTCTCGCCCAGGGGTGGGCCGAGCCGGCCTTCCACCACACGACGGTCGAGGACCCCGGCACGGGGCAGGCCCGCGGCGCGGTCGAGGCCGGAGCCGACGTCGTGTGCGCCCTCGGCGGCGACGGCACGGTCCGCGCGGTCGCCGAGGCGCTCGCCGGGACCCGCACCCCCCTCGGGCTGCTGCCGAGCGGCACGGGCAACCTGCTCGCCCGGACGATGGGGCTCCCGCTCGCCGACCTCGAGTCGGCCGTCGCCGTCGCCCTCGGGGGCCAGAACAAGCGGGTCGACGTCGGCCGGCTCCATGCCGAGTGCCCCGACGACGCCCCGCCGATCGACCGGGTCTTCGTCGTCATGGCCGGGCTCGGGTTCGACGCGACGATCATGGCGGCGACGGACGACGACCTCAAGGCCCGGGTCGGCTGGCCGGCCTACCTCGTGAGCGGGGCCCGCAACCTGCGCGGCGACCGGTTCCACGTGACGGTGAGCGCCGGCCCGGAGGGCACCGTCGTCTACGACGGGCGGACCCGGACCGTCGTCGTCGGCAACTGCGGGCGCCTCATGGGCGGGATCGACCTCATGCCCGACGCCCGGATCGACGACGGCATGCTCGACTCCATCCTCATCTCGCCCGGCACCGTCGCCGGCTGGGTCGCCGTCGCCGCCCGGGTCCTCGGCCGCAAGGGGACGTCGGGGACGCGGGTGCACCGGCATACGGCGACCCGGTTCGTCGTCCGGCCCTCACGGCCCGAGGCGCTCCAGATCGACGGCGACGTCCTCGGCCCGGCCACCTCGATGACGACCGAGATCTGGCCGGGGGCCCTGACGGTCCGGGTCCCCGTCGGCTACACCACGCCCGGGTGAGCGGGCGGGTCAGAACCGCTTCTCGCGCCAGGGGCGCTCGAAGGGCAGCCGCCACGCGAACGGCGCGACGAGCTGGTGGATCTGGTTGGGTCCCCAGGAGCCCGGCTTGTAGGGCCGCGGCGTCGGCGGGTTGTCGAGCAGGGGCTGGGAGATCTCCCAGAGCCGCTCGATGCCCTCGGCCGAGTTGAAGAGGGTCCGGTCGCCGCGGGCGGCGTCGTAGATGAGCCGCTCGTATGCCTCGAGCACCGCGCCGTCCCAGTCGGTCTCCTGCATGGCGAACTGCATCGACAGCTTGTCGAGCTTGAACCCGGGACCGGGCCGCTTGCCGTAGAAGGACAGCGACATCCGCGCCTTGTCGGCGAGGTCGAAGGTGAGGTGGTCCGGCCCGTTGTCGCCGACCCCCGACCCGGGCGGGAACATCGACAGCGGCGGCTCGCGGAAGGCGATGGAGATGATGCGGGCCCCCTCGGCGAGCCGCTTGCCGGTGCGCAGGTAGAAGGGCACCCCCGCCCAGCGCCAGTTGTCGATGTAGCAGCGCAGCGCGATGAACGTCTCGGTCTCGGAGTCGGACCGGACGCCGGGCTCCTCCTTGTAGCCGATGTACTGCCCCCGGACGACGTCGTGCGGCTGGATCGGCTGCATCGAGCGGAAGACCTTGTTCTTCTCCCGGCTGATCGCCCGCGGCTCGAGGGAGGTCGGGGGCTCCATCGCGGTGAACCCGAGGATCTGGAACAGGTGCGTCACGACCATGTCGCGGTAGGCGCCGGTGCCCTCGTAGAAGTCGCCGCGCTGGGACAGGCCGAGGGTCTCCGGGACGTCGATCTGCACGTGGTCGATGTAGTTGCGGTGCCAGATCGGCTCGAAGAGCCCGTTGGCGAACCGGAAGGCGAGGATGTTCTGCGCCGCCTCCTTGCCGAGGAAGTGGTCGATGCGGAAGATCTGGTCCTCGTTGAACACCTCGTGGAGCTGGGCGTTGAGGGCGACGGCCGAGGCGAAGTCGGTGCCGAAGGGCTTCTCCATGATGATCCGGCTGCCCTCGACGAGACCGGCGTCCCTGATCGTGGCCACGGCGGAGAGCGCGGCCTTCGGGGGGACGGACAGGTAGTGCAGGCGCAGCCGCGGGCCCTCCCCCAGGCTCTCCTCGGCCTGGTGCACGGCCTCACCCAGGGCCTCCGGGCCGGCCGCGCCGGGGACGTAGTCGAGGTCGGCGACGAACGCGTCGACGACGTCCTGGGGCAGCTCGCGCGTGCTGAACTCCGAGATCGCCTCACGGGCCAGCTTCCGGAACTGGTCGGGGGAGAGGTCGTCGAGGGAGGTGCCGACGACCCGCATGTCGTCGAGCAGGTTGGAGGAGTAGAGGTGCAGCAGGCCGGGGAGCAGCTTGCGCTTGGACAGGTCTCCGGTGGCGCCGAACAGGACCACGGTCACGGGTGCGCTCATGGCGAGCAGCCTTGCGTACCTGAGTGCGTCGCGCCAGTGGGCGGGGCCCCCATCTTTCGTGTCGCGGGCGGGTCAGGTTAGCCTAACCTCTGGTTGCCCGCGTCTCGCGGGCCGGTTCGAGATTGGTCGTCACTCGTGCTCGCAACGTTCATCATCGGTCTCCGGGAGGGCCTCGAGGCCGCCCTGATCGTCGGCATCGTCGCGGCCTTCCTCACCAAGAACGGCCGTCGGCTCACCCCGATGTGGGTCGGGGTCGCCACCGCGATCCTGCTGAGCCTCGCCGTCGGCATCACCCTCGCCCTCGTCGAGGAGGCGCTGCCCCAGGCCGCACAGGAGGGGATGGAGACGGTCATCGGGGCCGTCGCCGTCTTCTTCGTCACCGGGATGATCCTGTGGATGAGCACCCACTCCCGGGGCCTGAAGCGGGAGCTGGAGGCCTCGGCGCAGGAGGCGCTCGGGGACGGCACGTCGCGAGCGCTCGTGCTCATGGCCTTCCTCGCAGTCCTCAAGGAGGGCTTCGAGACCGCCGTCTTCCTCCTCGCGACCTTCCAGGCCTCGACCAACGCGGCGGCCGCCGCGACGGGCGCCGTCCTCGGCATCCTCGTCGCCGTCGGCCTCGGGATCGGCATCTACCGGGGCGGGGTGCGCATCAACCTGTCCAAGTTCTTCCGCGCGACGGGCATCTTCCTCGTCCTCGTCGCCGCGGGCCTCGTCGTCACCGCGCTCCGCACGGCCCACGAGGCGGGCTGGCTCAACGCCGGGCAGCAGCGCACCGTCGACCTGTCGTGGTTCGCCCCCGTCGGGTCGCTGCGCGGGGCCCTGTTCACCGGCGTCTTCGGCATCCCCGCCGACCCGCGGCTCGTCGAGGTCGTCGGCTGGCTGTGCTACGTCGTGCCGATGCTGCTCATCGTCCTCTGGCCCCCGACGAAGCGGCCCGGGCCGGTGGCGAGCATCCGGATCAAGCAGGGCGTCGCGCTCGGCGCGGTCGTCGCCGCGGCCCTCCTCGCCGTCCTCGTCCGCCCCCCCGTCCTCGAGGCGACCGGGACCGCCCCGCTCGTCGACGCCTCGGGGTCCGCCGTGGGCACGGCGCGGCTCTCCGGCACGATGCTCGGGACGACGGTCGGCGGCACGACGACGCGGTATGCCCTGAGCCCGGCCGGCGAGCAGGTCCACGACGGCACCTCGGCCCAGCACCTCGTCGGGTCACCGCACGACGCGACGGCCGGCCTGCCGACCCGGATGTCCCTCGACGAGCTCGTGACGCTCAACGGCGGCCGGGTGCCCGTCGGCATCGACGTGAACCAGTCCCCGGGCCCGTATGCGGCCGCGTGGTCCGGCGCGGGAGCGCTCGAGGCCTGGTCGGTGGCGGGCGTCCTGCTCGACGCGACGTCGCGGCATACCCTCGTCCTCACCCTCACCGGGGGTGGGCTGCCCACCTCGCGCACCCTCCGCGTGTCGGACGGCGCGACCCTGCCCGGCGGGGCGGGTGCGGTCCCGGTGAGCTGGGCCGTCGAGCCCGGACACGTCGACGCGACCGCCCACGCGGCGCGCGCGTGGGACAACGACCGGACCGAGGCCCGGTTCTGGGGACGCCTCGTCCCGATCCTCCTCCTGCTCACCGCAGCCGTCCTGCTCGTCACGGCGCAGCGGCGCCGGCGGGCCCTGACCCCCTCCCCCAGCACACCCGTCGAGGACAGGGGATCCTCGAACCGCACGAATCCTAGGAGCAACGCCCATGCCGGTTAGTCCCACCCTTCGCCGACCCTCCGTCCCGCGACCCGCCCGCCGTCTCGCGACGACCGCCGTCGCCGGCCTCACCCTGCTCACCCTCGCGGCCTGCGGGTCCTCCGGCGGCGACTCCGGGTCCGACGGCGCGTCGGCCACGGCGGCCGCCGACGTCGCCCCGGTCAGCAACGGGGCGGCCCAGGTCAAGGTCACCCTCACCCAGGCCGGCGGCGGCGACGCGTGCCAGCTCGACCACACCAAGGCCGCGGCCGGCCCGGTCACCTTCACGGTGACGAACAAGGACGCCGCGTCCATCACCGAGGTCGAGCTGATCAGCGACCAGCGCATCCTCGGGGAGAAGGAGAACCTCGCCCCGGGCCTCGCGGCCGTCAGCTTCACCGTCACCCTCGGCGGAGGCAGCTACGAGCTCTACTGCCCCGGGGCGTCGACCGACACCCAGACCTTCACGGTGACGGGCGCCGCCGCCGCGACCCCGACGGGCGACGCCGCCGCGCTCCTCGCCGACGGGACCACGCAGTACGCCGCCTACATCGCCCAGACGCTCTCCGACATGCAGACCGCGGTCGACAACCTCTCGTCCGCCGTCGACAGCGGCAACCTCGCCGAGGCGAAGAAGCAGTATGCCCTCGCCCGGCCCTTCTACGAGAAGGCCGAGTCGGCGGTCGAGGGCTTCGTCAAGCCCGGCTACAAGGCGACCGACAACAAGGGCAACCTCGACTACCTCATCGACATGCGGGCCTCCAACCTCGACCCGGCCGTCGGCTGGCACGGCTTCCACGCCGTCGAGCGCGACCTCTACAAGAACGGCGCGATCACCGCCCAGACGAAGAAGTACGCAGCCGAGCTGCAGGCCAACACCAAGACGCTCGCGACCGTCTCCAAGACGCTGACCTACAAGCCGGAGGACCTCGCCAACGGCGCGGCCGGCCTCCTCGAGGAGGTCCAGTCCAACAAGATCAAGGGCGAGGAGGAGCTCTACAGCCACCTCGACCTCGTCGACTTCGCGGCCAACGTCGAGGGGGCCGAGCAGGCCTTCGCCTTCCTCAAGCCGGGGCTGGAGAAGATCGACCCGACCCTCACGAGCACCGTCGCCAAGCAGTTCGACAACGTCACCGCGGCCCTCGAGACCTACAAGGACCCCTCGCAGCCCGGCGGCTACAAGCTGTGGACGCCCGCCCTGCGGGCCAAGGACGCCGCATCGCTGTCCAAGACCGTGCAGGCGCTGCAGGACCCGCTGTCGCAGATCGCCCAGAAGGTGGCGACCGCGCAGTGACCACCGGGGGCACGCCCGACGGCGTCCCCCGCCGACGGTTCGTCCAGGGCGCTGTCGGCGGGGCCGCCGTCGGCGCCCTGGCGGCCGGTGGCACGGCCTGGGGGCTCTCGGCGGGCCGCTCCGGCGACGGCTCCGCCGCCGTCTCGGACGCCGACGTCGTCACCCTCACCCGGAGCTACCCGTTCTACGACCAGGCCCACCCCCCGGGCATCCAGACCCAGCCGCAGCGGCACTGCATCGTCATGACCTTCGACATGGCCGCGGGGTCCACCGCGACCGACCTGCAGGTCCTGCTCGCCCGGTGGACCGCCGCGATCTCGACGCTCATGGCGGGCAAGCCGATCGGCCAGGTCCAGCCGACCCGGGTCGACGGCATCGGCCAGGACACCGGCGAGGCGACGGGGCTCGACCCGGCCGGCCTCACCGTGACCGTCGGGCTCGGGCCGGACCTGTTCGACAAGCGCTTCGGCCTCGCGGCGCGGAAGCCCGCGCTCCTCACCGCGCTGCCGCATCTGCCGAGCGACAGCCTCGTCGCGGCGCGGAGCGGCGGCGACCTGTCGCTCCAGGCCTGCTCCGACGACCCCCAGGTCACCTACCACGCCGTCCGCAACCTCGCCCGGATGGCCCGCGACACCGTCCAGACCCGGTGGACCGTCATCGGGTTCGGCCGCGCGTCGGCCGGGTCGGGACAGCAGACGCCGCGCAACCTCATGGGCTTCAAGGACGGCACCCGCAACATCAAGGAGCCCGCCGAGTTCGACCAGTACGTCTGGCTCAAGGACGCCGACTGGATGACCGGCGGCACCTACCAGGTCGTCCGCAAGATCGAGATGGACATCGAGATCTGGGACGCCGACCGGGTGAGCGACCAGGAGCAGGTCTTCGGCCGGACCAAGCTCGTCGGCGCCCCCCTCACCGGGACCGCGGAGATGGACACGCCGCGCTTCACCGCCACCAAGGACGGCTCCCCCGTCATCGACCCCCGCGCCCACATCGCCCTCGCCGCCCACGAGAACAACGACGGCGTCCGGTTCCTGCGGCGCGGCTACAACTACACCGACGGCATCAACCAGTTCGGCCAGCTCGACGCCGGACTGCTGTTCATCGCCTACCTCAACGACCCGCGCCACTTCATCCGGATCCAGCAGCGGCTCGGTGCCTCCGACCTGCTCAACGAGTACATCTCGCACGTCGGGTCCGGCCTCTTCGCCGTGCCTCCCACGCCGGCGACGGGTCACTACATCGGCGAGCAGCTGTTCGCCTGAGCTCCGGGCGCGGGTCCGGTGGGCCCGAGTCCGCGTAGGCCGTCGCGGCCCGACGGCATACGCTGCGGGCATGTCCACCCCGCGCACGGCATACGTCCTCGGCGGCGGCGGCGTCCTCGGGACGACCGAGGTCGGCATGGTGCGGGCCCTCGCCGAGCACGGCATCCGGCCCGACCTCGTCGTCGGGACGAGCATCGGCGCCCTCAACGGGGTCTTCGTCGCGGCGGACCCGAGCGTCGAGGGCGCGCGCCGGCTCGCCGAGGTGTGGCGGGCCGTCGCCCGGGAGGGCCTGTTCACCGAGAGCCCGATGCGCCAGGCCGCGCGGGTCGCGCGGTTCCGCACCCACCTGATGTCCAACGCGCCGCTCCGGGCGATCATCGACCGCTACCTGCCGGTCGAGCGGATCGAGGAGCTCGAGGTGGTCTTCCAGTGCGTCGCGGCCTCCATCGAGGGGGCCACCGAGCGCTGGTTCACCGAGGGCCCCGTCACCGACGCCGTCGTCGCGTCCTGCTCGGTCCCCGGGCTCTTCCCGCCCGTCGAGATCGAGGGGACGCACTACCTCGACGGCGGCCTCGTCCACTCCATCCCCGTCGGCCGGGCGCTCGAGCTCGGGGCGACGTCGGTCTACGTCCTCCAGGTCGGCCGGGTGGAGCAGCCGCTCACCCCACCGACGCGTCCCTGGGAGGTCGCGACGGTCGCCTTCGAGATCTCCCGGCGGCACCGGTTCGTCGCGGAGATGGCCGCGGTGCCGGAGCACATCGACCTCCACCTCCTGCCGAGCGGCGCCCCGAGCAGTCCCAACGTCTCCCTCGGCTACGGCCGGTCCTCCCGGATGGAGGAGCGGATGGAGCAGGCGTATGCCGCCTCGACGGCATACCTCGACGCTCTCGTGACGCCCTGGCCCGACCAGGGCCCCGCCCACCCGCCGGACCCCGGTCCGGCGCACCTGCCGCCTCCCGCCTCCGCTCACCTGCCGCCCCCCACCCCCGAGGAGTCATAGATGGGCGCCGCGTCCTTCCCCCCGCCGCCGCTCTGGGCCCGCCGCTGCATGCACGTCGTGTGGCCGATCGTCGTCCTGGCCCTCACGGCGTGCGCCGTGCCGGTGCTCGTCGCCGGCTCGGTCCTGGCGTTCGTCGACCGCCGGGCGCGGCTGCTGCGGGTCACGCTCATGGGGGTCCTGTTCCTCTGGTCGGACCTCGCGCTCCTCGTCGGCTGCTGGCGGCTGTGGCTCGCCTCCCCGCGCAAGGACAGCCCCACCTGGCGCGAGGACCACGAGCGGCTCCTCGTGCGGACCCTGGACCGGATGATGGCGCCCGCGCGGCTGCTGCTCGGGTTCGAGGTGCGCTTCGACGGGCCGGTCCAGCTGGGTCGCGACGGTGCGCCGCTGCTCGCGTTCGCCCGGCACGCCGGGCCGCTGGACTCGATCGCCATCGCGTGGCAGTTCGCCTCCCGAGCCGGCCGGCTGCCGCGCGTCGTCCTCGCGGAGGCGCTCCGCTGGGACCCCGGCTTCGACACGATCCTCACCGAGCTGCACTCGTTCTTCGTCCCCACCACCTCGCGCCCGGGCCACGACCGGGCCCAGGGCGTCGTCGACCTCGCCGAGAGCCTCGAGCCGAACGACGTGCTCATCCTCTTCCCCGAGGGGCAGAACTGGTCCCTCGCCCGGCGCCAGAAGATCATCGACCGGCTCCGCGCGGCCGGCTCGGTGCGCCGGCTGCGGCGGGCCGAGCGGCTGCGCAGCGTGCTGCCCGTCAAGACGAAGGGGTTCGTCCAGACCGTCGAGGCCCGCCCCGACGCCGACGTCATGATCATCGCCCACGCCGGGCTCGGCCGGCTGACCAAGCCCAAGGACATCTACGAGGCGATCCCGTTCCAGGTGCCGTTCCTCGTCCGGACCTGGACCTACGACGCGTCCGAGCTCCCGACCGGCGAGGCCGAGATCGCCACCTGGCTCGAGGAGCACTGGGACGAGGTCGACGCCTGGATCAGCGAGCACGAGTTCGAGGACGAGCACCCCTAGCCAGCGGGTCGAGGTATCCGATGCCCCCGCGATGGTCCTGACATACCTCGACCCGCGGAGGGTTGCGCTGAGTCGAGGTATCCGATGCCCCCGCGATGGTCCTGACATACCTCGACCGACGGAGGGTTGGGCCGAGTCGAGGTATCCGGATCGAGGCATCCGGAGACCCCCGCAAGACGCCAGTCCCACCACCGGGGGCCGGCCCGGCTAGCGGGAGCCGGCCCGCTGGGTCGCGAGCCAGGCCCGGGCGGCGGCGAAGTCCGCGTCGGCGGTGAGCGGGGCGACGGCGGCCGGCTGGGCGTCGGCCCGGGGGTAGGACCCGAGGAACCGGACGTCGGCGCACACCCGCTTCAGCCCCATGAGCGCCTCACCGACGCGCTCGTCGAGGATGTGTCCCTCGCAGTCGATGGAGAAGCAGTAGCTGCCCATCGAGTCCTTCGTCGGCCGCGACTCCAGGCGGGTCATGTTGATGCCCCGCGTGGCGAACTGCTCGAGCAGCTCGAGCAGCCCACCGGCGTGGTCGCTGCGCTGGTAGAGGACGACGGTCGTCTTGTCGGCACCCGTCGGTGCGGGCAGCCCGCCGGGACGGGCGACGAGGACGAACCGGGTCACCGCGTTGCGGATGTCGCCGATGTCCTCGGCGAGGACGGTGAGGCCGTTGTCGCTCGCGGCGATCGGGGCGCAGACGGCGGCGTCGAAGAGGGCGGTGCCCTCGGCCGCGAGCGTCGCCGGCGCCGACGCGGTCGACAGGGTGGGGACGTAGGCGGCGTGCGGCAGGTTCGCGTGCATCCAGCCGCGAACCTGGGCCCATGCGTGGGAGTGGGTGCCGACCCGCTCGATGTCGGCGAGGGACACGCCCGCGGGGGCGGCGAGGACGAAGGTGATCGGCACGAGCACCTCGCCGACGACGACGAGCGGCGGGTCGGTCGCGAGCGCGTCGAGGGTCGCGGTGACACCCCCCTCGACGGAGTTCTCGATGGGCACCATCGCCGCGTCGACCTCGCCCGCGCGCACGGCGGCGAGGGTCGCCGGCACGGAGGCGTATGCCGTCCACGGCGCGTCCGCGGCCGGAGCCCACGCCTGGAGGGCCATCTCGGTGAAGGTCCCCGCCGGCCCGAAGAACCCGTAGCGTCCGACGGGGCTCATGCCGCTCGTGATCCGGTCATGGGTGCAGCCTATGAGGCGCGCGTCGTTAGGCTGGCGGCACCATGACCGGACCGACGCGATGACCTTCGACCTCGTCACGGCCGCCGTGGCCTTCGGCTCCATCTTCGTCATCGAGCTGCCCGACAAGACCTTCGTCGCGACGCTCGTCATGTCGACGCGCTGGCGTCCGCTGCTCGTCTGGGTGGGGGTGTGCCTCGCCTTCCTCGTCCAGACCCTCGTCGCCGTGACGCTCGGCGGCCTGCTCACCCGGCTGCCCCACCGGCCCGTCGAGGTCTTCGCCGCGCTCATGTTCCTCCTCGGCGGGATCATCCTGCTGCGCGGCGCCCGGCACGCGACGGAGGAGGAGGCGGAGGCCGAGGAGGAGTTCGGGGCGAAGGCCGGGTCCCGCGTGGCGAAGGGCTGGCACGTCGTCGTCGCCTCCTTCGGGATCCTCTTCCTCGCCGAGTGGGGAGACCTGTCGCAGATCCTCACCGCGACCCTCGTGCTGCGCTACCACGACCCGCTGTCGGTGTTCCTCGGCTCCTTCCTCGCGCTCGCCGCCGTGTCAGGACTGGCCGCGCTGCTCGGCCGGGTGCTGCTCACCCGCATACCCCTCGCGACGATCCGGCGCACCGGCGGCATCGTCTGCCTCCTGCTCGCCGCCGTCACCGCGCTCGAGATCACCGGCGTCATCTGACCCGAGGTCCGCGGACCCCTCGCCGTCCGGCACCGCGCGGGGGCTCGTCACCCACGCGAGGAGGGCGAGCGTGACGAGCGCGCCGACGCAGCCGCTGTTCTGCAGGACCCGGCCGACCCACACCGGGTGGATCGGGGCAGCAATCCACGACACGCCCCACCACTCCAGGCGGCAGGTGAACCACACGGTGACGACGACGGCTGACCACAGCCGGCGCCGGTCGCGCAGCGGGTCGGGTCCGAGGAGGGCGAAGACGGCGACGACGAGCCAGTGCAGGTGGTGGATCCAGGCGACGGGCGAGAGGAGGACGGCGAGCAGCCCGAGGACGGCGACCTCGCCGATCGAGTCGTCCTGGAGCCACATCCGGCGGGCCAGCCGGAAGCCGAGGACCGCGACGACGGCGCAGAGCCCGAGCCAGAGGGCGGTGCCGGCCGCGCCCTGCGGGCCGATCCGGAGCAGGACGCCGTGGATGCTCTGGTTCGAGGTGCCGCGGTTCGGGCCGAGCCGGGCCGGGTCGGACAGCGCGCCGCCCCAGAAGGCGAAGGAGTTCTCCGGCATGACGAGCCAGGTGAGCACCGTCACGAGGGCCGCCGCCCCCACGGCATGGGCGGCCTCGCGCCAGCGCCGGTTCACGACGTAGTGGACGATGAAGACCCCCGGCACGAGCTTGATCGCCGTCGTGAGGCCGACGAGGACCCCCGGGGGGATCCACTGCGCGAGACGGGCCCGCGGCCGGCGCAGGTCCATGAGGCAGGCGAGGACGATGAAGGCGTTGACCTGCCCGAACCGGATCCCGTCCGACACCGGCTGGATCCACAGCATCGGCACGGTGAGCAGCCCGAGCACGACGGGCCGCCACCAGGGGTCCACCCGATGCAGGAGCCGCCACCCCGCATACCAGACGACGGCCGTCGTCGCGACGAGCTGCAGCGCCGTCCAGAGCCAGCCGACCGCCCCGAACGGGATGAGCGCGAGCGGGACGGCGAGGACGGCCGCGAACGGCGGGTAGGTGAACGGCAGCAGCTGGGGCGCCTCGGTCATCGCGTCGTAGATCGGCCGGCCGATGATGATGGACTGGCCCGCCATCCGGTAGACCTCGACGTCGACCTGCCACTGGTCCAGCGGCCAGAAGACGAGGTAGTGGAGGGTGACCGG
>JBDIAL010000074.1:0-14727 GCA_039812405.1 Nostocoides sp.
GAGCGTTCGGGCGAGTAGATCCCGATCAGCTGATCCGTGCCCGGAATCGGGATCTCCCCCCGGCCGATGTCGAACGTGGCCCGGTCGAGCTGATGCCACGCGATCGCACCCGTGCTCGCCGGTGTACGCGACCCGCGCGGGATCGCGACATCCAGCGCTGCCGGGATCGCATCGGTCAGATCATGATGGGCGAGCGCCGACGCCAAGCAGATCGTCGCATCCGGGCGACGGGTCGCCGCCTCGACCCAGTCCCAGTCCGCCGCCGGAGCATCCGCCGGCAGGTAGATACCCCGCGCGACCCGCTCCAGCCGCCCCTCGCGCGCCGCACGATACAGCCCGCTGCGGGACAGGCCGGCCCGCTCAGCCGTGCCTGGTCTCAACGTCGACATTGCTGTCACCTCCCCATTGGGGATGAACCGTATACACGTAAGCATAGCTGATGACGAATCATGCCAGAGCTCTTGTGGCTCGGCTCTCCTTCGACTGTCGTCGGGTCCGTGAGCCTGCCCAGGCCGAACTTGAGCGGCGAACCGAGGCACGGGTCGCGCCCGCCGATGGCGGGGCTCTCGACGCGGACGCTCCTATGTCCCGCTGTACACGAGGAACACGCTGTGCTCTCCGTAGTCCACGTCGCGCAGGTCGCGCAGCGTGGTCAGGTCCGCCTCCGAGATGACGAAGTCCAGATCGGCATTGGAGCGCATGTGTTCGGGGTTGGCCGTCTTCGGTAGCGACACGGTGCCCAGCTGCAGGGTGTAGCCGATGCATAGCTGCGGCACGGACACGCCGTACCTGTCGGCCATCGCGCGGACGTCCGGATTGCTCAGCGTTCTCCAGAGCGCGCCAGGCCTGTCGGTTGCCGTCGGCGTAGTCGCCACCACGGAAGTCGTCCCAGGGCTGGGGGCTATGGATCAGCATCAGATCGACGTACTCGAGCCCGAGCGTGGCCAGCGACCCGTCGATTGCGGCAAGCGCATCGTCGTAGTCCTTGATCTCTGCGGCCAGCTTGGTGGACACGAACAGCTCGTCACGGCGAAGGCCGCTGGTGCGGACTCCTTCGCCGACGCCCCGTTCGTTGCCGTAGGCCTGCGCGGTGTCGATGTTGCGGTACCCGATCTCGACGGCTGCTCGAACAGCGTCGGCGGCCTTGTCGTCGTCGATGAACCAGGTGCCAAGTCCCAGCTTGGGGATCTCGACACCGTTCGACAGGGTGTATGCCTCGTCCAGGACGCTCATGGGTTCCCTCCGTTCGTGGTCGGCAGCTGCCGGTATGCCTCGTCGGTGACCGGCTCGAGCCACTCGTTGCTCACGCCCTGGCCCGGGGTGATGAAGGCGACATGGCTGAACCAGGAGTCGGCCTTTGCGCCGTGCCAGTGCTTGGTTCCGGCAGGGACGCGGACCACGGTGCCTGGCTCCATGTTGACGGGCTCCTCGCCCACGGCCTGATACCAGCCGGATCCTGCGGTGCACATCAGGACCTGGTCGCCACCGCCGTCGGAGCCGTGGTGGATGTGCCAGTTGTTGCGGCAGCCCGGCTCGAACGTGATGTTGGCGACGGGGACGCTCCCGCCGGCCAGCGGGGCGTTGTAGCTCTGCCCGACGAAGTACCGGGCGTAGGCGTCGTTCGGGGCCCCGAGTGGAAAGATCTGGTCGAATCCATGGTCAGCCATGACGTTTTCCTCCAATTGGGAATGACGAGCCGGACAACGCAGAGTGTCGGCGTCGTGTCGGTCAGTCGTGAGCGCGGGTGGTGTCCTGGTCCCGGCGCTCGGCCGCGCCGGTGTGCTCGGTGGCGGCCCAGCTCGCGAGCAGCCGCAGGTTGTCGGCCGAGGGGGTCGCCGGTTCGGCGGTATAGGCGGTGAGGATCAGTCCCGGCGCGGCGGCGAGCTCCATCGAGTCGTAGGTCAGCTCCAGGTAGCCGACCGCGGGATGGTTGAAGACCTTGACGCCGCCGCGGTGGGCGCGCACGTCGTGAGCGCCCCACCGAGTACGGAACGCCTCGCTCCGAGTGGCGAGCTCGCCGATCAGCGCGGTCAGCTCCGGGTCGTACGGGTTGCGCCCGGCCTCGGTGCGCAACAGCGCCACCGCAACCGAGAGGGCTCCGTCGTAGTCGGGGTAGTAGTCGCCGGCGCGGGGATCGAGGAAGTCGAAGCGGGCAATGTTCGCACGGTGCGCAGGATGGTCGAGCACCGGCGCGTAGAGGGCGCGGCCGAGGGCGTTGCTGGCCACGATGTCCAGCCGTCCGGTGCGCACGAACGCGGCCGTGTCGACCATCGAGTCCAGGATCCGCTGCACGCTGGCCGGGACCTGTGCCTTGGCCCGGCGGCGCGGGGTGCGGCTCGGTCGGGCGGCGCGGGCGAGGTTGAACAGGTGCTCGCGCTCGACGTCGGTGAGGTGGAGCGCGCGGGCGACAGCGTCGAGGACCTCGTCGGAGACGCCGGTGATGTGGCCCTTCTCCAACCGGATGTACCACTCGGGGCTGACCCCGGCCAGGATAGCCACTTCCTCGCGGCGCAGGCCGGGGACGCGGCGTCGGCTGCCGGTGGGCAGGCCGACCTGCCCGGGGGTGAGCTTGGCACGGCGGGTCGCCAGGAAGTCGCGGATCTCCGTCCGGTTGCTGTCGGGGCTGTCGGCCATGCTCCCCACGTTACGAGGGTGCCCAGCGGTAAGGGAGGTTGAGCCTGTACCCCCTCACACTCGACCTCCCCACGCTCGCGTCGGGCGAGCTTTCCTGGATGCGTGCCCACCACGACCACCCCGCCGCAGGCCGCGATGACGACGGCCACGACACCAGCCGATGCGCACATCGCCGATCGTCAGGCGAAGTCCGCACTGGCCGCCGCAGTGCTCGGGTTCTTCGTCGTCACCCTGGACGCGGTCGTGGTGAACGTCGCCTTGCCGACGATCCGGGCCGATCTCGGCGGCGACGTGGCCGGTCTGCAATGGGTGGTCGACGGCTACACCCTGATGTTCGCCGCGCTGCTGCTCTCGGCGGGGTCCTTCAGCGACCGGGTCGGTGCTCGCCGCGCGTTCGGCCTGGGCGTAGGTGTGTTCGTTCTTGCCTCGGCCGCGTGCGGCCTGGCCCCGACGATCGGTGCGCTGGTCGCGGCTCGGTTCGTGCAGGGCTCGGCGGCTGCGGCGATGATGCCGGCGTCGATGGCGCTGATACGCCATGCCTACCCCGATGCGCGGACCCGTGGCCGGGCGGTCGGTGTCTGGGCGATGGGCGGCGCGGTCGCCTCCTCCTCCGGACCGGTGCTCGGCGGCATACTCACCCTGCTCGACTGGCGGCTGATCTTCTTCGTCAACCTCCCCGTGGGCGCGGTCGCGCTCCTGCTGCTTGCCCGCACCCGCCGGTTGCCGGCGCGGCAGGTGCCGTTCGACCCGACCGGGCAGGTCACCGGTGTCCTGGCGATGGGCGCGCTTACCTTCGGCGCGATCCGGGCCGGGACGGCTGGCTTCACCGACCCCGCGGTCATGGTCGCGTTCGTCGTCGCTGCCCTCGCGGCGGCCGGGTTCGTTCAATCGCAGCGGGTGGTGGCGCATCCGATGCTGCCGCTGGAGCTGTTCCGGTCCCGGACTGTGGTGATCACCGCTGCGAGCGGGTTCGCGTTCATGGTCGGCTACTTCGGCCTGCCCTTCGTGATCAGCCTGCTCCTGCAACAGCACCATGGCCTGTCCGCGCTGCACACCGGGGTGGTGTTCATGCCGATGATGCTCGTCGGGCTGGTCCTGACCCCGTTCTCCGCGCGCCTGGGTGAGCGATTCGGCCGCAAGAGACTCATCGTCACCGGCCTGGTCCTGATGACCGTGGGCCTGGCCGGGGTCGGGCTCCTGCCGGCGTCCGCGCCGCTATCGCTGATCGCCGTCCTGATGATGCTGGTCGGGCTCGCCGGCCCGGCCGTCTCCCCACCCGCCACTGCGATGCTGCTCGACGCCGTTCCACACCACCAGGCCGGTGTCGCGTCCGGGATGTTCAACACCAGCCGCCAGGTCGGCGGCGCGCTCGCCGTGGCCGTGTTCGGCGGCCTGCTCGCCAACCCCGACACGTTCCTGCGGGGCGTGCACACCAGCCTGCTCCTGGCCGCCGGTGTGCTCGCGCTGACCACAGTGCTGGCCCTGTTCCTGCCCGCCACGAAGGAGACCCGATGACAACCGCGGCTGCCTTCCACCTCGACTACACCCGTCGCAGTGGCGCCACCGAGACCGAGCTGAAAGAGGCGATCACCCGCCTCGCGTTCTACGCCGGATGCCGGCGCTCCTCGCGGCCAGGGCACATGTGGGGGCACTGACAGTCCTCCCCGCACGTGGTGGGAGGGCGTTAGCGTTGCCGGTGTGGATCGTCGAGCGGAGGTGTCCGAGTTCCTGCGCACGCGCAGGGACAGGATCACGCCGGACCAGGCGGGGATCATCGGTGGCGGACGCCGCCGGGTGCCGGGTCTGCGCCGCGAAGAGGTGGCCATGCTGACCGGGGTCAGCGTCGAGTACTACGCGCGGATGGAACGCGGTGGGCTCCGCGGGGTCTCGGTCGAGGTTCTCGACGCTCTCGCGCGAACACTGAAGCTGGACGAGGCGGAGATCGATCATCTGAACGATCTCGCTCGTGCGTCCGGTCCGCGGCCGCCGCGACGTCGCCGCCCGGTGGAGCAGACGGTCAGGCCGACGCTGCAGCGGTTCTTGGACGCGGTGACGGGCGCGCCGATGTGGGTGCGGGATCGGCGGACCGATTTCGTCGCCGCGAACCCGCTCGGGCGCGCGCTGTATGCGCCGATGCTGGATGAGCCGGCGAATCAGGGCAACACCGCCCGATTCACGTTCCTCGATCCGGCCTCGCGGGTCTTCTTCCCGGACTGGGAGGAGAACGCTGACGACCTGGTGGCGACGCTGCGGACCTACGCCGGGCAGAACCCGTCGGACCAGAAGCTCACCGACCTGATCGGAGAGCTGGCCACTCGGAGCGACACGTTTCGGCACCGGTGGGCCAAGCACGACGTGCGTCACCACCGGGCCGGGCTCAAGCGCATCCACCATCCCGCGGTGGGCGACCTCGAGCTGTCGTATGAGGCGATGGAGCTTCCCGCGAACCCGGACTGGTTCATGTTCGCCTTCACCGCCGAGCCGGGCAGCCCGACCGAGGGAAGGATCACGCTGCTCGGCAGCCTGGCTGTCACCGGTCAGACCGCTGATGGTGGGCTCACCCGTCGCTGAGACCCCACGGGAGCGCGAGCTCGACCGATCTGATCGGTGAGCCGGCGCCGAGCCCGCCGACTCGCACGAGACTGGCCGCAAGGGCATACTGCCAGGTCCTTCCTCGATGCCGGCGGCGAACCTAGCGTGGAAGGCATGAGCATGAACGTGACCTTGAACAACGGCGTCGAGATGCCCGCGCTGGGCTTCGGCGTCTTCCAGACCCCACCCGAGCAGACCGTCGCCTCGGTCGTCGAAGCGCTGCGCGTCGGGTACCGGCTGATCGACACCGCCGCGTCGTACGTCAACGAGCGGGAGGTCGGCGAGGGCATCCGCCAGTCCGGTCTCGACCGCACCGATGTCTTCATCGAGACCAAGCTGTGGATCAGCGACTACGGCTATGACGAGTCCCTGCACTCGTTCGAGAAGTCCGCCGGCAAGCTGGGCGTCGAGCAGATCGATCTGCTCCTGCTGCATCAGCCGCTGCCCACCGACTTCGACAAGACGATCGGTGCGTACACGGCGCTGGAGACCCTCCTCGCCGAGGGTCGGGTGCGCGCGATCGGCGTCTCGAACTTCCTGCCCGGCGTCCTCGCCGACCTGCTGGCGCGCACGAGCGTGGTGCCCGCGGTGAACCAGGTCGAGGTGCATCCGTATTTCTCCCAACCGGACGTGCAGAAGGCCGATGCCGAGCACGGCATCCTGACCCAGGCGTGGTCGCCGATGGGCGGCATCACCAGCTACCGCGGCGACTCGAGCCGGTCGACGTTCAACGACCCGGTGATCGGCGAGATCGCCCAGGCGCACGGCAGGACGCCGGCGCAGGTGATGCTGCGCTGGCATCTGCAGGAAGGCCGCTCGGCGATCCCGAAGTCGGTGAACCCGGAGCGGATCGCGTCCAACTTCGACGTGTTCGGCTTCGAGCTGTCGGGGGAGGAATGTGCCCGGATCGACGGCCTGGACACCGGGGTGCGCGGTGGGCCGGATCCTGCCGCGGTGACGCTGGATGCGTTCCACCGGGACATCCCCGAGGCCTGACCGTGGGACGGCGCATGCCCGCAGGGCAGCGCATGGCCCCGCAGACCACCAGCGAGCCCCATGCGGGGCGTGCCTGGTGTCGGGCGGAGGACGATTGCCGGGGATCTAGTCGGGACGACCGGTGAGCGTGGCCTGCGGGGCAGTCCAGCTGGCCAGGACGTCCAGTGCCTGCTGCTCGGCCGAGTCGGGCTCCGGTGCATACACGTTCAGCCTCAGCCCGGCGTCAGCTGACAGGTCCATCGCCTCGTAGGGCAAGCTGAGCTCACCGACGAGCGGATGCCTGAGTCGCTTGACGCCGGATCGGTGGAACCTGACGTCATGCCGTGCCCAGCGCTCCGCGAACTCGCGGCTCTTGGTCGACAGCTCGCCGATGAGCTGGGTGAGAACGCGGTCCTGAGGTGAGCGGCCTGTCTCCAGGCGCAGGAAGGCCACTGAGTCGTCGGCGGCCTTCGACCACTCCACCCAGAACTCCTTGGCGGTGGGGTCGAGGAAGCAGAAGCGGGCCGTGTTGACCGGTCCGCGCGCCGCGAACAGCGGCGAGTCGAAGACCGGCGCATAGAGGGCCCGGCCCAGCCGGTTGGTGGCCAGGATGTCGAAGCGGGCGTTCCGCACGTAGGCGGGGACACTCGCCATGGCGTCGATGACCCGCAGCGTCGCCGGCCGAACGCCTGAGCTCGATGTGCCGCGTGCACGTTGCGGACCAGCCGCACGGGCCAGATCGAACAGGTGCGTCCGCTCCGCCTCGTCGAGCTGCAGTGCCTCTGCAAGCGCATCGAGCACGCTGTCCGAGGCGCCCGCGAGGTTCCCGCGCTCCAGGCGGGTGTAGTAGTCGACACTGACACCCGCGAGGAGCGCGACCTCCTCCCGGCGCAGCCCCGCAACCCGGCGGTTGGATCCGTATGCCGGGAGGCCCGCCTGGTCGGGAGATAGGCGGGCCCGTCGGGAGGCGAGGAAGTCGCGGATCTCGGAGCGGTTGTCCACCACTCCACGGTAGGTGCCTCCCTGACAGGCAGGGAGGCACTGTCGGTACCTGGCTCAGCAGGGACTGCCACGTCATCGCCATCCGGTGTTCCCTGGCTCCATGAGCAGCACCGACGAGTCGAGCCGGACCGAGAGCCGACTGAGCCGGATCGGCGGCGCGGAGGAGGTCGTAAAGAATCTTACGACCCAGTGCTGGCCATTGTTCTCTTCCATATAGGCAGTATTGATGAATCGGAGACTCTTCCACTCATGCGCGCAGCTATTTTTCATGGTCCTCGGAACATCACCCTCGGAACCCGGCCCGACCCTGTCATCACGGAGGAGACCGACGCGCTCGTCCGCGTCGTCCGCGGCTGCGTCTGCGGCTCGGACCTCTGGTACTACCGCGGCGTCAACCAGCACAAGGTGGGCAGCATCGGCCATGAGTACATCGGCGTCGTCGAAGAAGTGGGCGCAGCGGTCAAGCACCTCGAGCCGGGCGACTTCGTCATCGCCCCCTTCACGTTCAACGACGGCACCTGCCCGGCCTGCCGGGCTGGCTTCGAGTCCAACTGCGAGCGTGGCGGCGCCTTCGGCAACGGCGACCACGACGGCGGCCAGGGCGAGAGAGTGCGCGCCCCGTTCGCCGACGCCACGCTGGTCACGGTGCCTGGCTCGGACTTCACCGGTGAGCAGCTCGCCTCCTTCACGGCCCTGTCCGACGTCATGTGCACCGGCTATCACGCGGCGATCAGCGCCGAGGTCAAGGACGGGGACGCCGTCGCCGTCGTCGGCGACGGCGCGGTCGGCCTGAGCGCCGTCATCGGCGCCAAGAGGCTGGGCGCCGGCCGGATCATCGCGTTGAGCCGCAACCCCGCCCGGCAGGCGGTGGCCAGGGAGTTCGGCGCCACCGACATCGTCGAGGAGCGCGGCCAGGACGCGGTCGACGTCATCATGAGGTTGACCGACGGCGTCGGAGTCGACGCCTCGCTGGAGTGCGTCGGGACCGACGAGTCGATCGAGACGGCAGTGGGCGCCACCCGGGCGGGTGGTCGCATCGGCGCGGTCGGCGTCCCGCTCTACCAGGACTTCACCTACCAGCAGATCTTCTGGAAGAACGTCGGCATCAAGGGCGGCGTGGCCCCGGCCCGCCACTACATCCCCGAGCTGCTCGATGACGTTCTGGCCGGCCGGATCAACCCGGGACGAGTCTTCGACTTCGAGACCGACCTGGACGGCATCGGCGAGGCCTACGCCGCCATGGACGAGCGCCGAGCCATCAAGTCGCTGATCCGAGTGGGCAACCCATGAGGTCGGTGTCGTCGCCCACGCGACGGCCGGCGGTCGCCCGCAACGCCTTGCTGGCCGTGATCTGCATCAGCTACTTCATGGTCATCCTCGACAACTCGATCATCTTCACCGGCTTGCCGCGGATCGAGTCGAGCATGCACTTCTCGCCGTCGAGCCTGGCGTGGGTCACTGACGCCTATGTGCTCGTGTTCGGCGGGCTCCTGCTGCTGGGCGCCCGGGCCGGCGATCTGCTCGGCCGTCGCCGCGTCTTCATGGTCGGCCTGGTCCTGTTCGGGCTCGCCTCGGTCCTGGTCGGCGTGGCACCGTTCAGCGGCTGGCTCATCGCCGCCCGTGCCATCCAAGGTGTCGGCGCGGCCATCCTGGCCCCTTCCGCCCTGGCGCTGTTGACCGAGAGCTTCACCGAGGAGCACGCCCGGGCTCGGGCGGTCGCCCGCCTATAGCGCGGTGGCTGGTATCGGTGCCAGCGCCGGCCTGGTGATCGGCGGCTACCTGACCGATGTGATCTCCTGGCGGGCCGGCTTCTTCCTCAACGCGCCGATCGCGTTGGCCATGATCATCGCGGCCGCACGTGTCGTGCCCGCCGGCTCGAAGCAGCGGGGCACGTTCGACGTCGTCGGCGCGCTCGCTGCCACATTCGGCATGACAGCCGTCGTGTTCGGCATCATCCATGCCGCCGAGGATGGTTGGAGCACCGGCCTGACCATCGGCTCGCTCGTCCTCGGCGTCGTCCTGCTCGCGGTCCTCGTGGCCAACGAGGCCAAGGCCCCCCAACCGATCATGCCGCTGCGTCTGTTCACCAGCCCGGCACGGGTCGGTGCCTACCTGACCCGCTTGGTGTACCTCGGGGCCATGTTCGGGTTCTTCTTCTTCACCACGCAGTACATGCAGGGCATCCTCGGCTTCAGCCCTCTGCAGGCCGGCTTCGGCTTCCTGCCGATGTCGGCGGTCAACTTCGGTGTGGCCGTCCTGGTCAGCCGTTTCGTCGAGCGGTTCGGCTCGACCTGGGTGCTGATCGCCGGGGTGGTCTTCACCCTGGCCGGCATGGCCTGGCTCAGCCGCGCCGGCCTCGGCAGCGACTACTGGCTGGCCGTCGCGCTGCCCATGGTGCTGATCGGCATCGGCCAGGGCCTGGCCTTCGCGCCGATGACCTCGGCCGGTCTCGCTGGCGTCGGCGGTCCCGACGCCGGCGCGTCCTCAGGGGTGATCAACACCTTCCACCAGGTGGGCAGCGCACTCGGACTCGGCATCCTGGTCGCCGTCGGGGCGGCCGCGGTACCAGCTGGCGCCTCGGGGCAGACAGCCCTGCTCGACCGCATCAACGCCGCCCTCACCGGCAGCAGCGTCCTCCTCGTCGTCGCCCTGGCCGTCGTCCTGGTCTTGATCGCCCGCAGGACGACACCCGCCCGGCCCGTGGAAGCACCGATCCGCACTCCCGAGCCGGAGATGCCAGGCGTCGCGTCCTGACCAACCGGACCGGCAACAACCACGCGGCCGCCGCCGAAGGCCCCGGGCCCGCGTCATCCGTGAGATGCCGGATCCGTCCGGCGACGGCATACGGACCGGCAATGGGTCGGTCACGGGTCTGCTCAGCGAGCCGATCGTGCGGGGCCGACGCGGCACGAGCCTCGGGCCACCCTCCATTGCCGGTCGGCCTGTCGCCCAGACCCGCGATCCAGCCACACTCGCGGTGCGGCCGTGGACGGTGGTCAACGTGGGGGCGGCAGCAGCCGCCGGGCTGCGCGCGTCCACACGGTCGGGGGCACGATCCACGCGTTCCGGTCGGTCGGGGGCCATGCGTATGCCGGGGTGTCGTCGACGAGCAGCCCGGCCAGCTCGGGGATGGCGAGCTCGCCCGCTGACCAGTCGTAGAGCACTCGCAGTCGTGGCTGGATGACGCCGGCGTCGAGAAGCCGCCCGAAGCCGTGTTCGCCCGCCACATAGGGCCCGACATCCTCGCCCAACGGGTACGTGGACGGAAGGACTCGCGACAACGACAGGAAGATGCCCGTGAAGCCCAGCCGGGGGTCTCCCACGACCGGGGCCAGGGGTGCGAGCCAGCCCAGTGCGAGGCGGGGAGCGGAGGTGAGCGCGTGGGCATACAGGACACGCAGGAGGATCAGGTTGAGGAAGAACCGCTCGACCCGGCCCTCCCGTTCAGCGAGAGCCCGGTGAGCCAGATACGAATGCACGATCGCCGAGTTGTGTGCGCGGTACCAGCGCGATGCCGAGGGGTCGAGCAAGAACTCGACAGCGGCTTGCACCGCAGGAGTCGACGGCTGCCCCGAACGTCCCGTGACGAGGTGACCGGCCTCGGCGCTGACCCGCAGCAGGTCCTCGTTCACCGCCCGCCACCACCGGCTGCCCGGGACAGGCGCGGTGAGCGGACCGAGCAGCCCGCGCCCCACCTGCCAGTCCATGAACGCCATGGCCGCACGCCGATACGGAGCCTTCCGTGCCCCGACAGCCGGATGCTCGTAGAGCTCGCGCATCAGCCGTCGTCGCGCCTCAGGGCTATCCCGCACCGTCGCGACCGCATCGTCCGCGAGAGCAGCAGCTGACGACGACATGGCGAGCCGGTCAGCTCTGGAGGAGGGGGAGGGCGGAGCGGTCGACGATCCAGAGCGCGATGCCGATCGCCACGGGGACGGATGCGCTGTCGAGAGGGTCGATCCCGCTCATGGCGACCACCCGGTGAGCACGCCGTCGAGCGAGGCGATGATCCGCGCGAAGGTGGTGTCGAGGCTGCGGGGCTGCTTGAAGCCCTCGCCCTGTTCCAGGGTGACGAAGCCGTGCAGGGTGGCGCGGATCAGGCGGATCGCGTCGGTCAGGTCGTCGCCGTCGAGCCGGTATGCCCGCAGGGCCGATGCGATCACGGCGATCACCCCTTGGGCGGCGGCCTGCCCGTCGGCGTCGTCGAGGTCGGGGGCGACTTGCAGCGCCGCATACCGGCCCGGATGCCGGGAGGCCCAGTCCCGCAGGGTGTGGGCGAGCGCGGCCAGCGCGTCGGCTCCGGAGAGCCCGGCGCACGCGGTCGACAGGGCGGCGGCGACCTCGCGTGCGGCCTGCTGGCCGAGCGCGCTGCGCAGGTCGCTGAGGTCGGCGACGTGGCGGTATACGCCCGGTGGGGCGATCCCGAGCGAGTGGCCGAGCTTCGTGATCGTCACTTCGTCCAGGCCGATGTCGTCCGACAGGTCGGCCGCGCGGTCGACCACCCTGCTGCGGGTGAGCCGCTCAGCCATGCGACCCCGCCCTCCCGTCCGATCCTTCGAGGAAGGGCAGCATCACGGCCAGGGTCGCGGCGGGTTGCTCGGCCATCGGATAGTGGCCGGCGCCCGGGATCATTCGGTGCTCGCCGCGCAGCGCTCCGGCGACCCAGGCGGCCTCGGCCTCCGCGTCCGCGTCCGCGTCCGCGAAGTCTCGGTCCTTCTCGCCCATCACCACCAGTGTCGCCGCGGTCACCTTCGCCAGCGCGGCTTCGGCCGGTGCGTGGGACGTGCGCGCCGTGGCCTGGAACGCCGCCCACCGCCCAGGGCGCCGCAGCAGCCCGAGCGCCCGACCGACGTGCTCCTCGTGATCGGCGGGCCTGGGCTGCCCGAACAGCGAGCGGTAGTAGCCGCGCCACACCACCGGCCCCCACGGACGAGCCAGCGCCACCCGCATGAGCAGTCGGGCCGCAGCCGATCCGTGGTCCCGCACGAACGGGCCGATCAGCACCAGCCGCCCCACCGAGTCGGGGCGTTCCGCCGCCGCGAGCACTCCGGCCGCCGCGCCCATCGAGTTCCCCGCCACCGTCGCCGGGCCGCCGTCGAGGGCGTCGATCACGGCGAGCACGTCACCCGCCGCTGCCACGTCGTCGAACGCGTCGAAGCCGGCTGAGCTGTCGCCGTGACCGCGCAGATCCATCACCGCCACCCGATACCCCGCGTCCACCAGGCCGGGCACGAGGTGACGGAACGACGCCCGCGACTCGCCCATCCCGGGCACGCACACCACCAACGGTCCGACGCCGACGGTCTCCACGGCGATCGTTCCGCCGGGCCGCTCCACCCAGGTCAACTCCATGTTACGGAGCATAACATAGTGGTATGCATCGTAACTGACGATCTCCGATAGCCTCGGACGAGCGTCGCGTGCTGGTGACAGGCAGTGTCAGGCATGGAGGCGTCGGATCCGAAGGAGCACGACGATGATGACGTCGTTGCCTTCGCCCCTCTGGTGACTGAGGACGAGAGGACCAGGCTGATCGCCTGGGGCAACGAGCTGCGATCCGTTCATCACCGGCTGCGCGAAGCACTACGGGTGACGCGGGCGGCGCTCGACAGCGGGGCGACGGGTCGACCGGCGGAGCGCGACCTGCTGCTGTTCTGCCACGGCTTCTGCACCGCGCTGACAGGCCACCATCAAGGCGAGGACCACAGGCTGTTCCCCGTGATCGCTGCGGCGCATCCCGAAGTGCGCGAGACGCTGAGGAAGCTGGAACAGGACCATGCGTCGATCGCTCATCTGCTGGAGGACCTGCAGGCCGCTGCCGAAGGATCGGGCCCACCCGAGCGGCTCGAGTCGCACCTCGACGGGGTCGCGGCCATCATGGAGTCCCATTTCCACTACGAAGAACGGCAGTTGCTCACCATCCTCGACGCGATGGAGCTGGATGCCGACCCGCACGACGTCTTCGGACCCGACCTGCACCGTGGGTCGTGAGATGCCCACCTAGGCTGTGCTCATGACCGCCCCCGCGCCGCCGGTCGAACGCATACGACGCATCGGGGACTTCGTGGCCCGGTTCCCTCTCGTGGGGCCGTTCATGTGGATCTCAGCGGTCCAGTACTTCCTCGTGCAGGTCATCGCCGCGTCGGCATGGCCCTCGACCTACAGCTGGCGACTGAACGCGATCAGCGATCTCGGAGCGATCGGCTGCGGTCGGTTCGACGGCCGGGACGTCTGTTCGCCGCTCTCCGGCCTCATGAACGCGTCCCTGGTTCTGCTCGGCCTCGCCATGACGATCGGATCGGTGCTGCTGCACCAAGAGCTCCGGAGCAGTCGGACCGGGTTCAGCCTGATGGGGATCGCCGGCATCGGGGCGATCCTGGTGGGCTTCTTCCCCGAAGACACCGTCTACTGGGCCCATCTGCTCGGTGCCGACCTCGCCTTCCTCGTCGGCAACATCGCACTCGTCGTCTTCGGTTTCGGGTTGCGCTTGCCGAGCTGGCTCACGTGGTACAGCATCGCCTCGGGCGTCGTCGCCTTGATCGCGCTCGCGCTGTTCCTCACCTACAACAGGCTCTTCCTGGGCCTCGGCGGAATGGAGCGGGTCGTGGCCTATCCGCAGACCATCTGGCTCGTCGTCTTCGGGGTGCACATGCTCAGTGCACGCAACCGAGCGGCAGCCGTTCGGGTCGGTGCGGTGGCCACGGCCGGGTCGGCTTGCCGACCTCCCACTCGTCGCCGAACGGATCGGTGATTCGGCCTATCCGCCAACCATGCTCGTCCCCGACCGGAGACGTGGCGCTCGCTCCGGCGGCCACCGCCGCCCGCACCACCGCATCGGGGTCGTCCACGACCAGCAGGGTCCGACTCGTCCCGCCTCCGAGGTCGGCAGGGCTGAACCGACCCGAGCCGGGTCCGGGCCGGACCGCCGTATGCGGGTGCCAGCCGCATACGGGTACCCGCGCCGATGCGTCGCTCCCGGACACCTGGCGCAGCCGGGGACGGGCCAGGTGTCCGGGAGCGACACGTCGTGACCTCCGAGGCATGGTTTATACAATCTCAATATTGTGTAAAATGATCCTCGTGCCCAGTCATCCCCACAGCACTGCTCGAACCGGACGCGCGGCGGTGCTCGACGCCCTCACCGCCGCCGGCGAGCCGATCACCATCGCGGCCGTCGCGGAGGCGGTCGGCGTCCACCCCAACACCGTCCGCTTCCATCTCGACACCCTCGTCGAGAACGGTCAGGCGGAGCGGGCGACGGGTCGGCGCGCCGGCCCGGGTCGCCCCCCGCAGCTGTTCCGGGCGGTGCCCACGATGGACCCGAGCGGCCCTCGCCACTACCGTCTGCTCGCCGAGCTCCTTGCCGAGGCGCTGTCCGGGACGCCCGACGCGAGCGAGCGCGCGCTGCGTGTCGGCCGGGCGTGGGGGCGCGAGGTGCCCGAGCCGGACGTCCCCGTGACGGAGCAGCCGGCCCGCTCGATCGCCGCGGTCCAGTCGCTCCTCGCCGACCTCGGGTTCGCTCCC
>JBDIAL010000075.1:0-14624 GCA_039812405.1 Nostocoides sp.
GGATGGTCGTGGCGGGCGTGTCGGCCGCCCACGGCCCCGCCGACATCGTGCGGGGCGCCGCCGAGGGCGTCGCCGTCGGCTACGTCCGGATCGGCGAGCAGCTGCGGACCGTCGCGCCCGGGGCGGCCCGGGTGGCCGCGTCCGGGAGCGTCACGGCGCTGCATCCCGCGTTCCTCCAGATCCTCGCGGACGCCCTCCAGGTGCCCGTCGAGCACGTCCGGATCAAGCGGTCGACACTCCTCGGCACCGCCCTCACCGCGCTCGACACCGTGGCGCCCGGCGTCGAGCGCGTCGCGCCCCCCGTCGCCCGGACCTTCGAGCCGCGCCCGGAGCACGCGGAGCACTACGCGGCCGTCCGGGCCCGCTTCGACGAGCTCTACCCGGTCGCCGTCTCCTGATCTTCGGGATCTTCGGGCCGGCAGCCCGGTCCGCCGTGTCGCCCGGTCGTCCAGTAGCCTCGACGCCATGACCGAGCCGGTCCTGTCGTGTGCCTCGCGCGCCTCCGGGCGCCGCTTCGTCGCATACGGCGGGGCCCGTGGCTGACCGGACCCCGCGCACCGCACCCGACCTCACGACGGACGAGGGGCGGATCGCCTTCAACCGCATCCTCAACAACCGCCTCCCGACCAAGCGGGCCATCGCCCAGGGGCTGCTGCGCAACGACGCGGGTGCCGTCCTGCTCTGCGAGCTGACCTACAAGGTCGACTGGGATCTGCCCGGCGGCGTCGTCGACCCGTTGGAGTCACCGGCCGCGTGCGTGGTGCGTGAGATCGAGGAGGAGCTGGCGATCGAGGTCGGCCCCCGCGCCCTGCTCGCCGTCAACTGGCTTCCGCCGTATCGCGGCTGGGACGACGCGGTCCTCTTCCTCTTCGACCTCGGCACGGTCCCGGAGCGGCTCACGACGCGGGTCAGGCTGCTGCGTCGCGAGATCCGCGCGGTCCACTGGGTGCCTCCGGAGGACCTCGACGCCCACGTCGCGCCGTACACCGCCGAGATGGTCCGCAGGGTGCTCGACGGCACCGGCGGGACGGCATACCTGGAGAACAGCGGGCCCCCGCAGCGCCACTAGACTCCTGTCCCCGTGGCACTCACCATCGGAATCGTCGGGCTCCCCAACGTCGGCAAGTCGACGATGTTCAACGCGCTGACCAAGAACGACGTCCTCGCGGCGAACTACCCCTTCGCGACGATCGAGCCGAACGTCGGAGTCGTGCCCCTGCCCGACGAGCGACTCGGTGTCCTCGCGAGGATCTTCGGCTCGGAGCGGATCCTGCCCGCGACGGTCTCCTTCGTCGACATCGCCGGTATCGTCCGCGGCGCGTCGGAGGGCGAGGGGCTGGGCAACAAGTTCCTTGCGAACATCCGGGAGGCCGACGCGATCTGCCAGGTCGTCCGGGCCTTCCACGACGACGACGTGACCCACGTCGAGGGCAAGGTCTCGCCCGCCGGCGACATCGAGACGATCGAGACCGAGCTGATCCTCGCCGACCTGCAGACCCTCGAGAGGGCCGTGCCCCGCCTCGACAAGGAGGTCAAGGGGAGGAAGACGGACCGGTCCGTCCTCGAGACCGCGGTCGCCGCCCAGGGGGTGCTCGAGGAGGGCCGGACGCTGTATGCCGCGGGTGCCGCCGCCGGCGTCGACATGGACATCGCCGCAGGGCTGGGGCTGCTGACGACCAAGCCGTTCCTCTACGTCTTCAACGTCGACGAGGACCAGCTGACCGACGAGACGTTCCAGGCGGAGATGGCCGCCCTCGTCGCGCCCGCCGACGCGATCCTCCTCAACGCCAAGCTCGAGTCCGACCTCGCCGAGCTCGACGACGCCGAGGCCCGCGAGCTGCTGGAGTCGGTCGGGGTCACCGAGCCGGGGCTCGACCAGCTGGCCCGCAAGGGGTTCCACACGCTCGGGCTCCAGACCTACCTGACGGCCGGGCCCAAGGAGTCACGGGCCTGGACGATCCACACCGGCTGGACGGCGCCCCAGGCGGCCGGGGTCATCCACACCGACTTCCAGCGGGGCTTCATCAAGGCCGAGATCGTCTCCTTCGACGACCTCGTCGCGGCCGGGTCGATGGCGGCCGCGAAGGCGGCCGGGCGGGTCCGGATGGAGGGCAAGGACTACGTCATGCAGGACGGCGACGTCGTGGAGTTCCGATTTAACGTATAGCTGCACTCGGGATCACCGGCTCCACGATCGAGCGCGCCGTCCGAGTGCGTCGCTCCCGGACACCTGGCCCGTCCCCGGCTGGGCCATCCGTCCGGGAGCGACGCATCGAGGCCTGCTTCGCGGATCTCGCTGACCATGACTCCCTAGGCTGACGTTCTCGACCATTCGACGAAGCTGGACCATTGGGAGGCGCCATGTCCGAAGTGATCGTGTTCCACCACGCCCAGGGACTCACCGACGGTGTCCGTGCGTTCGCCGAGACGTTGCGGGGAGCAGGGCACACGGTCCACGTCCCGGATCTGTTCGACGGCCGCACGTTCGGCGATGTCGAGTCCGGAGTGGCCTACGCGCGGGCGATCGGGTTCGACACCGTGCTCGCTCGGGGTGTCGCTGCTGCGGATTCGCTGCCGACGAACGTCGTCTACGCCGGGTTCTCCATGGGCGTGATGGCGGCCCAGAAGCTCGCTCAGACCCGGCCGGGTGCAGTGGGTGCGCTCCTCCTCGAGGGCTGCCTTCCCGTGTCGGAGTTCGGGCAGTGGCCCGACGGCGTGCCGGTCCAGATCCACGGTGGTGTCGATGACGAGTGGTTCGCCGAGGATCTGCCCTTCGCGCAGGAGCTGGCCGCGTCGTCGCCGGCCGCCGAGCTCTTCCTCTACTCCGGCACGAAGCACCTGTTCGCGGACCCGTCGCTGGACTCCTTCGACCCGGAGGCGGCTGCGGTCCTTCGTGAGCGCGTGCTGACCTTCCTGGACACCCTCACCTGATCAGCAGGGGCACGCCCGGCGGGGATGCGCCGTCCGGGTGCGTCTCTCCCGGACACCTGGCCCGTCCCCGGCTGGGCCATCCGTCCGGGAGCGACGCATCGAAGCGGGGGCGGGCAATGGCGGGCGGAGGTGGGGCCCCGCGGACGTCCGCGTGACGACCCGGGCCTGTGGATAACTCTGCCGGCTCTCGTCCGGGCCGGGGCAGAGTGGGGCCATGGACCCTCGTCTGCTCGCCGTCGCCGCCTCCCGGGGCGGCGTCTTCGCGACGCGTCACGCGGCAGCATGCGGCGTCCACAACCGCCAGCTCACCCGGGGCGTCGCGCGAGGCGAGGTCGTCCGGGTCCGGACCGATGCCTATGTCGTCGGCGAGGTATGGCGAGCGGCGATGCGTGACGAGCAGGCCGTCCTGCGGGCGAGGGCGGTCCTGCTGTCGTGCGGACCCGGGTATGCCGCGGGCTCGGTGTCGTCCCTGGCGCTGCACGGCCTGCCGGTCTGGGGCGCGGACGCCGACCTCGTCCACGTCGTCGGCCCGGTCGCCCGCGGCCGGACCCGGTCCGGCATGCGGATCGAGCCGATGGCCGAGGGCTCGACGGCTCTCGTCGGCGGCTGGCGGTGTGTCCGCCCGGAGATCGCGGTCATCGACGCTGCGTGCGGGTCCGGGTTGGTCACCGCCGTCGTCGCGGGGGATGCGGCGCTGCATCGCGGGATCATCACGTCGGAGGACCTCCGCCTGGCGATCGAGGCGCGCCTCGCGGCCGGTTCGGCGTCACCTCCGGCGCGTCCACCCCGGCACAGCAAGCGGCTCGCGGCGCTGCGCGACCGCGTCGACTCCCGCAGCGAGAGCCCCGGTGAGTCGCGGCTGCGGATGCTCATGTCCGACCTCGGCTTCCGGTCGCGATCGCAGGTCGAGATCAGGGACGGCGACGACTTCGTCGCGCGGGTGGACTTCCTCGTGGCCGGCCGCGTCGTCGTGGAGTTCGACGGCCTCGTCAAGTACGAAGGGGCCGACGGCAAGCTCGCCCTGGCACGTGAGAAGGCGCGCGAGGAGCGACTGGTGCGGCTCGGGTTCGTCGTCGTGCGGTTCGTCTGGGCGGACCTGGACCATCCCGATCGGGTCAGGAGGGCCCTGGCCCGGGCCGTGGCCCAGGTGAGCGCGGCCTGACCGGTCCGAGTGCGGCGTCCGGGTGCGGGCGGTCTGACCGGTCCGGGTGAGCGCGGCCTGACCGGCCCGTTGGGGATCACGCTGTAGTGCGTCGCTCCCGGACACCTGGCCCGTCCCCGGCTGAGCCATCCGTCCGGGAGCGACGCATCGAGCCTCGGTGGCGGGTGGCGGGTGGCGGGTGGCGGGTGGCGGGAAGCGCGAGGGAGCGCTGGACGGCCCCACCCGGATCGGGCCGGCATGTGAGGATGCGGGGGTGAGGTCGTTGGCAGAGGCGATGGCCGACGGGCCGGTCGTGCTCGACGGCGGTCTGGCGACCCTGCTCGAGGCTCGCGGGCACGACCTGTCGGCGGGCGGTCTCTGGTCGGCGAGGCTGCTGCGCGACGACCCGGCGGCGATCGAGGCGGCGCACCGGGAGTTCCTCGAGGCCGGGGCCCAGGTCGTGACGACCGCGTCGTACCAGGCCTCGTTCGAGGGCTTCGCGGCGGTGGGTCTCGACCGCGACGACACTGTCCGCCTGCTGCGCCGGAGCGTGGAGTGCGCGCGCCGGGCCCGCGATGCGGTGGCTCCCGGCGCCTGGGTCGCGGCGTCCGTCGGGCCCTACGGTGCGGTCCTCGCCGACGGGTCGGAATACCGCGGCGACTACGCCCTCGACGTGGCGGCCCTGCGCGCCTTCCACCGGCCCCGCCTCGAGGTGCTCGTGGGCACGGGTGCGGACGTGCTGGCCGTCGAGACGATCCCCTGCCTCGCCGAGGTCGAGGCGGTGCTCGCCGAGCTCGACGGGACCGGCCGTCCGGCGTGGCTCTCCCTCACCGCGACCGGTGATCGGACCCGCCTCGGCGAGCCCCTCGCCGAGGCCTTCGCCATGGCGGCCGACGTCGCCGAGGTCGTCGCCGTCGGCGTCAACTGCCTTGCGCCGCAGGACGTCCCGACCGCGGTGGCGCTCGCGGCCCGGGTCGCTCCGGCCGTGGCATACCCGAACAGCGGTCAGGGCTGGGATGCCCGGCGGCGCCGCTGGACGGGTGAGTCCGCGTTCCGTTCGGACGACGTGCGGTCGTGGGTCGCGGCCGGCGCGCGCCTCGTCGGCGGCTGCTGCCGCGTCGGCCCCGACGACATCCGCGCCCTCGCGCGTGCGGTGGCCGCACCGGCAGCGCCGGTCGCACCGGCAGCACCGACGCAGCAGCACGGCGATACCATCACGCGGGGCATCGGATGACGGAGGAGACGAGCGGGGTGTTCGACGGCATCCGGGTCCGGGGGGCGCGGCTGCACAACCTCGTCGACGTCGACGTCGACATCCCCCGGGGCCGGCTCGTCGCGGTGACCGGGGTCAGCGGGTCGGGCAAGTCGTCCCTGGCGTTCGGGACGATCCACGCCGAGGCGCAGCGCCGCTACTTCGACTCCGTCGCGCCCTTCGCGCGCCGGCTCATCCACCAGGCGACGAACCCGAGGGTCCGGGAGGTCACCGGCCTCCCGCCGGCGGTCGCCCTGCAGCAGACCCGGGGCGGAGGCAACGCGAGGTCGACGGTCGGCACCGTCACGACCCTCTCCAACACCGTGCGAATGCTGTTCTCCCGCACCGGTTCCTACCCCGAGGGGCTGGGCCGTCTCGACTCCGACCACTTCTCGCCGAACACGACGGTGGGCGCCTGCCCCGAATGCGACGGGCTCGGGGAGGTCCACCGCGCCACCGAGGCGTCGATGGTCCCCGACCCGACGCTGTCCATCGCGGAGCGGGCCATCGCCTCGTGGCCCGGCGCCTGGCTCGGCAAGAACTACCGCGACATCCTCGACACCCTGGGCTACGACATCCACCGGCCGTGGCGCGAGCTGTCGCAGGAGGACCGCGACTGGATCCTCTTCACCGACGAGGAGCCCGTCGTGACGGTGCACTCGGTGCGGGAGGCCGGGCGGATCCAGCGGCCCTACCAGGGCCAGTACCTCAGCGCGGAGCGCCATCTGCGCAAGTCCCTCGGCTCGGGGTCGGCGGCCACGCGGGAGCGGGCGATGTCCTTCGTCGAGGTGCAGACCTGTCCCGTATGCCACGGCCGTCGCCTCCGCGCGGACGCGCTCGCCGTCACCTGGAGGGGCGAGCCCGTGGACGTCGTCATGGGATGGCAGCTCGACCGGCTCCGGGCGGAGTCCCGGTCCCGGCAGCGGGAGCTCACCGAGGGAAAGCGGGTCGAGTCGGCCGTCGCGGAGGCCGAGGAGACGCTGATCGAGGAGCTGCTCACCCGTCTCGACGTCCTCGTCGAGCTGGGCCTCGGGCATCTCTCGCTCGCGCGGCCCACCGGGTCCGTGTCCTCCGGAGAGCTCCAACGACTGCGCCTCGCAACGCTTCTCGGCACCGGCCTGTTCGGGGTGGTCTACGTCCTCGACGAGCCCTCGGCGGGCCTGCACCCTGCGGACTCCGCCGCGTTGCGGGACGTCGTGCGGCGCCTCGTCGAGGGTGGCAACAGCGTGCTGCTCGTCGAGCACGACCGCGACCTCGTGGCGAGCTGCGACTGGGTCGTCGACGTCGGACCGGGCGCGGGCCGGCACGGGGGCCGCATCCTCTGGTCGGGCCCGGTCGAGGGGCTCACCGGCGTCGCGGAGTCGGTCACCGGCGCCTGGCTCGAGCGGCGGCCCCGACGCGACCACGAGCCCAGGGTGCCGGCGGAATGGCTGTCGCTGACCGGCATACGACGCCACAACCTCGACGGCATCGACGTCGACCTGCCCCTCGGCGTCCTCACGGCGGTGACGGGCGTCTCCGGTGCCGGCAAGACGAGCCTGCTCGACGCGATCGCGGAGGGTGCGGGGGAGCGGCGTCTCGTCCGGATCACCCAGCAGCCGATCGGCCGCACGCCGCGCTCCAACCTCGCGACCTACACCGGCCTGTTCGACCACGTCCGCCGGCTCTTCGCGGCCACCGACGAGGCGAGACGACGCGGCTACGGCGTGAGCCGGTTCTCCTTCAACGTCGCCGAGGGCCGGTGCCCCACGTGCCAGGGGGAGGGGATGGTCGAGGTGGGTCTGATGTTCCTGCCCGGCTCGTATGCCCCGTGCCAGACCTGCGGCGGCAGCCGCTACCTGCCCGAGACCCTCGAGGTGCGCTGGCACGACCGCACCATCGCCGACGTGCTCGACCTGTCCGTCGAGGACGCACTGGCCGTCTTCGCCGGCGAGAGGGCGGTGCTGCGCAGCCTGCGGGCCCTCGACGCGCTGGGGCTGGGCTATCTGGGGCTCGGCCAGCCGGCGACCGAGCTGTCCGGCGGCGAGGCGCAACGGATCAAGCTCGCGACCGAGCTGCAGCGGACGAGCCGGGAGCCGACCCTCTACCTCCTCGACGAGCCGACGACGGGACTCCACCCGGCCGACCGGGCCCGACTGACGTCCGAGATCCACCGGCTCGTCGCGGCGGGCAGCACCGTCGTCGTCGCCGAGCACGACCGCGACGTCGTCACCGGTGCCGACTGGGTCGTCGACCTCGGCCCGGGTGCCGGCGACCGGGGCGGCACCGTCGTCTATGCCGGTCCGCCCGAGGGCCTGCACGGCGTCGAGGCGAGCCTCACCGGCCGTCACCTGCGAGGGTGACCCCCTGGCCCCCTGGCCTGGGGGCCGGGTCAGCCCCCGGGGGTGAGGACGAGCCGCTGCCCGGACCGGCGTGCGTCACCCCAGACGCGCGAGACGTCGCGGAGCGGCACCGCCCGGGCGTCGACCTCGAACGTCCCCCTGCCGATCTCCGCGGCGAGCCCGGGCAGCTCGGCGACGATGTCCCGCGTGGGCACCGAGCCCTGACCGCTCCCGACGATCGAGAGGCGGGCGGCCCGCAGCGCCGCGGACGGGATGTCCGCGGTCGGACCCGCCACCGAGCCGACCTGCACCCAGGTCAGCGGCCGGCCCCGGTCGGCCCGGGCGGTGACGAGGGCGACCATCGCCTCGGCGGCCGGCTCGCCCCAGAGGTAGTCGACGACGACGTCGACCTCGGCGGCGGTCTCGAGCCCGGTGCGGGAGGCGGCCGTCCCGAGCCGCACCGTCTCCGTGGCGCCGAGGGACGTGAGCCCGGCCAGCCGCTCCTCGTCGCGTCCGGCCGCGACGACCCGCTCCGCCCCGAGCCGCCGCAGCACCTGGACGGCCATCCTCCCGGCGCTGCCCGTCGCGCCGAGGACGAGGGCGCTCTGACCGGACCGGAAGTCGATCCGTCGGCGCAGCGCCACCCAGGAGGACATCGCGGGGTTCATGGCGGCGGCCACGGTCAGCGGGTCGCAGCCGTCGTCGAGGACGATGCTGCGGCGCGTGTCGACGACGGTGCGCTCGGCCATCGAGCCGAGGGTCGTGTCGGGGAGGACGAAATAGCGCAGCACCCCGTCGGAGCCACGACCCACCCCGTCGATCCCCGGCACGAGCGGCAGCTCCTCGGTGCTCGTGTAGTGGGAGCCGTCGGCCTGCGACAGCACGCGCGGATGCAGACCGGCCGCCACGACGTCGACGACCATCTCCTCCGGGCCGGTGGCCCGCGGGTCCTCGACGTCGGCGTATGCCGGGGGAGCGTCGAACCGGGTGACGAGTGCGGCTTTCATGGGAGCCTCTCCAGGAGTAGTTCGTGATACGAATCAATATAGTTCGTGTCACGAAGCATGGCAAGGTAAGGTCGGCCGTATGCCGTCCTCCCCCCCATCCCGCGGTCGTCCGGACGCGAGCTCGGAGGGGACTCCGCTCGCCGACGACGGGCTCGCCGGGAGCCGGCTCGCCGACGGGCTCGCCCGAGCCGGGTTCACGACGGTGGCGCTGCTCACCCGGCTCGCGGCCGACCACGACCTGTCGCTCACCCAGGTCCGCGTCCTGGCGATCCTGCGGGACCGACGCCTGCGGATGAGCGAGCTCGCCGACCACCTCGGCCTCGAGCGGTCGACGCTGAGCGGCCTCGTCGACCGGGCGGAGGGCCGGGGCCTGCTCCGGCGCGTGCCGGACACCCGGGACCGGCGGGCCGTCGCCGTCGAGCTGACCCCCGCCGGGCAGACGCTCGCTGCCACGGGTGCGGCCGACTTCGCCGCGGGCCTCGCGCCCCTGACGGACCGGCTGACGGCCGCCGAGCAGGTCCGGCTCGCCGTCCTCCTCGAGCGGCTCCTGGACCGCCCGACCGGCTGAACCGCGGCCGAGGCGATCGGTCGGTCGAGCCGGCCGCCGCACCGGCCGGGGCGGCGTCGAGGCATCATCGGCCGACCACAGGATCGGGACAGGAGAGGCCGAGACTCCTGCGGGAACGTCGAGTCCATGACGACGACAACCAGCCCCGCGAAGGTCTCCCTCGTCCGCCGTGCCCTGCGCGCGGCCGGCTCCGTCATGCTCGTCGCGATGGTCGCGGTGGGCGTCCTGCCGACGGCGACCGCCCAGGCCGCCGGGGTCACCACCCAGACGACGCGCCCGACGGGCGCGAGCACGACGGCGATGTCCGACCCCACGTCGACGCGGCTCACCGGCTCGACGGCCCACCGCTACCGGGTCACGGGGACCGGCCTGACCCGTCTCTGACGCGTCGATCCACCACGGACGCGCCGAGCGGCCCTCATCGAGCGGGCGCACGTCGCCCGCCGCGCCGTGGTCAGCCGAGCTCGGCGTCGAGCCGGGCGAGATGGGAGCGCACGATCCGCCGCAGCGCCGAGTTGGCCGGCGCGAGCTGCTCCTGGGCGAGCCACATCTCGTAGTCGTCGGCACCCCACGGCGTCCGGGTCCACCCCGCCATGAGGTCGGCCCGCCCGCTCGCGAGGAGTGCCTGGCGGACGTCCTCGTGGAGCCCGTCGCGCAGCACGCGGATGCCGGGCGCGTCCGACCACGGGAGGACGGGACCGGCATACCGGCGCACGGCCGTCACGACGGCACCGGTCGCGAGCGACGCCGCGACGAGCTCCCAGTCGGCGGCGACGGTGACGAGCAGCCGGTAGGGGCGGGAGCCGACGACCTCCTCGCCGAGCAGCCCGCGGAGCCGGTTCAGCTCGGCCCGCAGGGTCGAGGCCGTCGAGCCGCCCTCGTAGAGCAACAGCCCCAGCTCGTCCCCGGAGAGGCCGTGCGGGTGCGCCGCGAGGAGCGCGAGGACCTCGCTGTGCCGCCGGCTCAGCACCTGCCGGTGCCCGCGGTGGCTCAGCGTCGCCTCGCGCCGGCCGAGCGTGGCGAGGGTGAAGGAGGCGGCCGCGAGCCGCCCGGGCAGCTCCACCGTCGTGCGGGAGGGGTGGTATGCCGATGCCAGCTCGGCCTCGGCGAGGCGTGCCGCCGTGTGGACCATCGCGAGCGTCATGGGGACGGCGATGTCGGAGCCGCCGGTGACGTCGAGGACCCCGAGGATGCGGCCGCTCGGGTCGTGGATGGGGGCGGCGGCGCAGTTCCACGGCTTGACCGACTGCCGGTAGTGCTCCGACCCGAGGATCATCGTCGGCCGGTCGAGGGCGAGCGCCATGCCGGGGGCGTTGGTCCCCGCATACTGCTCGTCCCAGTTCGACCCCTCGACGAACCCGATCGACTCCGCACGCCGTCGCACCGGGCTCGGCCCGCTGAGCCACAGGATCTGCCCGGCGGCATTGGTGAGGGCCAGGAGCGCCTCGCTCTGCCGGGCCGGCTCGCCGAGCACCTCCTCGAGCAGGGGGAGGACGGTCGCGAGGGGGTGCTCGGCTCGCTCGGCGGCGAGGGTCGAGTCGTCGAGGGTGACGGGGGGCTCGTCGGCGCCCACGTCGACGCCGGCGGCCGCGGAGCGCCGCCAGGACTCGACGACCTCCTGCCGCATCGCCTCGGGCATGTCCTCAAGTGAAGGCGACGGACGGGTCGGGAGACAAGGGCAACGTCGGTGCAACCTTGCCCGGCCTACCGTTCCGAGGAACCCGACAGCGCTCGCCGGGGCGGGCCGCCCGGGTCACTGTCACCATCGACGTTGGGAGCACCGCATGACCAAGTACGCAGCGCCGGGCACCGAGGGGTCCTCGGTCACCGTCCAGAGCCGGTACGGGCACTACATCGGCGGGGAGTGGGTGGACCCGGTCAAGGGCGAGTACTTCGAGAACATCAGCCCCGTCACGGGCAAGCCCTTCACCGAGGTGGGTCGGGGGACCGCCGAGGACATCGAGAAGGCGCTCGACGCCGCGCACGCGGCCGCCGGGTCGTGGGGCAGGACGTCCGCGACGGAGCGTGCCAACCTCCTCAACCGGATCGCCGACCGCATCGAGGCCAACCTCGAGGACCTCGCCGTCGCCGAGACGTGGGACAACGGCAAGGCCGTCCGTGAGAGCCTGGCCGCCGACCTGCCCCTCGCCGTCGACCACTTCCGCTACTTCGCGGGCGCCATCCGCGCCCAGGAGGGCAGCATCTCGGAGGTCGACGGGTCGACCATCGCCTACCACTTCCACGAGCCGCTCGGCGTCGTCGGGCAGATCATCCCGTGGAACTTCCCCATCCTCATGGGCGTCTGGAAGCTCGCGCCCGCGCTCGCCGCCGGCAACGCCGTCGTCCTCAAGCCGGCCGAGCAGACCCCGTGGTCGATCCTCAAGCTCCTCGAGGTCATCGGGGACCTCCTCCCGGCGGGCGTCGTCAACGTCGTCAACGGGTTCGGCGTCGAGGCGGGCAAGCCCCTCGCGTCCAACCCGCGCATCGCGAAGATCGCCTTCACCGGCGAGACGACGACGGGCCGGCTCATCATGCAGTACGCGAGCCAGAACCTCATCCCCGTCACCCTCGAGCTGGGCGGCAAGAGCCCGAACATCTTCTTCGAGGACGTGGCGGCGGCTCGGGACGCGTTCTACGACAAGGCTCTCGAGGGCTTCACGATGTTCGCCCTCAACCAGGGCGAGGTCTGCACGTGCCCGTCCCGCGCGCTCGTCCAGTCCTCCATCTACTCCGAGTTCGTCCCGGACGCCATCGAGCGCGTCAACGCCATCACGGTCGGCGACCCGCTCGACACCGACACGATGATGGGCGCCCAGGCGAGCAACGACCAGCTCGAGAAGATCCTGTCCTACATCGACATCGGCACCCAGGAGGGCGCCAAGGTGCTCACCGGCGGCGGCCGCAACGACCTCGGCGGCGACCTGTCCGAGGGCTACTACGTCCAGCCGACCGTCTTCGAGGGCGACAACTCGATGCGGATCTTCCAGGAGGAGATCTTCGGCCCGGTCGTCTCGCTCACCCGGTTCGACGACAACGCCGACGCGCTCAAGATCGCCAACGACACGCTCTACGGCCTGGGCGCCGGCGTGTGGACCCGCAACGGCAGCCTCGCCTACGAGATGGGCCGCGGAATCCAGGCGGGCCGCGTCTGGACGAACAACTACCACGCCTACCCGGCCGGCGCCGCGTTCGGCGGGTACAAGCAGTCGGGCATCGGCCGCGAGAACCACAAGATGATGCTCGACCACTACCAGCAGACGAAGAACCTGCTGGTCTCCTACAGCCCGGACAAGCTCGGCTTCTTCTGAGCGGGCCCGGCGCTGTGACCACCGAGCCCGGTGCCTCCGGGACCGTCCCCGAGACGGACCCGGAGGCACCGCTCGACCCGAGAAGGAGTGACGGTATGCGGTCCCCGAGCGACGGCATACCGGCGCGGCCCGGCGAGGGCGCCGGGTCCGTCGGAGAGGCCCGGCCCGCCGAGGGTGCCCAGCCCGTCGCGGAGGTCGAGCGGGTCGCCGTCACCCCCGCCGCTGCCGACCTCATCCGGCGGCTCGTCGCCCGCAACGGACCGGTGATGTTCCACCAGTCGGGCGGCTGCTGCGACGGCTCGTCGCCGATGTGCTACCCGGACGGGGAGCTCCTCACCGGCGACTCCGACGTCCTGCTCGGCCGGCTGCCCGTCGAGGGGATCGACCCGGTGCCGGTCTGGATGTCGAGCAGCCAGTTCGCGTACTGGAAGCACACCCACCTGACGATCGACGTCGTCAAGGGCCGGGGCGCGGGCTTCTCGCTCGAGGCGCCGGAGGGGGTGCGGTTCATGATCCGATCGCGCCTGTTCAGCGACGCCGAGGCCGCGGCCCTCGGTCTCTGACCCGCGTCGCCAGGTGTAGTGGGTGTCTCAGGGCGAGGCTGCGGGGTCGCGCCGGGGCAGCTGGGCGACGATGCGGTCGGCCAGGGGGGAGGCCACGGCCTCGTCCCAGGGAATCGGGCGCTCGTCGGGGCCGGACAGCGGGATGCGCCAGTTGGGGTACTCGTCCTGGGTGCCGGGCTGGTTGACGATCCGCCGGTCCCCCACGAGGTCGCCGAGCCAGACCCCGAGGAGCCGGGACGGCGAGCGGGCGAGCCAGCGGTGCAGCGCGACGACGACGTCCGCGTCCCCGGAGGCGGACTCCTGGGTGTCGTCGGGGCCCGCGTCGGCCGCGGACCCCGGGACGGCAGGGCGGTCCGACGGGAGCAGGCCAGCATCGAGGAGCGCCGCCCGCACCCGGTCGACCGCGGCCCGCTCCTGCGCCGTCTCCTCCGCGACCGGGCGGGTGAGCAGGCCGAGCCACTCGCGCAGCCGGACGTGGGCGAGGTCGAGGTAGCCGGCGGTCGGCGGCAGGTCGTGGGTCGTGACCGAGGCGAGGCACAGCTCGCGGTAGTCCTCGGGGGGCAGCGGGCGGCCGTCCGGCGTCCACTCGAACCAGAGGATCGAGGTGCCGAGCACCCCGCGCTCGCGCAGGACGTCCCGGGCCCGGGGCTCGACGACCCCGAGGTCCTCGCCGACGACGAGCGCGCCGACCCGGGACGCCTCGAGGACGAGGATGCCGATGAGGGCCTCGTCGTCGTACCGGACGTAGGTCCCCCCGGCCGGCGTGCTCCCCTCGGGGACCCACCACAGCCGGAACAGGCCGATGACGTGGTCGACCCGGATGCCGCCGGAGTCCCGCAGCACAGCCCGCACGAGGTCGCGGAACGGCGCATACCCCAGCTCGGCGAGTCGCCGGGGGTGCCAGGGCGGCTGGCTCCAGTCCTGGCCCAGCTGGTTGAACTGGTCGGGGGGCGCGCCGACGCTCACGCCGTGGGCGAGGACGGGGGCGAGCCCCCACGCGTCCGCGCCGCGCGGGTGGACCCCGACGGCGAGGTCGTTGAGGATCCCGAGCCGCATCCCCGCGTCGAGCGCGGCGGCCTGGGTGCGCGCCAGCTGCTCGTCGAGCACCCACTGCAGCCAGGCGTGGAAGCCCACCTGCTCCGGGTGGCCGTCGTGGTATGCCGCGACGGCCGGCGACGTCGCGTCCCGCAGCTCCTCCGGCCAGGTCGTCCAGTCCGCCCCGTGCGCGTCGGCGAGGACGCACCACGTCGCATACGTCTCGAGGGCCTCGCCCCGGGAGGTTCGGTATGCCTGGAAGGCCGCCTCCCGCTCGGGGCTGCGCACCGCGCGGTGGACGATCTCGAGGGCCTCGCGCTTCGCCGCCCAGGCGGCGTCGCGGTCGATGACGTCGAGGGCGTCGAGCGCTCGGGCCCGGGCGGCGCAGTCCTCGAGCCGGGTCCGGTCGGGTCCGGACACCCCCGCGGCCTCGGGAACGTCCTCGACCCGCAGGTAGATCGGGTTGCCGAAGGCCCGAGCCGTGGGCAGGTAGGGCGA
>JBDIAL010000076.1:0-14615 GCA_039812405.1 Nostocoides sp.
ATGATCAGCGTCCGCTCGAACTGGCCCATGTTCTCGGTGTTGATCCGGAAGTAGGCCTGCAGCGGGATCTCGACGTGGACGTTCGGCGGCACGTAGACGAACGACCCGCCGGACCAGACGGCCGTGTTGAGCGAGGCGAACTTGTTGTCGCCGGCCGGGATGACGCTCGCGAAGTACTCGCGGAAGATGTCCTCGTGCTCGCGCAGCCCGGTGTCGGTGTCGAGGAAGATGACGCCCTGGGCCTCGAGGTCCTCGCGGATCTGGTGGTAGACGACCTCCGACTCGTACTGGGCGGCGACGCCGGCGACGAGACGCTGCTTCTCGGCCTCGGGGATGCCGAGACGGTCGTAGGTGGTCCGGATGTCCTCCGGCAGCTCGTCCCACGTCGTCGCCTGCTTCTCGGTCGACCGGACGAAGTACTTGATGTTCTGGAAGTCGATCCCGGTCAGGTCGCTCCCCCACGTCGGCATCGGCTTGCGGCCGAACAGCCGCAGCGCCTTGAGCCGCAGGTCGGTCATCCACTGCGGCTCGTCCTTGAGCGCCGAGATGTTCCGGACGACCTCCTCGTCGAGCCCGCGCCGGGCGGACGCGCCCGCCGCGTCGCTGTCGGACCAGCCGAACTGGTAGTGGCCGATGTCCTTGAGACCGGGGTTGAGCTCTTCGATGTGGGAGGTCATCGCGGGGACCCTTCCGTGGCTGGAGCGGTAGTGGTGCGGGGTGTCGTGGTGCCGGATGTCGTGGTGCCGGGTGTCGTGGTGCTGCCCAGGGGGACGAACGTCGTGCAGACGTGGTCGCCGTGGGCGAGGGTCGCGAGGCGCTGGACGTGGACGCCGACGAGCCGCGAGAACGCCTCCGTCTCCGCGTCACACAGCTGGGGGAACTCCGCGGCCACCTCGTGGACGGGACAGTGCCCCTGGCACAGCTGGATGCCGATGAGCGGGCTGGCGTCCCCGGTGTGGCCGACCGGACGCACCGAGGCACAGAAGCCGTCGCGGTTCAGCGCCTCGGTCAGGGCAACCACGCGGGCCTGGGTGTCATTCCCCGCCGCGCCGACGGTGTCGGCATACCGGTCCTCGAGGTCGGACGAGCGCCGCTCGGCGAAGGCGGTGACGGCGTCGGCGCCGACCGTCTCGGCGACGAAGCGCAGGGCCTGGGCGGCGAGGTGGTCGTAGTCGGAGGTCAGCGCGCGGTGACCTCCCTCGCTCACGACGTAGGACTTGGCGGGCCGGCCACGACCTCGGGGACCGACCGCCTCGCGGACCTCGACGAGCCCGTCGTGGGCCAGGTTGTCGAGGTGCCGGCGGACGGCGGTCGGGGTGAGGCCGAGGTCGTCGGCGAGGACCGCCGTGGTGATCGGGCCGTGCTCGCTGATGGTGCGCAGGACCCGGTCGCGGGTGCGCGACTCGTGGGTGTCGGCGGCCTCCAGGACGGGTGTCCGGCGGCCGGCCGCGCGACGGACCGGATTAAGCACACATCAATGTTAGGTAAATCGGGGTGGCTGCGAAAGCAAGGGGAGCCTAACCGCGAGCGGGGGTGCCGACCACCCACGGGCCGTGCGGAGCGCCCGCCTAGGATGATGCACCGTGCCCGCCGTCGACATCGCCGTGGAGGTCGACGACCTCCGGTGCTCCTACGGCGGCGTGCGTGCGGTCGACGGCGCGACGTGGAGCGCGGATCGCGGCACGGTGACGGCCGTCCTCGGGCCGAACGGCGCCGGCAAGACGACGATGGTGGAGATCCTCGAGGGGCTGCGCAGGCCGGACTCCGGCACGGCCCGGGTCCTCGGCGTCGACCCGTTCCGCGCGTCCCCCGACCACCGGGCCCAGGTCGGCGTCATGCTCCAGGACGGCGGCCTGCCCACCCGGGTCAAGCCGGTCGTCCTGCTGCGGCACCTGGCCGCCATGTATGCCACGCCGGTCCCTGCCGACACCCTCGCCGCCCGCCTGGGGCTCGCGGAGTTCGCCGGCACCATGACGCGCCGGCTGTCCGGCGGGCAGCGCCAGCGGGTGGCCCTCGCCGCGGCGCTCGTCGGCCGGCCGGACGTCCTCTTCCTCGACGAGCCGACCGCCGGGCTCGACCCGCACGGGCGCCTCGACGTGTGGGCCCTCGTGCGCGAGGAGGCCGACCGCGGCGCCGCCGTCGTCGTGACGACGCACTCCTTCGAGGAGGCCGAGCGGGTGGCCGACCGCATCGTCATCGTCCACGAGGGGCGGGTGGCCGCCGCGGGCGCGACGACCGAGCTGACGTCGGGCACCACCCTGGAGGATCTCTACTTCTCCCTCACCGAGCGGTCGACCCGATGAGCACGGCCGCGCCGGCCCGGCGACGGGTGCTCGCCCAGGCGTCCTTCGAGACCCGCATCCTCCTCGCCAACGGCGAGCAGCTGCTCGTGGCTCTCGTGCTCCCCGCCCTGGCCCTGCTCGCCCTCGCCCTCGCGGACAGCCCCGACCTCGGTCCGGGGCGCCGCGTCGACGTCGCGACGCCCGGGGTCCTCGCGCTCGCCGTCGTGTCGACGGCGTTCACGGGTCAGGCCATCGCGACCGGGTTCGACCGACGCTCCGGCATGCTCCGGCTCCTCGGGACGACGCCGCTCGGCCGGGGCGGGCTGCTCGCCGGCCGACTCCTCGCGGTCCTCGTCGTCGAGGCCGTCCAGGTTGTCGTCCTCGGCGCCCTCGGTCTCGTCCTCGGCTGGCGGCCGGTGGCCGGCGGGCTCCCGCTCACCGTCGTCTGGCTGCTGGTCGGCACCGCGACCTTCGTCGCCCTCGCCCTCCTCCTCGCCGGCACGCTGCGCGCCGAGGGCGTCCTCGCCGTCGCGAACCTGCTCTGGGTCCTCATGCTGGGCCTCGGCGTCGTCCTGCCCGTCGAGCGCCTCCCCGGTGCGCTCCAGACCCTCGCCCGGATCACCCCCGGCGGCGCCCTCGGCGAGCTCGTCCGGGCCTCCGCCCAGGGCCTCGCCACGCCGTGGTGGGGACTCGGGGTGCTGCTCGCCTGGCTCGTCCTCGGCGTGGCCGGCGCCCTCCGCTGGTTCCGCTGGTCGGACTGATCCCCCGAACCCGGCATACACCCCACCGCTCCGGGCCGCCGCCGCGCGATTCAGGCCCTCCGAATCCGGCATACACCCCACACCGTTCGCCCACCCCGCGGGACGTTGTCGGGTTACCCGATAAAGAGGCACCTCGCGGGGGAAGCGTTCTCGGGTGAGGTGCCCGTTTCTCGGGTCACCTGGGTCGTGGCTCAGTCCGCCACCACCGCGCGGGCGAGGTGGGGCGGCCGGAGGACAGGGCGGACAGCTCGGAGAGGGACGGACGGCAGGCACCGCGGGGAGGTTGCCCCGAGCCGGTACGGCGGCGCCTCGTACCCTGTGGGGGTGACGACGACTCGGGGCACCGCACCGGCCGAGACGGCGCCCGGCCCGACGGCCCAGGGCGTCAGCCCGTGGCTGCGCCGCGCCCTCGTCACCAACCTCGTCCTCGAGGTCCTCATCGTCGTGACCGGCGGCACGGTGCGCGTCACCTCGTCCGGGCTCGGGTGCCCGACGTGGCCGAAGTGCACGCCCGAGTCGCTCGTCCCGGTGCGTCACCAGGCGCAGGGCTTCCACAGTCTCATCGAGTACGGCAACCGGATGCTCACCCCCGTCGTGAGCCTCGCCGCGCTCGGCGTCCTCGTGGCGATCTGGATGTTCGCCACGGACCGGCCGGGGCTGCGCCGGATCGCCTGGCTGCCGCTCGCCGGGGTGCTGCTCCAGGCGGTCGTCGGCGGCATCACGGTGCGCATGGAGCTCAACCCCGCCGTCGTCTCCCTCCACTTCCTCGCCTCGATGGTCCTCGTGGCCCTCTCGGCATACCTGCTCGCCCGCAGCGGCGAGGGGGACGGACCCCGGGAGTGGCTCGTGCGGCGCGAGGTGCGTGGAGTGGCCTGGGTCGTCTGCGCGCTGGCCGCGGTCATCCTCGTCCTCGGGACGATCGTGACGGGCACCGGACCGCACAGCGGGTCGCGGGACGTCCACCGCTACCCCTTCGACCCGCGCAGCGTCAGCTGGCTGCACGCCGACGCCGTCATGCTCTTCACCGGGCTCGTCGTCGCCATGGTCCTCGCCGTGCGGATCTCCACCGAGCTGCAGCGTCCGCGACGGGCCTGGCTCGTCCTCCTCGGCGTCACGCTGGCGCAGGGCCTCATCGGCTACACGCAGTACTTCACCAAGCTCCCCGACGCGCTCGTCGTCGCCCACATGCTCGGCGCGTCGATCCTCGTCGTGGCCCTCACCTTCGCCGTCGTCTCGCTCCGGCTCCGACCCGCCGTCGCAACCCGATCCGTCGTCCCGACCGGAGCCGGAGCGACCTGACCCGCTACCAGCGCAGCAGGGCGGCCAGGACCGGCTCGAGCCGGGTGGCATACGTGCGGGTCACGTGTCCCTGGTCGCGATAGACGACCCGGCCCCCGACGACCAGCGGGCAGGTCCGGTCGTCGCACAGCCACGGGAGCAGGTCGACGTAGCGGGCCCCGGTCAGCGCCGCGGCCCCGGCCCAGGAGGCGTCGCGGTCGGCGGCCACCGGGTCGACCCGCTGGGCGCACGTCGCGAGCGTCGCGGCCCGGGAGCCGAGACAGGATGCGGCGTGCCGCGGGAGGACCGTGTCGTCCGACAGCACCGTGACGTCGTCGGTGAGCGTCCGCAGGCGCTCCATCGTCCGCAGCGCGCCGTCCCGGAACAGCTCGGACCCCTCCCGCGACGCGGTGCCCCCGCTGCGGGCCGCGACCCGCCGGCCGGTCCCCCGGTCGACGAGGTCCTGGGCGACGTAGCCGGCCACGACGACCTTGTCCGGGTGGAGGCGGGCGATCTGCCGCAGCGCCCACGAGCGGTAGGCGTCGCACTCGGTGTAGTCGCGCCCGTCGGACCAGACCCCGACGTCGACCGGCAGGCAGCTCGACTTGGCGAGCACGACGAGCCGGTAGCCCGCTCGCCCCGCGAGGTCGGAGAGGGGCGTCAGCCACATCCCGAGGTGGGAGTCGCCCCAGGCGACGATGGTCCGGGAGGACGAGACGTCGCCGACGGCGCAGAGCCGGTGCGACGTCGCCGCGGCGGTGTCGGCCCAGCAGCCGGCGGCCGGCTCGGTGACGTCGCCGCCGAGGCTGGTCAGCTGGACCCCGAGCCCGGCCGGCAGCGGCTCTCCCGCGCGGGCGGCCGCACCCGCCGCGAGGACGTCCGCGCGGAGGGCGGCCGGGCTCGTCGCCGAGGAGGTCAGCGTCCGGGCCGGCGCGGCCGCGGAGGCCGAGGCGTAGGACCCCAGGCCGAGGGCGACGGCGACGACGAGGGCCGGCGCGGCGGGCCACATGAGGAGCGATCGGGCGGTATGCGGCCGGGCGACCTGGTCGGCCCGGGTCACCCGGGGGTGGCGCAGCGGGGTCTCGACGAAGCGGTAGGACAGCCAGGCGAGGGGCAGCGCGAGCGCGACGAGGGCGAGGCGCTGCGGGGTCGTGAGGGGGTGTCCGACGTATGCGGCGGGGAGGACGAGCAGGGGCCAGTGGACGAGGTAGAGGGAGTAGGAGACGTCCCCGACGGCCCGCATCGGGGCGCGGTCGAGGACGAGCGCGGCGGAGCCGCGTGGCGACCCGGCTCCGCCGCCGAGGACGAGCGCCGCGCCGACGACGGGCAGCGCGGCCGCCCAGCCGGGGAAGGCGGTCGTGTCGGTGTATGCGAGGGCCGCCGTGGCGATCGCGCCGAGCCCGATCCACGTGAGACCGGCGCGCACCCGGGGGCCCAGCCGGACGAGACGGTGCACGGTGAGGGCGAGGAGCGCTCCGGCGCCCAGCTCCCAGGCCCGGGTGAAGGTCGAGAAGTAGGCCGACTGCGCGTGGTGGGTCGTGTCCCACACCGACCAGCCGAGGGAGGCCGCCGAGAGGGCCGCCACGGCCACGAGGGCCCACCGCCGAGCGCGCCGCGCGGCGAGGAGGGCGACGACCCCGACGAGGGCGGGCCACAGGAGGTAGAACTGCTCCTCGACGGCGAGGGACCAGAAGTGCTGGACGGGCGAGGTGTAGTCGCTCGTCGCGAAGTAGCCCGTCCCGGCCCGCGCATAGTCGACGTTGGCGGCGAAGACCGCCGCCCACCCGATGTCGCGCAGCGCGGTGAGCAGGTGGCCCGTCGTGTAGACGAGGCAGCTCGCGATCCCGGTGAGGAGGAGGGTGACGGTCGCCGCGGGGAGGATCCGGCGGGCCCGGCGGGCGTAGAAGGTGCCGATCCGCACCGTCCCGTGCCGGTCCACGTCGCGGACGATGATCCCGGTGATGAGGAAGCCGGAGATCACGAAGAAGACGTCGACCCCGACGTACCCGCCGGTGAGCCCGAGGAGCCCGGCGTGCCCGAGGAGGACGAGCAGCACGGCGACGGCGCGCAGTCCCTGCACGTCGCCCCGGATCGAGCTCTCCGGCGCGCCCACCACGCGGCTCAGCGGAGCGGCAGGTGCAGCAGCGGGTCGATCGCGACAGCCAGGAAGAGCACCGTGATGTAGGTGATGGAGAAGTGGAAGAGCCGCATCGGGCGGAGGATCGACTGGGCGGCACCGGCCTTCGCGGCCCGCAGCAGGCGGTGCGCCTCGGCGACGAACAGCCCGCCGCACGCGACGGCGGCCACGGTGTAGATCCAGCCCATGCCGGCGACGGGGACGAGCGCCAGGCTCGCGGCCACCATGCCCCAGGAGTAGGCGACGACCTGCCGGGCGACGACGACGAGGTCGGCACGCACGGGCAGCATGGGCACCTCGGCCGCCGCGTAGTCCTCCTTGAACCGCATCGACAGCGGCCAGTAGTGGGGCGGCGTCCAGAGGAAGACGACGAGGAAGAGGAGGACGGCCGGCCAGCCGACGCGGCCGGTGACGGCGGCCCAGCCGACGAGCACCGGCATACAGCCCGCCGCGCCGCCCCAGACGATGTTCTGCGTCGTGCGGCGCTTGAGCAGCATGGTGTACCCGACGACGTAGAGGACCAGGCCGGCGAGGGCGAGGACCGACGCGGCGGGGTTGACGAGCAGCCACAGCCACACGGTCGACACGACGGTGAGGACCGAGGCGAAGGCGACGGCCGCCCGCGGCGTGACCTCGCCGGTCACGAGCGGACGGGCGCTCGTCCGGTGCATCTTCGCGTCGATGTCCCGGTCGTACCAGCAGTTGAAGGCGTTGGCCCCGCCCGCGCTGAGCGTGCCGCCGACGAGGGTGGCGAGGACGAGCCAGAGGTCGGGCACCCCGCCCTGCGCGAGGAACATGACCGGGACGGTCGTGACGAGCAGCAGCTCGATGATCCGCGGCTTGGTGAGGGAGACGTATGCCGCGACGGTCCGCCGCCAGCCGGTGGCGGCGGAGACCGCGACCGGGGAGGTCGTCTCGACAGTGGCCACGGCTTCCTCACGCGTCGAACAGGGGTGGGCAGACTGCTCATGAGTCTAGCCCCGCGCGCGCCGGCCGTCGGGCGCGCCCGCATGGCGCCACGCCGGGTCCGTATGCCGTTCGCGCCCCGCCGGCGGTCGGCCCGAGCGTCGCCGAGCGCGCCCGGGCGGAGGGCGCGGTCGTCACGTTGCGACGAGGGTCACATCGAGGACTAGGCTGAAACGGGTACTGCTCCGCCCCGAAGGTCCACCCGCACGGTCCACCCAACCCCTTGGTCCAACCCCGTCGTGTCACCGACAGAGAGGCCTCCATGTCACCCACCGCTCGTTCTGCTCCCACGAACCCGCTCGGCGGGCGCTCATCCGAGCTGCCGCTCCCGGTCGCGACGAAGGCGGGGTGGACACCCCTGGACGTGCGGGCGGTCGACACCGCGCGGGTCCTCGCCGCCGATGCCGTCCAGAAGACGGGCAACGGTCACCCGGGCACGGCGATGAGCCTGGCACCGGCCGCCTACCTGCTCTACCAGAACGTCATGCGCCACGACCCGTCCGACCCCGCCTGGCTCGGGCGCGACCGCTTCGTCCTGTCGTGCGGGCACTCCAGCCTGACCCAGTACGTCCAGCTCTACCTGTCCGGCTACGGCCTGGAGAAGAGCGACCTGGAAGCCCTGCGGACGTGGGGGTCGCTGACCCCGGGGCACCCGGAGGTCCACCACACGCCGGGCGTCGAGATCACGACCGGGCCGCTGGGCTCCGGGCTCGCGTCGGCGGTCGGGATGGCCATGGCCCAGCGCCGTCAGCGCGGTCTGCTCGACCCGGACGCGGCGCCGGGCACGAGCCCCTTCGACCACCATGTCTGGGTCCTCGCCTCCGACGGCGACATCATGGAGGGCGTGACCCACGAGGCGTCGGCCCTGGCCGGTCACCAGGAGCTCGGCAACCTCACGGTCGTCTACGACCAGAACACGATCTCCATCGAGGACAAGACCAACATCTCCTTCTCCGAGGACGTCGCGGCGCGCTACGCGGCCTACGACTGGGCCACGGAGACGGTCGACTGGCGCAAGGACGGCGACGGCACGGCCTACGTTGAGGACGTCGACGCGCTCCTGGCCGCCCTCGAGCGGAGCCGGCAGTCGAGCCGCCCGACCCTCATCGTGCTCCGGACGATCATCGCCTGGCCGGCGCCGACCAAGCAGGACACCGGCTCGTCCCACGGCTCGGCCCTGGGCGCCCCCGAGGTCGCCGCCACCAAGGAGGTCCTCGGGTTCGACCCCAAGAAGTCCTTCGAGGTGAGCCGCGAGGTCATCACCCACACCCGCAAGGTCAAGGCGCGGGGGAAGGCGCTCCACAAGGAGTGGGACAAGGCATACAAGGCGTGGCGCCGCGCCAACCGCGACCGCGCGGTCCTCCTCGACCGCCTCCTCACCGGGGAGATGCCGGCCGGGCTCGACAAGGCCCTGCCGACGTTCCCCCCCAGCGCCAAGGGCGTCGCGACCCGTGCCGCGTCCGGCGCGGTCCTCACCGCGCTCGCCGACGTCGTCCCCGAGCTGTGGGGCGGCTCGGCCGACCTCGCCGGGTCCAACAACACGACGATGGACGGGCAGCCGTCGTTCATCCCGACCGGGAAGCAGACCCGGTCCTGGCAGGGCGGCCCCTACGGGCGGACGCTCCACTTCGGGATCCGCGAGTTCGGGATGGGCCTCATCCTCAACGGGATCGCCCTCGAGGGCCTGACCCGCCCCTACGGGGGGACCTTCCTCGTCTTCTCCGACTACATGCGGGGGGCGGTCCGGCTCGCCGCGATCCAGAGCCTGCCGGTCACCTTCGTCTGGACGCACGACTCGGTCGGCGTCGGCGAGGACGGGCCGACCCACCAGCCGGTCGAGCACCTCGCGGCGCTCCGCGCGATCCCCAACCTCGACGTCGTCCGCCCGGCGGACGCCAACGAGACCGCCGTCGCGTGGGCGACGATCCTGCGCAACGCCCGCCCCGCCGGGCTCATCCTCAGCCGGCAGAACCTCCCGGTCGTCGAGCGCGGCCGGGGGTCGGGCAAGGCCGGCCGCGCGGCGGGCACGGCCAAGGGTGCCTACGTCCTCTACGACTCGAGCACCCCCACCCCTGACGTCATCCTCATCGCGACGGGCTCGGAGGTGCAGCTCGCGGTCGCGGCGCGGGCGACCCTCGAGCGCTCGGGCATCGGCACCCGCGTCGTCTCCATGCCGAGCCTCGAGTGGTTCGAGCGCCAGTCGGCGGCCTACCAGGAGCGTGTCCTCCCCCGGGCCGTCCGGGCCCGGGTGTCCGTCGAGGCGGGCATCCCCCAGGGGTGGCGCGACCTCGTCGGCGACGCCGGGGAGATCATCGGCCTCGACCACTACGGCGCCTCGGCCGCCGGGGACGTCCTGTTCGAGAAGCTCGGCTTCACTCCGGCCGCCGTCGTCGCGGCCGCCAAGCGGTCCCTGAAGAAGGTCGCCTCGGGAACGGCGGGACCCACCGTCCCGGCCCCCTCGGGCGGTCTCACCGACACCCACCCCACCGAGAAGACGCCGCGGAAGGCCGCGGCGACGAAGGGAGCGTGACCACCATGAGCGACTCCGAGCAGCACGACAGCCCTGTCCGCCAGCTCGCCGACGCCGGGGTCTCCGTCTGGCTCGACGACCTGTCGAGGGAGCGGCTGACGACCGGCAACCTCAAGGACATCATGGAGCACCAGGGCGTCGTCGGCGTGACGACGAACCCGACGATCTTCCAGCAGGCGCTGGCCAAGGGGCACGCCTACGACGGCCAGGTCGCCGAGCTCGCCGCCGACGGGAAGACGGTCGACGAGGCCGTCTTCGCCCTGACGACCCAGGACGTCCGCGACGCGTGCGACGTCTTCCGGCCGATCTACGACGCGACGGACGGCAAGGACGGCCGGGTCTCCATCGAGGTCGACCCCCGCCTCGCCCACGAGACGGACCGGACGATCGAGCAGGCCAAGGCGCTGTATGCCGCCGTCGACCGGCCCAACGTCATGATCAAGATCCCGGCGACCGTCGCCGGGCTGCCGGCCATCACCGCCGTGCTCGCCGAGGGGATCAGCGTCAACGTGACGCTCATCTTCTCCCTCGAGCGCTACCGGGCCGTCATGAACGCCTACCTCGAGGGCATCGAACAGGCGCGCGCCGCGGGCAAGGACATCTCCCGCACGACCTCGGTCGCCTCGTTCTTCGTCTCCCGGGTCGACACCGAGATCGACAAGCGCCTCGACGCCATCGGGTCGTCCGAGGCGGCGGAGCTCAAGGGCCGGGCCGGGGTCGCCAACGCGCAGCTGGCCTACCAGGCCTACGAGGAGGTCTTCGGCACCCCGCGCTGGCAGACCCTGGAGGAGGCCGGTGCCCACGCACAGCGGCCGCTGTGGGCCTCGACGGGCGTCAAGAACCCCGACTACAGCGACACGATGTACGTCGACGAGCTCGTCGCCTCGAACACCGTCAACACGATGCCGGAGAAGACCCTCGACGCCGTCGCCGACCACGGCACCGTCGACCCCGAGGCCGTGACGGCGCACTACGCCGAGGCCGCCGCGGTGCTCGACGCGCTGGCCCGGATCGGCGTGTCCTACTCCGACGTCGTCCAGGTGCTCGAGGACGAGGGCGTGGAGAAGTTCGAGGCCTCGTGGGCCGACCTGCTGGGCGGGGTCCAGGCGGAGCTGGAGAAGGCCTCCGCTTGAGCGGCTCGGAGGTCTCGGCGCCACGCCGCGCCGACGGCCACACCGTGGGCCGCGACGAGCGTCGCGGCCCACGGGTGACCCGGGTCCGGGTGACCCGGGTCCGGGCGACCCGGGTCCGAACGGGCCGTCTCGGCGGGGCGGCTGAGTGAGCCCCGCCCAGGTGTCACGCGACCGGAACCCGCTGCGCGACCCCCGCGACAAGCGGCTGCCCAAGATCGCCGGGCCGTGCGCCATGGTGATGTTCGGCGTGACGGGCGACCTCGCGACGAAGAAGCTCATGCCGGCGGTCTACGACCTCGCCAACCGGGGTCTGCTCCCGCCGGGCTTCGCGCTCGTCGGGTTCGCCCGGAGGGAGTGGAGCGAGCAGGACTTCGGCCGGGTCGTCCACGACGCGGTCAAGGCCCATGCCCGGACGCCGTTCCGGGAGCAGGTGTGGCGCAACCTCGCCGAGGGCTTCCGGTTCGTGCCGGGGACGTTCGACGACCCCCTGGCCTTCGACCGGCTCGCCGGGACCGTCGCCGACCTCGACGCGAGCCGGGGCACGGGCGGCAACCAGGCCTTCTACCTGTCCATCCCGCCCGGCTCCTTCTCCGTCGTCTGCGAGCAGCTGCAACGCTCCGGGCTCAGCACGCCGGCGCGCGGCTCGTGGCGACGGGTCGTCATCGAGAAGCCGTTCGGTCACGATCTGGCCAGCGCCCGCGAGCTGAACCAGATCGTCGAGAGCGTCTTCCCGGCCGACGCGGTCTTCCGGATCGACCACTACCTCGGCAAGGAGACGGTCCAGAACATCCTCGCGCTCCGCTTCGCCAACCAGCTCTTCGAGCCGATCTGGAACGCCAACTACGTCGACCACGTGCAGATCACGATGGCCGAGGACATCGGGATCGGCGGGCGGGCCGGCTACTACGACGGGATCGGCGCGGCGCGCGACGTCATCCAGAACCACCTCCTCCAGCTCCTCGCGCTCACCGCGATGGAGGAGCCGGTCTCCTTCCGCGCCGACCACCTGAGGGCCGAGAAGGAGAAGGTCCTCTCCGCGGTGCGGCTGCCCAAGGACCTCGGCCATGCGACGGCCAGGGGGCAGTATGCCGCGGGCTGGCAGGGCGGGGAGCAGGTCGTCGGCTACCTCCAGGAGAAGGGCGTGGCGCCGCACTCGAGGACCGAGACGTATGCCGCCCTCCGGCTCGAGATCGACACCCGCCGCTGGGCGGGGGTCCCCTTCTACCTGCGCACCGGCAAGCGCCTCGGCAAGCGGGTGACCGAGATCGCCGTCGTCTTCAAGAAGGCGCCGCACCTGCCGTTCAACGACACCGCGACCGAGGAGCTCGGGCAGAACGCGCTCGTCATCCGGGTCCAGCCCGACGAGGGGGTGACGATCCGGTTCGGGGCCAAGGTCCCGGGCAACCAGATCGAGGTCCGCGACGTGACGATGGACTTCGGCTACGGACGGGCCTTCACCGAGACGAGCCCGGAGGCCTACGAGCGGCTCATCCTCGACGTCCTCCTCGGCGAGCCGCCCCTCTTCCCCCGTCATGAGGAGGTCGAGCTTTCCTGGGAGATCCTCGACCCCATCGAGCAGTACTGGAGCCGGCAGAGCCGCCCGCTCGACCAGTACGTCTCGGGCGGGTGGGGGCCGCGCAGCGCCGACCTCCTCATGGCCCGCGACGGCCGGGAGTGGAGGATGCCGTGATCGTCGACCTGCCCGACACGACGACCTCCGAGATCTCCAAGAAGCTCGTCCGGGTCCGTGACGACGTCGGGGCGATGGCTCTCAGCCGGGTCCTCACCCTGCTCGTCGTCGTCGCGGAGACCGAGGTCGAGACGGCCCTGGAGACGGCGAACCGGGCGAGCCACCAGCACCCCTCGCGCATCGTCGTCGTCGCCGGGGGCAACCGGCGGGGCGCGGCCCGGCTCGACGCCCAGATCCGGGTCGGCGGCGACGCGGGGGCCAGCGAGGTCGTCGTCCTGCGGCTCTACGGCGCCCTGACCGCCCACGGCCGCTCCGTCGTCACGCCGCTGCTGCTCGCCGACTCCCCCATCGTCGCCTGGTGGCCCGTCGGGGTCCCGGCCGACCCCTCGGAGGACCCCGTCGGGCAGATGGCCTCCCGGCGCATCACCGACGTCGCCGCGTCGACGGCGAGGCCGAGGCCCGCGCTGCGCCGGCTCGCCGCGGCATACCATCCGGGCGACACCGACCTGGCCTGGTCCCGGATCACGCTGTGGCGCGGTCTGCTCGCCGCCGCACTCGACCAGCCGCCCTACGAGCCGGTCCTCGCGGCCACCGTGACCGGCGCCCCGGACAGCGCCTCGTCCGACCTGCTCGCCGCCTGGCTCGCCGACCGCCTCAAGTGCCCCGTCACCCGCGTCCGGTCGGCTCCCGGCACGGGCGTCGTCGGCGTCCACCTCGCCCGGCGCAGCGGTGACGTCGACCTCTTCCGCCCCGCCGACGGGGACAGCGCGACCCTCGTCCAGGTGGGACAGCCGGAGCGCACGCTCGCCCTGCCGCACCGCAGCGACGCGGAGTGCCTCGCCGACGAGCTGCGCCGCCTCGACCCCGACGAGGTGTACGCCGACGCGCTCATCCGCGGGATGCGCCTGGTCGACCAGCCCGCCGGACGCGCCGCCACGACGACCAGCCGCAGCGCCACCACCGACCCCAGCCCCGAGGAGACGCCATGACCGCCGCACCGCACATCGTCGTCCATCCCGACAAGCAGTCGCTCGCCGACGCCTCCGGCGCCCGGCTCGTCACGGCCATCGTCGACAGCCAGTCGACCCGCCCGCAGACCCACGTCTGTCTCACCGGCGGGTCGATGGGGTCGGCGATCCTCGCCTCCCTCCTCGCGACGCCGGGCAGCTCGGCCATCGACTGGTCGACGGTCCACGTGTGGTGGGGTGACGAGCGGTACCTCCCGGCCGGCGACCCCGACCGCAACGACACCCAGAACGCCGAGGCCCTGCTCTCCCACGTCCCCATCCCGCCGGAGAACGTCCACGCCGTCGCGGGCCCGGACACGAGCCCCTCCGCCGAGGCCAGCGCGGAGGAGTATGCCGCGGACGTCCGGGCGTCCGAGACGCACCTGTTCGACGTCATGCTCCTCGGGGTGGGGCCGGACGCCCACATCGCCTCCCTCTTCCCCCACCACCCGGCGCAGCGGACGACCGACGCCATCGCCATCGCGGTCCACGACTCGCCCAAGCCTCCCCCGGACCGGGTGTCGCTGACCTTCGAGGCCCTCGACCACTCGCGGCGCGTGTGGTTCCTCGTCGCCGGCGCGGACAAGGCCGACGCCGTCGCGCGGGCCCTCGACCCCGCGGCGGACCGGTGGGACGTCCCCGCCTCGGCGGTCAAGGGCGAGGAGGAGACCCTGTGGCTCCTCGACGCCGACGCGGCGAGCCGGCTGCCCGCTGGCGAGGCCTGAGCCGGACCGGCCCCGTGGGTCTCTTCTCGCGCCGCCGGCGGGACGACGCCGGGGCGTCGACCGCGCCGGGCGGCTCCAGCCCGCTGTCGGCGCTCGCCGCGGAGGC
>JBDIAL010000077.1:0-14567 GCA_039812405.1 Nostocoides sp.
GGCGCATGTCGACGTGCCGGTCGCCGCGTGGGAGCGGGCGCCCGGCCGCAGCGACCGGCGGCCCGAGGAGGCGCTCGTCGCCCGGCTGCGGGGGGTGCTGCCGCCCGATGTCGTCGTCCACCGGGCCGTCGTGGCTCCGGAGGGGTTCGACGCCCGGTTCGCGGCCACCTCGCGCCGTTACGCCTACCGGATCTGTGACGACCCGGTGGCCCTCGACCCGTTGCGCCGGCGTGACACCGTCGTGCTGGACGGCCCGCTCGACACCGACGCGATGACCCGGGCAGCGGCCGGGCTGCTCGGGCTGAGGGACTTCGCGCCCTTCTGCAAGCGGCGGGAGGGGGCGACGACGGTCCGCACGCTCGTCGCATACCGCTGGGGCCGGGAGCCGGACGGGACCGTCGTGGGGACGGTCGTCGCCGACGCCTTCTGCCACTCCATGGTCCGGGCGCTCGTCGGAGCCGTCGTCCCGGTCGGGCTGGGACGGGCGTCGGAGGACCTCCCCACGCAGGTGCTGGCGGGCGGGGTCCGCGACCCGCGGGTCAAGGTCATGCCTGCACACGGGCTGTCGCTGGAGGAGGTCGGCTACCCGCCGGACGGCCGGCTCGCCGAGCGGGTGCGGGAGGCTCGGGCGGTCCGCCGCCTCTGAGCCTCAGGCCAGGTCGAGGATGCCCGGCGGGTCGCGCCAGATCTCCCGGGACACCGTCTCGGGATAGCCGGTCGTCCGCGGCTCGACGTCGAGCAGCCGCATGGCCCCGGTGTCCCAGGACGGCCAGCCGGGGTCACCGTCGGCGGCGAACGCGGTCCACGCGCCCCGCAGCTGCGCCGACATGGCCTCGGCCTCGGGCGTCGGGTCGCCGACGAGCAGCGCGGGCTGCCCCGCGGTGAGGTTCCCGAGGACGAGAGGGACGTCCAGGCCGTGGCAGGCGCCGAGGACGCCGCCCAGGCCGGGGGCGGGCCAGGTCAGCTCGTAGAGGTATGCCGGGCCACCGGCCGCGACCTGCGCGTCGGCCAGGGCGAGGGCCGGCATCCGGAACAGCCAGTCGGACCGCACCACCTCGTAGAGCTCCTGGGGGTCGGGGAAGGCCGCGAGGTAGCGTCCCGGGTCGGGTCCGAAGACCTCGGCCGACTCGTGGGCCTGGGCCGGGGTGACGTGCCCGAGCAGGCCGCCGAGCGCGGTGAGCAGCCGCTGCTCGTGGCGGGTGTGGCCGACGAGCAGGTCGACCGAGCCGTCGAGACCCGTCCACGGCGTGGTGGGCAGCACGTCGCCGTCGACGACCGGGGCGAGGGGACGCGGGCGTGTGCCGCCGGACCCCAGCGGTCCGCGTGGCGGTCCATCGTCGCGAGGACCGCGTCCGTGGCCCCGGGCAGCCGCCACGGGTCGAGCGTCGCGAGGTCGGCAGGCTCGACGCCGAGCTCGGCGGCGCAGGCCCGGGTGAGATCGGCGGCGAGGGCGGGCGTGAAGAAGGTGCCCGGCGGGCTCTGCGCGACGGCTCGGCGGAAGAGCCCGGCCGCCCGGGGCATCGCGAGCAGCGCCGCGACGCACCCGCCGCCGGCCGACTGGCCGAAGACGGTGACCCGGTCGGGGTCGCCGCCGAACGCGCGGACGTTGTCGCGCACCCACTCCAGCGCTGCGACCAGGTCGAGGAGCCCACGGTTGGCGGGCCGGCCCTCGACGTGGCCGAACCCTTCCAGCCCGACCCGGTAGTTGAGGGTCACGAGGACGACACCGCCCCGGGCGAGAGGGGCGCCGTCGTACTCCGGCAGGCCGGACGACCCGAGGAGATAGGCCCCGCCCTGGATCCACACGAGGACGGGCAGCCCGCCGCCGAGATCGGGGGTCCAGACGTTGACGGTCAGCCAGTCGTCGCCGCGGTCGGCCGCGTCGACCGTGCCGAGGGCTCCGGACTGCGGCGGGGGCGGCCCGAACCGGGTCGCCTCCCGCGTCCCGTCCCACCCGGCGACCGGCGCCGGAGCGCCGAACCGGACCGGTGTGGCATACGGGATGCCCCGGAACACGGCCAGCCCGGCCTCGTCGGCACCGCGGACGACACCGCCGGTGACGCCGACGTCGAGTTGCCCCTGCGGATCCACCCCGTGATCATCGCGGCGCCACCGCGGGTCGCGCCACCGGGTTTGTCGCGGGTCGTGACCGGCGGGCCGGCGCTCAGGCCGGGGTCCAGGTGATGAGGGCGGCGAGGCGGTCGGTCGTCGTCGTGTTGCCCAGCATCCGGTATGCCGTCCAGCCGCCGTGGCACGAGGCGTCGCCCGCCGCGACGGGGTCCTCCGCGGCCGCGCGGTGGCCCCCGTCCGCCCGATCCGCCGCCCCGGGGCCGGCATCGATGCCGGCGAGGAACCGGTCGGAGCCGTCGCGGGTCGCCGTGCCGGGGGCGTACTGCGGCGTCCCGAGGTCGACGCCGGTGTCCTGGAGGGGGAGCCACATGGTGAGCAGGGGCTCCGTCGGCCCGAGCCGGTCGCCGTCCGGGCGCCACGGGCCGGTGGGGGTCCGCGGCAGGGACCACTCGAGGCGGCGCTCGACGGCACGCACGGCGGCCACGCCGAGCAGGGCCGCGGCGGTGGCCGCGAGGAGGTCGTCGGCCGGCCCCTGCGGGCTCGTCGACCCGTAGCTGCGCAGCCCGTCGAGGGGGAGGAGCCCGGGCAGGAGGACGTGCCCGTCGCGGGCGAAGGACGCGAGCGCGCCGGGCGGCACGGCATACGGGCTGGTCGTCACGGCCCCGAGGATAGGCGGTATGCCATAAGCCGGAGGCACCCCCTCGGGCCTCGTGCCGTTAATCGAGATGACGCGCGGAAGGCGCTTCGGGACAATGACGTTCGTGGGTCACCTGGACATGAACGGGATCGGTGTCGTCCTCCCCGACGGCAGACCGCTGCTGCGCTCGGTGAGCCTGCGTGTCGGCGAGGGGAGCCGGACGGCGCTCATCGGTCCCAACGGCACCGGCAAGACGACGCTCACGCGCATCATCAGCGGCGACTTGGTGCCCCAGGAGGGCGCCGTCACCCGGTCCGGCGGGCTCGGGATCATGCGCCAGTTCATCGGGTCGATCCGCGACGACTCGACGGTCCGTGACCTGCTCGTCTCGGTCGCGCCGCAGGCGGTCCGCGATGCCGCCGCGGCGGTCGACGCTGCCGAGCTGGCGATGATGGAGCGGGACGAGGAGGCCGACCAGATGGCCTACGCGCAGGCGCTCGTCGACTGGGGCGACGCGCGGGGCTACGAGCACGAGACGCTGTGGGACGTCTGCACCGTGGCGGCCCTCGGCACCCCGTACGAGAAGGCACAGTGGCGTCGGGTGTCGACGCTCTCCGGCGGCGAGCAGAAGCGGCTCGTCCTCGAGGCGCTGCTCCGCGGCCCCGCGGAGGTCCTCGTCCTCGACGAGCCCGACAACTACCTCGACGTCCCGGCCAAGCGCTGGCTAGAGGACCAGCTCGTCGCCTCGCCGAAGACGGTCCTGTTCGTCAGCCACGACCGCGAGCTCCTCTCCCGGGTCGCGACGCGTGTGGCGACGCTCGAGCCGGGTGGGGCGGGCGCGACGCTGTGGGTGCACCCGGGGCCGTTCACGACCTACCAGCAGGCCCGCGAGGACCGCAACGCCCGCCTCGACGAGCTGCGCCGGCGCTGGGACGAGGAGCACGCCCGGCTCAAGGCGCTCGTCGTCATGTACCGCCAGAAGGCCGTCTACAACGCCGACATGGCCTCCCGGCTCCAGGCTGCGGAGACCCGTCTCGCGAGGTTCCTCGAGGCGGGGCCCCCGGAGGCGGTGCCGCTGCGGCAGAACGTCCGGATGCGGCTCACCGGCGGCCGGACGGCCAAGCGGGCGGTCGTCGCCGAGCGGCTCGAGCTGGCCGCCGGCTCGGGGGAGGACGTGCTCATGCGGCCGTTCGACGCCGAGATCTGGTTCGGTGAGCGGCTCGCGGTCCTCGGCAGCAACGGCTCGGGCAAGTCGCACTTCCTCCGGCTCCTCGCGGCCGGGGGGAGCGACCCGGACGTCGAGCACCGGCCGGTGGGCGACGTGCGTCCGGAGCCGGTCGCGCATACCGGCCGGGTGCGGCTCGGGTCCCGGGTGCGACCGGGATGGTTCGCCCAGACCCACGACCAGCCCGCCCTCCACGGACGGACCCTCCTGGAGATCCTCCACCGCGGCGACGAGCACCGGGTGGGCCGACCCCGCGACGAGGCGGCCCGGGTGCTCGACCGCTACGGCCTGGCCCGCTCGGCCGAGCAGACCTTCGACTCCCTCTCCGGCGGCCAGCAGGCGCGGTTCCAGATCCTGCTCCTCGAGCTGTCCGGGGCGACGCTCCTGCTGCTCGACGAGCCGACCGACAACCTCGACCTCCACTCGGCCGAGGCCCTCGAGGATGCCCTCGACGCCTTCGAGGGGACCGTCGTCGCGGTGACCCACGACCGCTGGTTCGCCCGGCAGTTCGACCGGTTCCTCGTCTTCGGCTCCGACGGCCGGGTCGTCGAGTCTCCGGAGCCCGTCTGGGACGAGGCGCGCGTCGCGCGCGCCCGGTGAGGACAGGCATACGGCTCGGTATGCCTCGTTAGGCTCGAAGGCGTGCACTGGCTCTCGTCGTGGTGGCGCCATGACATCGTCGACGGCCACAAGGGCCCGCTCCTCCTCGGGCTCGTCGCCTTCGTCGTGACGTTCGTCGTCGTCCGGACCATCACGCGGCTCATCCGCGCCGGTCGGGGCCCCTTCCACAACGTGAACGACGGCGGGGTCCACCTCCATCACTCGACACCCGGCGTCGTCCTCCTCGTGACCGGCGGGTTCACCTCCGTCGGCGCGGACGGACGCAGCCCCTGGACCTACCTCGCCGCGACGATGGTCGGGGTCGGTGCCTCGCTCGTCCTCGACGAGTTCGCGATGATCTTCCACCTCCAGGACGTCTACTGGAGCCAGGAGGGCCAGCTGTCGGTCTCCATGGTGACCCTCGTCGCGGCCTGCGTCGCCCTGCCCCTCGTCGGGTTCTCCCCGACGGGGGCGACCGGGCTGACCCCGGCCCAGTCGACGGCCCGCGGCGTCGTCACAGCCCTGCTCGTCCTCCACCTCGTCCTCGTCGTCCTCGCCGCGGTCAAGGGCAAGTACGGCACGGCCGTCATCGGCCTGTTCCTCGCCCCGGTCACCTGGGTCGCCGTGCTCCGTCTCGCGCGCCCGCACTCGCTGTGGTCCCGGTGGTTCTACGCGCCGGAGAGGAGGGACCGAGCGACCCGACGGGCGGCCGCCTTCGACGCGCGCTGGGCGCCCCGGCGGCAGTGGTGGGACGACCTCATCGGGGGTGCGCCGTCGCGTCCCGACCCCACGACCCCGGCCCGGTCCTCGGCCGGCACGCCCCCCTCGGCCGGCACGGGGACCTCGTCGGGCGCTGGATGAGCTGTTCCCGGTGGGAATACCTCGACCCGGCCCATCCTCCAGCGGGTCGAGGTATGCGGGGACCACCGCAGGGACATCGGATACCTCCACCCGGCCGAGGCCCCGGTCACCTCACCGGGAACGACTGATCTCGACGTCCCGGCGGGGCGGCGAGTCGAGGTCGATGGGGTAGCTGACCGTCCAGACCGAGACCCGCCGGGCCGTCGGGTTGCCCTGCCCGACCCGCCGGTAGCGCTCGATGACCGCCGAGATCTCCTCCTGCATCGCGACCACCTGCTCGGCCGTCGCGACGACGTGGTCGTCGCGGACCCCGAGCGCCTCCCGCCACGGGAGCGGCCACTCCCGCTCGACGTCGAGCCATCGACTGCTCCGGTCGGCGAGCAGCTGGAGGTAGTCGCGGTCCAGCCAGGTGAGGGCGGTCTCCGCGTCGGTGTCGTCGGCGACGTCGCCGGCGGTCCAGCGCCGGTCCTCCGAGGCCGGCCGCCAGATCCGGCGCCGACCGGTGCCCTCGCCGGTGTCCTCGACGAGCCCGGCCTCGGCGAGCCGGCGCAGGTGGTAGCTCGTGGCCCCCGTGTTGGTCCCGAGGTCGCGGGCCAGGTCGGTCGCCGTCGCCCGGTCGAGCGCGCGCAGCCGCTGGAGCAGCCGGCTGCGCATCGGGTGCGCGAGGGCCCGCAGCGGCGCCGTGGACGAGGGAGCGGCGGGGTCGTCGGGGGTGGATGGGGATGGCATACGTGCACAATACCTTTGCACATTCCGTATGCACTGTGCCGGCGCCCGATGCCCGCTGATCGTGTCTGTGCAGGTCAGCGGGGGTGGTCATGCCGGATCACGACGATTTCGTGGCGGGGCGGCGAACCCGTAAACTGGATGATCGTTGTGCCGGAGCGCCGCCCCTGGGCGCGAGCACCCGGCCGATGCGACTCACCTCGACGAGAGCAGAAGGCATACCCATGCGCACGTACACCCCGAAGGCGGGCGACATCACGCGCCAGTGGCACGTCATCGACGCCACCGACGTCGTGCTCGGCCGGCTCGCGAGCCAGACCGCCGTGCTCCTGCGCGGCAAGCACAAGCCGACGTTCGCGCCGCACGTCGACACCGGCGACTTCGTCATCATCGTCAACGCCGACAAGGTCGCCCTCACCGGCGCCAAGCTCGAGCAGAAGAAGGCCTACCGGCACTCCGGCTACCCGGGCGGGCTGAAGAGCGAGTCCTACCAGGTGCTCCTCGAGAAGAACCCGGCGAAGGCCGTCGAGAAGGCCGTCCGCGGCATGCTGCCGAAGAACTCCCTCGGCCGCCAGCAGCTGACCAAGCTCAAGGTGTATGCCGGCTCCGACCACCCGCACGCTGCGCAGAAGCCGCAGCCCTTCGAGATCTCGCAGGTCGCGCAGTAGTCCGCGCCGCGGAACCGCGCAGAAAAGGAACCATCGTGACTGACGTGACCATCGACGACCTCGGCACCGACGAGATCGAGCTCACCGAGTACACCTCCGAGTCCGAGGCCCCCGTGGCCGAGGACGCGGCGCGGCGCCCGTCGGCGTCCGCCCCCGGGGCCGGCACCGGCCGCCGCAAGCAGGCCATCGCCCGGGTGCGGATCGTCCCCGGCACCGGCGAGTGGACGATCAACGGCCGCACCCTCGAGCAGTACTTCCCGAACAAGGTCCACCAGCAGATCGTCGGCGAGCCGCTCAAGGTGCTCGAGCTCGACGGGGCCTACGACGTGCTCGTCCGTGTCCACGGCGGGGGCCCCTCCGGGCAGGCCGGCGCCGTCCGCCTCGGCGTGGCGCGCTCGCTCAACGGCATCGACCCCGAGCTCAACCGCCCGGCGCTGAAGAAGGCCGGCTTCCTGACCCGCGACGCCCGCGTCCCGGAGCGCAAGAAGGCCGGTCTGAAGAAGGCCCGCAAGGCGCCCCAGTACAGCAAGCGCTGACCCCCGGCCCCCCGGACCCTCTCGGAGGCGGCACCCTTCCCGGGTGCCGCCTCCGGCGTCGTCAGGAGGTAGGTTCGACCTCGACGGCAGCGCACGCGAGGCACCGGTGACCAGCCGGTATGCCGCGTGCCGGCTCTCCCCGGCGAAAGGCAAGCGCACCCATGGCACGACTCTTCGGGACCGACGGCGTCCGCGGCCTCGCCAACGTCGACATCACCGCCGAGCTGGCGCTCGGCCTGTCGGTGTCGGCGGCCCGGATCCTCGGTCAGGCGGCCCGCGACGTCGGCCGCCGGCCCAAGGCCGTCGTCGGCCGCGACCCGCGGGCCTCGGGGGAGTTCCTCCAGTCCGCCGTCGTCGCCGGCCTCGCGTCCGCGGGCGTCGACGTCCACGACGTCGGGGTCCTGCCGACCCCGGCCGTCGCCTTCCTCACCGCCGACATGGACGCCCACTTCGGTGTCATGCTGTCGGCTTCGCACAACGCGATGCCCGACAACGGGATCAAGTTCTTCGCCGCGGGCGGCCACAAGCTGCCCGACGCCGTCGAGGACCAGATCGCCGAGGGGCTCGGGGTCCCGTGGGAGCGGCCGACCGGGGCCGAGATCGGCCGGGTCCAGCGCAACCAGGCCGGGCAGGCGCGCTACGTCGCCCACCTCCTCGCGGCCCTGCCCAACCGGCTCGACGGCCTCCACGTCGTCATCGACGCGGCCCACGGGGCGGCGAGCGCGGTGTCGCCCGAGGTGTTCCGTCTCGCCGGGGCCGAGGTCGACGAGATCGGGGCCGAGCCGGACGGGCTCAACATCAACGACGGCTATGGCTCGACGCACCTGGAGCACCTGCGCGGGGCCGTCCTCGCCCGGGGCGCCGACCTCGGCATCGGCCACGACGGCGACGCCGACCGGTGCCTGGCCATCGACGCCGAGGGGCGCGTCGTCGACGGCGACCAGATCATGGCGATCCTCGCCGTCGCCCTGAGGGAGCGCGGCCGGCTGCGCGACGACACCCTCGTCGCGACGGTCATGAGCAACCTCGGCCTGCTCCAGGCCATGGCGCGCGAGGGCATCGTCGTCAAGCAGACGGCGGTCGGCGACCGCTACGTCCTCGAGGAGCTGCGGGCCTCGGGCCACTCGCTCGGCGGCGAGCAGTCCGGCCATGTCATCCTCATGGACCACGCGACGACGGGCGACGGGGTCCTCACCGGTCTGCTCCTGTCGGCCCGGATGGCGCAGACCGGCCGGTCCCTGGCCGACCTCGCCTCCGTCATGACCCGGCTGCCGCAGGTGCTCGTCAACGTCAAGGGCGTCGACAAGGGTCGGGCCGACACCGACCCGGCCCTCCAGGAGGCGGTCGCCGCGGAGTCGGCCGCGCTGCAGGGCCGCGGCCGGATCCTCCTGCGCAAGTCCGGCACCGAGCCGCTCGTCCGCGTCATGGTCGAGGCGCCCGAGCACGACGAGGCCCAGCAGGTCGCCGACCGTCTCGTCCGCGTCGTCCGGGAGAGCCTGACCCTGTCCTCCGGCCGGGCCTGACCTCACCCTTCGGGAGGGCCTGACCCCGCTCTTCGGGAGGGCCTGATCCCGCCATCCTGCCGGGCCCATGCGCCGCGTGCCCGGCCCGGTCTCGCCGAGCCGGGCACACGGCATACCCGCTCCCCGGGCGACCGGAGGTCAGGCCGGGACCCCCGTGACGGTCACGGGGATGTTGCCGCGCGTCGCCTTGGAGTAGGGGCAGAACGCGTGGGCCTTCTCGGCGAGCTCCTGGGCGGTCGTCGCGTCGACGCCCGGGATGTGGCTCACGAGCTCGACGGCGAGGCCGACGCCCGTGTCGGTCTTGCCGAGGGTCACCCGGGCCGTCGTCGTCGACCCGGAGGTGTCGAGGCCCTCGTTGCGCGCCATCAGGTTGAGGGCACCGTTGAAGCACGCGGCATAGCCCGCGGCGAAGAGCGTCTCGGGGTTGGCGCGGGGGTTGGCCTTGCTGCCGGGAGGGCCGAGCGGCAGGTCGATGACGCCGTCCTCGCTCTGGGTCCGGCCCTCGCGTCCGCCCGTCGCCGATGCGGACATCGTGTAGATCGTCTCGTTCACTGCCTCGAAGGGCATAGCGGTGCTCCTTTGTCGATGGACCGTGCCGATGCCTCCAACGTAGGCAATGAGGGGCCGGTTCGTCACCCCGGCGGTCGTCGCCCCGCGAGCGTCACCCCGCGTCGGGACGTGGCCGGAGGCCGTCGGCGATGATCCGGGCCGAGCCGGCGATGTCGGAGGTCGAGCCCCCGAAGCGGACGGTGTTGGCGTGGTCGATGACGACCGAGACGAAGGTCTGGGCCGCCGCGCGGCGGGTCCGGGGGAGGAGCGGGAAGGTGCTCGCGGCGTCGAGCGCGGCCTCGGTCACCGCGACGAGCCCGTCCCGCAGCCGCCGGATGTGCTCGCCCACCTCCGGGTGGGTCTGGACCTCGCGGAAGATCACCGTGCGCAGGACGAGGGACTCGTGCCGGTCCAGGCCGAGCTCGGTATGCAGGCGGACGAGTGACGCGGCGACGTCGCCCGGGACGACGACGGACTCGACACTGCACAGCGGGCTGGTCGGGAGGCGCTCGGAGAGCAGGTCGCGCAGCACGTCGACCTTGGTCGGGAAGTGGTAGAAGAGCAGGCCCTTGGGCACGCCGGCCAGGCGGGCGATCGAGGCGGTGGCCGTGGCGTCGAAGCCGTCCCGGGCGAACAGCTCCGTCGCGGCGTCGAGGATCCGCCGCCGGGCGTCGGCCGTGTCCGGCGCGCGGCGGCGAGGGTGAGTGGTCGGATGGGCCATGACAGCGGTGAGCCTAGCGACGACGACGGCACCGGGAGGGTCCCACGGGTCCCGGTGCCGTCTGGGGTGAACCGGCGCGGCGTCAGTGCTGGGCGATCGGCGTCCCGTGGCCGCGGTGCGCCCGGTTCTCCACCGGGATCGCGAGAGCGCCCATGACGAACGTCACGACCCCGACGACCCAGGACGTCCACGCCATCGGCGAGGTCCCGGAGTAGCCCATGACCCACGGCGCGATGAAGAAGAGGACGCCGAGGACGGCGATCGCGGCGTCGAGGCCCATCATGCCCGGCGCGTAGAGCGACCACAGCGCGACGAGCGCGGTCACGATGCCGAGGACGACGACCGTGACGGTGGCCTTGTGGACCGTCGTCGTCCACAGGGGGGAGAGGAGGGCGTAGACGCCCGCGACGAGCGCCACCCAGTCCTGCCAGCGAGCCCATGGTTTTGTCATGTCGAACCATCACCTTCATGTGAGACATGACCCGTCGCTCCTGTAGGCGGATCAACAGGTGCCACTCTAGTCACTGACTGACCGCCCGGTCAATAGATGAGGTTGGCGACCCGGCCGAGTCAGGTGGGCCGGGCCGGATCCGGTGGGCCGGCCGGATCAGAGGATCTGCTCGAGGAGGCCGGTGTCGACGTCGTAGAGGAAGCCGCCGACGAGCACCGTGTCCGGGACGAGCGGGTGGGCCCGGATCTTGTGGACGTCGGCGCGGACCGTCCGGCGCTGGTCGGTGATGACGTGGAGGTGCTGCCACGAGGTGTCGACGCCGGTGATCGCGTCGAGGCGCTCGTGCAGCTCCTCCTCGGTGCTGCTCGCGACGGCGCACCGGGTGTGGGGGATGACGAGGATCCGGTCGACCTGCAGCATGTGCACCCCGAGGATGAGCGCCTCCATGGCGGCCTCGTCGACGCGTCCGCCAGGGTTGCGGAAGATCTTGGCGTCGCCCGGTTTGAGGCCGAGCATGCCGAGCGGGTCGATCCGGCTGTCCATGCAGGTCACGACGGCGATGCCGCGATGGGCGACGCCGTCGAAGCCGCCGAGGGCGAAGGTCCTCGCGAAGTCCCGGTTGGCCTCGAGCAGGTCGTCGAAGCCGATGGTCTCGTGGTTCATCGCAGCCCCGTCCGTCGAGGGATCGTCGTGGCCAGCGGCGTGGTCACCGAGGCGAAGAAGTCGTTGCCCTTGTCGTCGACGACGATGAAGGCGGGGAAGTCCTCGACCTCGATGCGCCACACCGCCTCCATGCCGAGCTCGGGGTACTCGACGACCTCGACGCTCCTGATGCAGTCCTGGGCCAGCCGCGCCGCCGGGCCGCCGATGGAGCCGAGGTAGAAGCCCCCGTGGGCCCGGCACGCGTCGGTGACCTGCTGGCTCCGGTTGCCCTTGGCGAGCATGACGAGCGAGCCGCCGGCCGCCTGGAACTGGTCGACGTAGGAGTCCATCCGCCCGGCCGTCGTCGGGCCGAACGAGCCGGACGGCATACCCTCCGGGGTCTTCGCGGGCCCGGCGTAGTAGACGGGATGGTCCTTGAGGTATGCCGGGAGCTCCTCTCCCGCGTCGAGCCGCTCCTTGAGCTTGGCATGGGCGATGTCGCGGGCCACGACGAGCGGGCCGGTGAGGGACAGCCGGGTCTTGACAGGGTGCTTCGTCAGCTCGGCGAGGATGTCGGCCATCGGCCGGTTGAGGTCGATCTCGACGACGCCGCCGCGTCCGGTCGACGACGCGCCGACCGCCTGGTCGGCCCCCTCGATGAGGTGCTGCGCCTCGGTGTCCGGGAGGAACCGGGCGGGGTCGGTCTCCAGCTGCTCGAGGAAGACGCCCTCGGCGGTGATCCGGCCCAGCGCCTGCCGGTCGGCCGAGCAGGAGACGGCGATGGCGACGGGCAGCGAGGCCCCGTGGCGGGGCAGTCGCACGACGCGGACGTCGTGGCAGAAGTACTTGCCGCCGAACTGGGCGCCGATGCCGTTGTCCCGGGTGATCTGGAGGACCTGCTCCTCGAGCTCGAGGTCGCGGAACCCGTGGCCCGTCGCGGGGTCGCCCGTCGTGGGCAGGTCGTCGAGGTACTTCGCCGAGGCGTACTTCGCCGTCTTGAGCGCGAACTCGGCGCTCGTCCCGCCGATGACGATGGCGAGGTGATAGGGCGGGCAGGCCGCGGTGCCGAGCGAGCGGATCTTCTCGTCGAGGAAGGTACGCATCCGGTCGGGGTTGAGGATCGCCTTCGTCTCCTGGAAGAGGAAGGACTTGTTGGCGCTGCCCCCGCCCTTGGCCATGAACAGGAAGTCGTACCGGCCCTCGTGGCCCGGCGCGGTGTCGGCATACAGCTCGATCTGGGCCGGGAGGTTGGAGCCGGTGTTGCGCTCCTCCCACATCGTGACCGGCGCCATCTGGCTGTAGCGGAGGTTGAGGCGGGTGTAGGCGTCGTAGACCCCCTGGGAGAGCGCACGCTCGTCGGGCCCGTCGGTGAGGACGTGCTGGCCGCGCTTGCCCATGACGATGGCGGTGCCGGTGTCCTGGCACATCGGGAGGATGCCGCCGGCGGCGATGTTGGCGTTCTTCAGCAGGTCGAGCGCGACGAACTTGTCGTTGTTGCTCGCCTCGGGGTCGTCGAGGATGGTCCGCAGCTGCCGCAGGTGCGCCGGACGGAGGTAGTGCGCGATGTCGTGCATCGCGGTCTCGGCGAGGAGGCGCAGCGCCTCCGGGGCGACGTGGAGCAGGGTGCGCCCGCCCGGCCCGTCGAGGGTCTCCACCCCCGAGGTCGTGAGGAGTCGGTATGCGATGCCGTCGTGGTGGGCGGGGAGGAGGTCCTCGTAGGCGAACTCGGGCATGGTGCTCACTTCCTCTGGCACAGGACGGCTGTGGTCACAGCTCGTCGAGGGTCGGCGCATAGGCGCCGGTGTGGCCGACCGTCACGGCGGAGCAGGCCAGGCCCCGCTCGATGGCCGGCTCGATGTCGGCGAGGCCGGCTCCGGCCCAGCGGTCGCGGGCCGCGGCGCTGCCGAGCAGCCCGGCGTCGAGCAGGCCCGACACGAGCCCCGCCATGAACGAGTCGCCGGCGCCGACGGTGTCGACGACGTGGGCGGCGCGCGTCGGGTGCGCCCCCGTCTCCCCGGTGACCGCGAGCAGGTAGGTCACACCGTGCGCCCCGAGGGTCACGACGGCCAGGCGCGCGCCGAGGTCGCACCAGCGCTGCATGACGGCGGCCGTCGACTCCCCGGGGTAGAGGAAGTCGAGGTCGTCCGAGCTGGCCTTGGCGACGTCGCTCAGGGTGACGAGCGCCTCGACCTTGGGCCGGACCACGTCGGGACCGCCCATGATCGTCGGGCGGACGTTGGGGTCGTAGGAGACGGTGCCCTGGGCCCGGACGGCCGCGACCGCCGCGACGACGTTGACGGCTCCGGGCTCGAGCTGGGCGCCGATGGAGCCGGTGTGCAGGTGGCCGACGTCGTCGGCCAGCTCGACGGGGGCCAGGTCGAAGTGGAGGTCGAACTCGTACTCCGCCGCGCCCGTCTCGTCGAGCCGGGCGACGGCTGTCGTCGTGGGGTCGGCGGTGTGGCTCGCGGGGAGGAGGGACACGCCGCGGTCGGTGACGTACTCCTCGATCCGGTCCCCGTGCAGGTCGCTGCCGATCGTCGTCGCGAAGTCGACGGTGGCGCCGAGCCGGGCGAGGCCGACGGCGACGTTGAGCGGGCTGCCGCCCACGTGCTCCGCGACGTCGTCATAGGGGTCGTGGACGATGTCGATGAGTGCTTCGCCGACGACGGTGACGCGAGGAGGCATACCTCGGACTCTAGCCTCCGGCCGGCCCGCGCGGACGGGGCGCGACGCGCGGTGGCGGGGGCGGTTGGCGCGACCGGGGTGGCGTCGGCGACCATAGGTGGCGTGAGTGCCCAGCCCGCGAACCGCTATCTCAGCGGCTCGGCCGCCAACATGGTGCGGTCCCTCGTCGTCATCCTCGCGCTGATGGCGGTCATCATCCTCATCGTGCCGCGGGTCAACCGGATCACCCAGCCGCCGCTCGACGTGGCCGGCTCGGCCGACACCGTCGCCTCGCAGAGCGGCTGGCCCATCGAGATGCCGGTCGGTCTGCCCGACGGCTGGCGGGCCACGAGCCTGCGCTACGAGCGGAGCACCGACGGCGTCATGACGTGGCACGTCGGCTACGAGACGCCGGACAACCAGTACGTCGCCATCGAGCAGGCCAAGCACCCGACGGCCGGCTGGATCATGGCGGAGGTCAACCGGGCCCCGCAGGTGGGCACCCTCGAGGCGGGCGGGCGGACCTGGGCGAAGTACGTCCGCGACCTCAAGGTGCAGAACAGCCTCGTCAACCAGCCGACGGGCAAGGGGCAGCTGACGACGATCGTCACCGGGACGGGGACCTTCGACCAGATGACCCAGTTCATCGAGCACCTCGAGGTCGTCAAGCCGTCCTCTCCCTCAACCACCTCTT
>JBDIAL010000078.1:0-14165 GCA_039812405.1 Nostocoides sp.
GAGAAGGAGGAGTTCGACTTCATCGAGGAGATCAGCGCCGACCTGCCGATCCAGGTCCTCGCCCGGCTGCTCGACGTCCCCCGCTCGGACACCCCCCAGCTCATCTCCTGGGGCAACGAGCTGGTCGCCAACACCGACCCCGACTTCACCGAGCACCGGATCGACACCCCGGAGAGCGAGCAGTGGGCGCACCTGCCGTTCCGGTCGCCGACGATCCAGGAGGTCTGGGACTACGGCCGGGCCCTGCGCGACGGTCGGGTCGGCGGGGACGGGACCGACCTCGTGAGCCTGCTGGCCAACAAGATGCCCTCCGACGGCATACCGATGTCCGACCAGGACTTCGACAACTACTTCAGCCTCCTGGTCATCGCGGGCAACGAGACGACGCGGCACGCGATCAGCAACATCATGTACGGCCTGCTCCAGCAGCCCGACCAGCTCGCCGCGGTGATGGCCGACCCGAGCCTCATCGACGCGGGCCTCGAGGAGCTGCTGCGGTGGGCCTCGCCCGTCTACCACTTCCGCCGCACCGCGACCCGCGACGTGGAGCTCGGGGGCAAGCAGGTACGCAAGGGCGACAAGGTCGTCATGTGGTTCGCCTCCGGGAACCGTGACGAGACGATCTTCGAGGATCCCTACCGCATCGACATCACGCGCAAGAACGTCGACAACATGACGTTCGGCAAGGGCAGCCCGCACCTGTGCCTCGGCAACAACCTGGCGCGCCTGGAGATCCGCATCGTCTTCGAGGAGCTGCTGCCGCGGCTGGCGTCCATCGAGCTGGCCGGCGAGGCGAAGCGGATCCGGTCCAACTTCGTCAACGGCATGAAGGCCTTCCCCGTCCGGGTGACCCTCAGGTAGGCGCTGCCGCCACCCGGCAGCCAAGCCGCCTGGCCGGCGTGGACTGGGGCGTGTCCCCATCGGGATCTGGAGATCTCGATGGGGACACGCCCTCCAGTTCAGCGCCGCCACCGAGGTCGACCCTGGTGGTCATCGTGGTCGTCCTGGTCATCGTGGGTGTCAGGTGTCGTCCTGGCGTCGGTGGGTGACGGTGGTGTGGAGGTTACTCAGGAGTATTTGTTGGGATCCCAACGAATACTCCTGAGTAACCTCCACACCAGACAATGACGGACCAGACAATGACGGACCAGACAATGACGGACCAGACAATGACGGGACGGCGTTTCCGAGCGGATGGGCCGGCGTTCCGAGCGGACGGGCCGGCGTTTCCGAGCGCAGAACCCCCATGAATCGCCTGTACGGTGCGTCGGGAGGGAGGAGTCCGTACGCAGCCGGAGTACGGACTCAGGGGTACGGCGTCAGGGCGGACGGGTCAGCGGGTGCCGTCCTCGGCGGCGAGCCGGCGCATGATCTTGCGGACGGCGACCTTCGCGGCGTCAGCCCGGACGGTGACGCCCCGGCGCGGCCCGTCGGTGTCGACGACCTCCTGGATGGTCTCCAGGGCGGTGCGGACCGTGCGGTAGTAGTCGCGCAGCAGCGGCTCCATCGTGCCCGTCGCGGCCGCCGAGGGGGCGAAGTTGCGGCTGACCCGCCAGGTGTGCGCGGTCGTCCGCGCGTCGAGCGGGGTGATGGCATGGGTGAAGTAGAGCGTCTTCGTGCCGTCGCGGTCGCCCTGGTCCTTGACCTCGATGTCCCACCGGTCGACCCACAGCCCCGGGGTGAGGAAGCTGCCCTCCTCGCGCTGCTCGAACTCGGAGTCGACGGGAACCCCGAGCACCTCGGCCTGCCAGGGCTGCAGGGGCGCGGCGGGGTAGGTGCGGCCGAAGGTCACCGTCATCTCGCTCACCGTCACCGTGATGGGCGGCGGCTCCGCCGCGAGGACGGGCGGGGCGACGACCGGGTCGAGGTGGGTGATGTGGGTGATGTCGGCGAAGTTGTCCTGGAGGAGCGAGGCCCCGGCCTGGGTCACCCACGACCCCCCGAAGGTCACCCAGTCGGGCGAGGAGAGCCACGGCAGGCTCGGCAGGTCCCGCAGCGCGGCGCGGCCGGCGACACCGGGCCAGATCCAGACGAGACCGCCGTGCTCCTTCGTCGGGTATGCCGTGACGCCGGCTCCGACGGGCACCTGCGCCTGGGTCGGGACGCTGACGACGCTGCCGTCCGGCCCGTAGACGAACCCGCTGTAGCCGCACCGGATGTCGTCGCCCTCCACGCGGCCGAGGCTGAGCGGGTAGGAGGAGTGGCAGCAGCGGTCCTCGAGGGCGACGGTCGCTCCGCGGCTGTCCCGGTAGAGGACGACGCGACGGTCGAGGACCCGGGCGGCGACGGGCAGGCGGCCGACCGCCTCACTGGCGGAGACGGCATACCAGCTGCCGAGGGGGAAGTCGACGGCGCCCCGGCGTCCGGTGCGGGTGGTGGAAGTCATGGCGTTCCTCTCGGGCGGACGTCGGCGGGTCAGAGGTCGAGGACGAGTCGGGAGCCGCGGCACCGGGAGACGCAGATCATCATGACCTCGTTCGACTCCTTCTCGTCGTCGTCGAGGACGGAGTCGCGGTGGTCGACCTCGCCCTCGAGGACCTCGGTCTCGCAGGTCCCGCAGATCCCTTCGAGACAGGAGCCGAGGACCCGCACGTCGTGGTCGCGGGCGATGGCGAAGATGGACCGGTCGGCCGGCACCTCGGCCTCGATGCCGGAGGCCTGGAAGACGACGGTGAACGGCGTGTCCCCGCTCGTGTCGACCTCCTGGGCGGTGAAGCGCTCGAGATGGAGCGCGCCGGACGGCCAGCTCGCGCAGGCGGCCTCCATGGCGTCGAGCAGCGGGGTCGGCCCGCAGCAGTAGACGAGCGTGTCGGCGTCCGGCGCGGCGAGGATCGTCGCGAGGTCGAGGTGCCCCCGCTCGTCCTGCGGCACGAGGGTCACCCGGTCGCCGTAGCGCTCCAGCTCGTCGAGGAAGGCCATGGAGGAGCGGGTGCGCCCGCCGTAGTGGAGCCGCCACCGGGCACCGGAGGCCTCCGCCTCGGCGATCATGGGCAGGATCGGGGTGATGCCGATGCCTCCGGCGACGAACTCGTATGCCGGCGCCGCGGCGAGGACGAAGTGGTTGCGGGGGCCCCGGACGCGGACCGTCTGGCCGGCCCTCAGCTCGTGGACCCGTTTGGACCCCCCGCGGCTGTCGGGCGTCAGCAGGACCGCGATCCGCCAGCGGTCACGGCTCGCGGGGTCGCTGGACAGCGAGTACTGCCGGACGAGGTCATCGCCGAGGAGCAGGTCGATGTGGGCTCCGGGGGTCCAGCTCGGCAGCGGCTCCCCGTCCGGGGAGACGAGGTCGACGGACACGACGCCCTCGGACACGTGGTCCACCGCCGCGACGGTCAGATCCAGCTCGGCCTCGCGGACGAGGGTCTCGGTGACTCCCATGTCCCACCTCTCCGTTGGTGCAATCGTTCGGACACAAACGATAGGGGAGCGGGCCGGTTGCCGCAAGGCCCGGTCGAGGCGCCCGCAGGCGACCCGGCGAGGTGCCGCGGCGGCTCTTTCGGATCCGAACGACAGTGTCTAGGCTCGCGTCCATGCGCGCTCTCGTCATCCAGCACGACCATGTCTCCCCGCCCGGCCCCGTCGGGGAGCGCCTCTCCGACCGCGGCTACGACGTGCGGCTCCACCTCGTCGTGCCGGAGGATCGCTACGACACGCCCGGCGTGGAGTCGACCCTGCCGGAGCTCACCGACTACGACGTCGTCGTGCCCATGGGAGCCCCGTGGTCGGCATACGACACCGACCGCATCGGGTCGTGGGTGCTCCCGGAGATCGCGGCGCTGCGGGACGCCGACGCGGCGGGGGTCCCGGTCCTCGGGATCTGCTTCGGCGGGCAGCTGCTCGCCACGGCGCACGGCGGGTCGGTCGCCCGGTCGCCGCTGCCGGAGGTCGGCTGGCGACAGGTCACCAGCGACGAGGAGGAGCTCGTCGCGTCCGGACCGTGGTTCCAGTGGCACTACGACCGCTGGACGGTGCCGGCGGAGGCGACCGAGATCGCCCGCAACGACAGCGCCTCCCAGGCCTTCGTCCTGCGCCGCAACCTCGCCGTGCAGTTCCACCCCGAGCTCACCTCGGACATGCTCGTCGGCTGGCTCGACAACGGGGGACGGGTCGAGCTGGAGCGCGCGGGGATCGACGCGGAGGAGCTCGTCTCCGGCACCCGGGCGCGGGACGAGGTCTCCCGGACCCGGGCCCACCGGCTCGTCGACGCCTTCCTCGCGACGGTGGCTCCCACGGACCCGACCGCCCGTCGGGAGCTGTGCGGTCCCGGGTCCGCTCAGGACGCCCGCCGCCCGATCGCGAGGCAGCCGAGGTAGATGAGGAACGAGATCGTCGTGACGTAGGGACTGATCGGGATGCTGCTGCCCAGGGCGAGGAGGATCCCGCCGAGGACCGCGGTGAGCCCGAACCCCATGCTGAGCAGGGGCACGGCCCGCGGGGAGGACGTGACGCGCACGGCGGCCGCGGCGGGCGTGCAGACGACGCTGAGGACGAGGAGGGCGCCGACGACCTGGACGCAGATCGCCACGGCGAGCCCGAGCAGGACCATGAACACGGGGGAGAGGAGCCGCACCGGGACGCCTCGGGCGGCGGCGAGGTCGGGGTCGGTGCTGGCGAAGACGAGGGGGCGCCAGGTGACGAGGAGCCCGGCCGCGACGACCGCCGAGGTGGCGAGCAGCCACCTCAGCTCCGGAGTGTCGACGGCCACGATCTGGCCGGTCAGCAGGCCGAACTTGTTGGCGGCCCGCCCCGGGTAGAGCGACAGGCACAGCACGCCCATCCCGAGACCGAACGGCATGAGGACCCCGATGATCGAGTTGCGATGTCGGGCGCGGGCGCCGAGCGCCCCGATCACGAGCGCCGCGAGGAGCGAGCCGACGAGGGACCCGGCGACGACGTTGACGCCGACGAGGAGCGCCGCCGACGCCCCCGCGAAGGACAGCTCGCTGATGCCGTGCACCGCGAACGGGAGGTCGCGCATCATGACGAGGCTGCTCACGAGGCCGCCGAGGAGGCCGACGAGGGCGCCGGCGAGGACCGAGTCGTGGACGAGCACGAGCAGCTGGGTGTAGTCGGTGAAGTCGAAGAGGGCATGCCAGACCTGGCCGGGGTCGAGGGCCAGCGTGCTCACGACACGAGCCGTTCTCGCGCGTCGTGGTCGGCACGACCGCCGCTCGTGGCCGGCACGCCGGCCACGAGGACGAGCCCGTCGCGGCGGATCACCTCGACGGGTGAGCCGTACAGCGCGCTGAGCGCCGGCCCGGTGAAGACCTCCGCGGGCGGTCCGAGCCGGAACCGGCCGTCGACGAGGTAGAGCACCCGGTCGACGTAGGGCAGGACCGGGTTGATGTCGTGGGTGACGAACACGACGGCGGTCCCGTGCCGCTGCCGCCGATCGTCGACGAGGCCGGTGATCGTCCGTTGGCTGCGGACGTCGAGGGACAGCAGCGGCTCGTCGCACAGCAGGAGGGCGGGGTCGGAGACGATGGCCTGGGCGACGCGCACCCGCTGCTGCTCCCCGCCCGACAGCAGTCCCACCGGCCGGTCGGCATACTCGAGTGCTCCCACCTCCCGCAGGGCCGCCTCGACGGCCGGCCACGGGACCCGGCCGGGCCGCGCGAGTCCCCAGCGGTGCCCGTCGAGGCCCTGTCGGACGACGTCGCGGGCCCGCAGCGGGGTCAGGGGGTCGAGCGGGCGCTGCTGCTGGACGTAGCCGACGAGGTCGTTGGCCCGCCCCGGGGCCCGGCCACACACCGTCAGCCTCCCGGCGGACAGCGGGGCGAGGCCGAGGACGGCACGCACGAGGCTCGTCTTGCCCGAGCCGTTGGCACCGAGGACGGCGAGGAACTCCCCGGGCACCAGGTCGAGGCGCAGGCCCGACCACACGGTCCGGGTGCCGTAGGCGAGGGTGGCGTCCTCGATCCGCAGGACCGGGGCGCCCGCCGGGGTGCTCGCCGGGGTGCGCGGCCTGGTCGGCGGCGTCGTGGGTGGCATCGCGGGGGGCACCATGGCGCGCCGCCGGGTCATCCGAGGGCGGACTTGATGGCCGCCAGGTTGCGGCTCATCCAGGTGAGGTAGTCCGTGCCGGCCGGCAGCGTCTCGGTGACGGGCACGACGGGGATGCTGTTGCTCCGGGCCGCCTTGAGCACGGCCTCGGTCTGGGGTCCCGAGGTCTGCTCGTTGTATGCGAGGAGGGCGACCTTCCGGTCGGAGAACAGGGCGAGGGTCCGGCTCAGGACCGAGGCGGAGACGTCGGTGCCGTTCTCGATGGCCTCGCTGAAGGCGGCGGGCGTGCGGTTCACCAGACCACATGCCTGAAGCATGTAGAGCGGGACCGGCTCGGTGATGGCCGCGCCCGCGCCGGCGTGGGCGCTCTTGATCTGCGCCTCGGTCCGCTCCAGGCCCGCCAGCCGGCCGCGGAACGTCTTCGCGTTGTCGGCATACGTCGTCGCGTCGGCCGGGTCGGCCGACGCCAGGGCGCTCGCGATCCGTCCCGCCACCGCGCCGGCCGTCGGCAGGTCGTACCAGACGTGCTCGTTGAGGTCTTCGCCGGCAGCAGCCTTCTTCCCCGAGATGTCCACGGCGTTGAGGACGGTCGCGTGGGTGTTCTTCGAGGCCCGCAGCATCGTGGCGACGAAGTCGTCGTAGCCGCCGCCGTTCTCGACGACGATGTCGGCCCGGGAGAGGGCCAGCTGGTTCTGGGTGCTCGCCTCGTAGGAGTGCGGGTCGGCGTCGGGGTCGGTGATGATCGAGGTGATCCGGACGTGTGAGGGGGCGAGCGCGCCGGCGACCTGCGCGGCGACGTCGCCCCAGACGTCGGTCGACGCGACGACCGAGACCGTGGCGCCCGCCGTGGTGGTCGTCGGGGCGGGGCTGCCGGCCGTGGTGGCCGAGCCGTCACCGCCGGCGTTCGAGGAGCCGCAGCCGGTCATCGCGAGCACGGCGACGACGGCGACGAGGGAGCCGACGCGGAGGGACATGGGGTCCGCCTTCCATAGAGGAACGAAAATGATGTTCATTCTTACTCCATCGGGACGGGAACGGTGCGACCGGGGCCCGGCCCGGCCCGTTCCACGGCCCGAGGCGTCTCGTAGACTGGGCGGGTGACGGCACCCGGTGGAGCGGGGAGGGCGCAGCGGCCCACGGCCCAGGGGGCCGCGGTGCGCCAGGCCCTCGCGGACGACGGCGGCTTCCGCAGCGCCCAGGACGTCTACGGCGCGATGCGCGCCGCCGGGCACAAGGTCGGTCTCTCGACGGTGTACCGGCACCTGCAGGCCTTCAGCGAGGTCGGCGAGGCGGACGTCATCCACACCGAGGACGGCGAGACGACCTACCGGATCTGCGGCGAGGGCCGCGGTCACCACCACCATCTCGTCTGCCGTCGCTGCGGCCGTGCCGAGGAGGTGGAGAGCCGGGCCGTCGAGCGCTGGGCCGACGAGACGGCCGCCCGGTTCGGCTTCGTCGCCGTCGACCACACCGTGGAGATCTTCGGGCTCTGTGCCGACTGCGCGGCCGGCGCGAGCTGAGCACCGGCCTCCCTGCCGACGGTCCGGCTCGGGGCGCGGGTGGTGGAGGGAGGCGACGTCCCCGGCGCGTTAGGGTTCCGGGATGGCCTCCTCGTCGCCGGGACCGCTGGCCGGTGTCCGCGTCGTCGAGCTCGCGGGGATCGGACCGGCGCCGTATGCCGCCCTCCTGCTCGCCGAGCTCGGTGCCGACGTCGTGCGGGTCGAGCGGCCGGGCGGCGTGTCGGTGCTGCCCGTCGGGGGCCGGCTCGGCCGGTCCCGGCCCAGTGTCGCGGTCGACCTCAAGCACCGGGCCGGGGTGGACGTCGTCCACCGGCTCACCGCGACGGCGGACGTGTTCGTCGAGGGGCTGCGTCCGGGCGTCACCGAGCGCCTCGGCCTCGGCCCGGACGAGCTGCGCGGACGCAACCCCCGCCTCGTCTACGGGCGGATGACCGGCTGGGGTCAGGACGGACCCCTCTCCGCGGAGGCGGGTCACGACATCACGTATGCCGCGATCACCGGCGCGCTCCACCTCGCCGGGCCCCCGGAGCGGCCGATCCCGCCGGTCAACGTCCTCGCGGACTTCGGGGGCGGGGCGCTCTACCTCGTCGTGGGGATCCTCGCGGCGCTGCTGTCCCGGGAGCGGACCGGGGAGGGCCAGGTCGTCGACGCGGCGATGGTCGACGGCGCGGCGTCGCTCGTCACGATGGTCTACGGCATGCTCGCGGACGGCCAGTGGCGCGACGAGCGGGGGGTCAACCCGTTCGACGGAGGCCTGCCGTTCTACGACACCTACCCGTGCGCCGACGGGCGGTTCGTCGCCGTCGGAGCCCTCGAGCCGCCCTTCTACGCGGCGCTGCTCGAGGGACTCGGGCTGTCCTTCGCCCGTGAGCAGTACGACCCGGCGGGCTTCGCGGAGCAGCGGGCGGCCCTCGGCGCGGCCTTCCGCACCCGCACCCGCGACGAGTGGGCGGAGCACTTCGCGGGCACCGACGCCTGCGTCGCGCCCGTCCTGTCGCTCGCCGAGGCGCCGCCGCCGCCGCAGCGCGCCGCGCGCCGGGTCTTCGCCGAGGTCGACGGACACCCGGCCCCGCGGGTGGCGCCGCGGTTCTCCGCCACCCCGGGACCCGAGCCCACGCCGGACCGGCCCGTGGGAGCCGACACCGTGGCATACCTGCGCTCGCACGGCTTCACCGCGGCGGAGGTGGAGGCCCTCCTCGACTCCGGCGCCGTCGTCCAGACGTAGCGCCTCCGGAGCCGATCCTCCGGCCGGTCGAGGTATGCGAGGACCACCGCACGGGCATCGGATACCTCCACCCAGCCCATCAGGGGACGGGGGCGCGGCTCTTCAGCGTCTCGGCGAGGTCGCGGATCTCCGAGCGCAGGCCCTGGACCTCGGCCCGCAGCGCCTCGACGTCGCGCATCGTGGCCTGCTGGACGGCGGACTCGTCTTCAGCGACCCGCCGGAGGAACCACGAGGCGAAGGAGGCGGTGACGATACCGAGGAGGGCGACGCCACAGATCATGAGCCCCGCCGCGACGATCCGGCCGGTGAAGGTGACGGGGTAGCGGTCGCCGTAGCCGACTGTCGTCATCGTCGTGATGGCCCACCACAGGGCATCGCCGAAGGAGGTGATGTTGGCCTTCGGGGCGTTGCGCTCCGCGTCGAGGACGGCGAGGGCGGAGACGAACAGGACCCCGAGCGTGCCGGCCACGACATAGGTGGCGACCCGGCCGCGCAGCGTCGAGCCGGCCCGCCGGTTGACGACGGTGACGAGGGTGACGACGCGCAGGGCGCGCAGCGGTCGCCACAGGGGGAGCGCGACGAGGGCGAGGTCGAACAGGTGGGTGCGGACGAAGTACCACCGGCGCCGCACGAGGTAGAGCCGGACGACGTAGTCGATGCCGAACGCCGCCCAGGTGACCCACGAGACGACCGACAGCGTCCGCACGAGCGGGTGGTCGAGGTGGGTGTCGAGGACCGGGACGGCATACGCGACGAGGAAGACGACCGCGGCGATCGTCAGCGGGAGCTCGACGCGGTCACGCCATCGGTCATAGCGTGGACGACGGGCCATGGTCCTCGACGGTAGGTGCCGCACCCGGGCACCCGGTGGGAGCCGCCTGGACGTCCGCTGGGAGTCCCGTGTGCGTCCGGCCGCCCGGTCAGGGCGGGACGCCCGGCCCGAGACGTCCGCACGACGAAACATCCGTGACACGGGGGCGACACACGCGGTGCCGCCGACGGCTCTAGGCTTCGGCACGTGAGCGAGGACCTCTCGTCGTCATTGTTCGACGACTACCGCATCAGCGGACCGGCGTGGGACGAGATGCTGGCGGCGCCCGGTGTGGCCCGCGCCCCGTACAAGCCGGTCCACCACACTCTCCGGTCGATGTCGGCCACGTCGATGCGGGAGCGGGCCGACGTCCTGGCGCGCACCTACCTCGACCAGGGGGTGACCTTCGACTTCGCCGGCGAGGAGCGGCCCTTCCCGATCGACGCCGTGCCCCGCGTCATCTCCCCGGAGGAGTGGCAGACCATCGAGTCCGGCGTCGTCCAGCGGGTCCGGGCCCTCGAGGCGCTCCTCGACGACATCTACAGCCGGGAGGGCGAGATCCCCCGCTCGGTCCACGAGGGCATCCTCCCGTGGTCGCTCATCGCGTCCTCGAGCCACTTCCACCGCGCCGTCACGGGCATCCGCCCGACGAACGGGGTCCGGGTCCACGTCGCCGGCATCGACCTCATCCGCGACGAGGCGGGCACCTTCCGCGTCCTCGAGGACAACGCCCGCGTCCCGAGCGGCGTCAGCTACGTCATGTCGAACCGGCGGGCCATGGCCAACGTCTTCCCCGAGGCGTTCGCCACGATGCGGATCCGCCCGGTCGACGACTACCCCCGGATGCTCCTCGGTGCGCTGCGCGCGGCCGCACCCGACGGGACGAGCGACCCGACCGTCGTCGTCCTCACCCCCGGTGTCTACAACAGCGCCTACTTCGAGCACGCCCTCCTGGCCCGGATGATGGGCGTGGAGCTCGTCGAGGGTCGCGACCTGGTCTGCAGCGGCGGCCAGGTCCGGATGCGGACGACCCGGGGTGAGCAGCCCGTCGACGTCATCTACCGCCGGATCGACGACGACTTCCTCGACCCGGTCCACTTCCGCGGGGACTCGGTCCTCGGGGTCGCCGGGCTCGTCTCGTCGCTGCGGGCGGGGCGGGTCAGCCTCGCCAACGCCATCGGGAACGGCGTGGCCGACGACAAGCTCATCTACTCCTACCTGCCCGGCCTCATCCGGTTCTACCTCGACGAGGACCCCATCCTGCCCAACGTCGACACCTACCGGTGCAACGAGCCGGAGGCCCTCGCCGTCGTCCTCGACCGGCTCGACGAGATGGTCGTCAAGCCGGTCGACGGGTCCGGGGGGAAGGGCCTGGTCATCGGCCCGCGCGCCACCGGGGCTCAGCTCGACGCGCTGCGCCGGACGCTGCTGCACGACCCGCGGGGCTGGATCGCCCAGCCCGTCGTCCAACTCTCGACCGTCCCGACCCTCATCGACGGCCGGCTGCGTCCGCGGCACGTCGACCTGCGTCCGTTCGCCGTCAACGACGGCGACCGGGTCCGGGTCCTGCCCGGGGGGCTGACCCGGGTCGCGCTGCCCGAGGGCGAGCTCGTCGTGAACTCCAGCCAGGGCGGCGGGTCGAAGGACACCTGGGTCCTCGCCGCGCACGGGTCGCTGACGGTCGAGCGTCCGCTGACGGACACCCCCGACACCCGCGAGGTCGTCGTCATGAGCGCGCCGACCGCACCCCGCGACGACACGCTCGCCTCGACCCAGCAGCAACAGCAACAGCAGCAGCAACACCCCGAGCGAGGGCGACGGCCCCACGGGCCCGGACACCAGCGCCCCGCCGCCGGAGGAGGTGAGGGCCGGTGCTGAGCCGGATCGCGGAGTCGCTCCTGTGGATCGGCCGCTACATCGAGCGCGCGGACGGCACCGCCCGCATCGTCGACGTCCTGCGCCTGCAGCTCCTCGAGGACCCGGGGACGGCCGAGGCCGCGGCCTCCCGGCAGGTCCTCGCCGTCATCATGGGCATGCCGTGCGGGGACGACGTGAGCTTCGCCGAGGTCGGCTCCCGGCTCGTGTTCGTCGAGGACAGCCCGAGCTCGATCACCGCCTCCTGGCTCAACGCCCGGGAGAACGCCCGCCGGGCCCGGGAGACCCTCTCGACCGAGCTGTGGGAGGCGATCAACACGACGTGGCACCGCTGGAACGGGCTGGGCCGCCACGCCGTGACCGAGCGCCACCTGTCCTGGGTGCGCGAGCGGGCCGCCCTCGTCTCCGGCATCGCCGACTCGACGATGAGCCACGACGACGCATGGGACTTCCTCGTCCTCGGCCGGGCCCTCGAGCGGGCCGACATGACCGCCCGGCTCGTCGCGACGGGCGGGCTGCGCCGCGGCGGGCCGCCGTGGACGGCCGTGCTCAGCAGCTGCGGGGCGACCCAGGCGTTCATGCGCAGCCACCGCGGAGTGTTCACCGACGAGCTCGCCGCCAGCTTCCTCGTGCTCGACCGGGCCTTCCCGCGGTCGGTCGTCTTCGCGCTGCGCGCCGCCGAGTCCTGCCTGCAGAGCCTGTCGCCGGAGTCCCAGCGGATGGGAGTGTCCGACGAGGCGCGCCGTCAGCTCGGCCGGGTCCGGACCTCGCTGGAGTACCGCCCGACACCGGACATCCTGGAGGACCTCCCCGCCGAGATGCAGCGCGTCCAGCGGGCCGTCATGGCGGCCAACAGCGCGATCCGCACCCGCTACTTCCAGGCGACGCCCACGATGACGTGGACCGAGGAGCTGGTCTGACATGCGCCGCTACCGCATCGTCCACACGACCGTCATGGACTACGACCAGCCGGTCCGCGCCTCCCACAACGAGGTGCGGATGAGCCCGCTCAGCGAGCCCGGACAGACGACGCTGGAGAACCGCATCCGGGTCCGGCCCCTCACCTGGAGTCACGTCTACCACGACCACTGGGGCACCACCGTCACGGCGATGGAGTCGCTCGCCGCCCACGAGCGGCTCGAGATCGACGCCACGAGCACGGTCGAGCGCACCGGGGCCCTGCCGGTCGGCGACTCGCCGGGATGGTCGGCCCTGACCGACCCCGTCCTGCAGGACCGCAGCGCCGAGTGGCTGCGCGAGTCGGTCCGCACCCACCCCGGGCAGGGGATCGTCGACCTCGCCGAGAGCGTGCGTGACGCCTCGACCCCCCGGGAGGCGGGCCGCCGGATCGCCGAGCACATCCGCACGACGATGGTCTACGAGCGGGGCAGCACGACCGTCCAGGACAGCGGTGAGACCGCGTGGAGCCGGGGTCACGGCGTCTGCCAGGACTTCGCCCACATCGGCATCGCGGCCCTGCGCCGGCTCGGGATCCCCGCCCGCTACGTCAGCGGCTACCTCGCGCCGAACCGCTCGGCCGAGGTCGGCGAGAGCAGCGAGGGGGAGAGCCATGCCTGGCTCGAGCTGTGGGACGGCGGCTGGGTGCCCGTCGACCCGACGAACGGCACGACGGTGGCCCTCGACCACGTCGTCGTCGCCCGGGGGCGGGACTACGAGGACGTGCCGCCCTTCAAGGGCGTCTACTCCGGCAAGGGCGTCGCGACGCTCTCGGTCACCGTCCGCTTCACCCGCCTCGCCTGATATGTGAGTGCTTTTGTCAAGTGGCAGGGTGAAGCGCCCGTCGGGCTGGCCGGCCTGGCGGGCGCTTCGTCGTTCGCTGGGGGGTGTTGGGGATGCGGCGTGTCTGGGTGACGCGTGGTCAGTCTGATATGCGCGGGTTGGTTACCGCATGACCCTGTTTCGGTGGGAGCGTTCGAGCTTGTCTGAGGTCGAGCGTGGCCGCCCGCGGGGTGGCTGCTCACAGGCGAATCGCTGGTGCGCTCCTCACGCTGCATGCGTTCCTGGCACCATCCGGTGAACGAGCTTCTGGGGTGGCTAGTCCATGACGGCCAGGGACCAGCACCAGCCCGCGAGCTCACGGGCGATCGCGGTGTTCGCGATGGTGTGCTTCTTCTTGTGCGCGGTGAGGACCTGCCAGCGGTGATGCAGACGTCGGTTGCCGGCGTCGCCTCGCGCAGCGGCCGCTGCGGGCGCGGCGGTCCACCGATCGTTCATGATCTTCCCGGGTGCGTAGCGGGGCTTGTGGTGCCAGGCTGCTTCGATCAGTAGCCGACGGGCGTGGCTGTTCCCGGTCTTCGTGATCGCGCCCAGCGACCTCGACCCACCGGACGAGTGCTCCGAGGGGACCAGCCCGAGATATGACGCGATCGTGCGGCCGGTGAATCGGTCCCAGTCGCCGATCTCGACCGCTAACGCGAACCCGGTCAGTGTGGAGATCCCACGCAAGCATCCGAGCTGGTTCGTGACCGCGGTGAACTCGCTGTCCGCAGCCATCGCGAGGATCTGCTTGTCCAGCCGGCCCCGGCGGGCCAGGATGCCCGTGACCGCGTCGTAGCCGGCGTCGAACGCGGCCAGCGTCCCAGGCCCGGCACCGTCGAGACCGCTGCGGCGGTGCTGCCGCAGCCAGGCGTCGTGCACGCCCGTCCAGGCGTCTTTGCCGGTGTCGTAGACGATCCCGCGGCGCAGCAGCAGCTTCGAGACCCGATGCCGG
>JBDIAL010000079.1:0-14152 GCA_039812405.1 Nostocoides sp.
CGCTCGGTCCGGTCGCGGCTCGCCGACGGCACCCGGCCGTCACCCTCCCGCCGGGCGTCCTGGACGCGGGACGGGCGCGGGGGCTGACCGCGGTGGTGGGGCTTCTTCGGGGGCTTGCCGCCGGCCTGGGCCGGCTTCGGGCCGGAGCGGCGGGCGGCCTTCTCGGCAGTGGTCCAGCGGGCCTTCTTGGCCGCGCCGGCCCGCTTCGTGCCGGCGGTGCCGGCCTTCTGGGTCGAGGCGCTGCTCCTGGGCGCGCCGGTGTTCTTGGGCATGGTGCGTCGGGTCCTGTCGGGATCGGTCGTGCGGTTCGGGCGGACGGCAGGCACGTCCGGAGCCAGTGGCGAGATGACCGAGCAGACGAACCTCAGACGCCGGGGCGTCCGGTGGCCGGTCGAGCGGCCCCCCGGGATCGGGGAGGCGGACCGGCGGTCGGCGCGGGTTGGTTTCGTGCGGGACACCGGATCTGAGGTCCGCGGCGGGCGCAGCCATGCGCCGTCACACCGACTCCCCCATCCTACCAGCGCGCGGGCGGCGGACGGAGCGGAGGAGCAGCCCGGCACCGAGGCCGAGGGCGACGCCGACGAGGTCGGCCGTCACGTCCCAGACGTCGCCGTCCCGGCCGGTGAGGAAGAAGCCCTGGACGAGCTCGCTCACCACGGCGTTGAGCGCGACGACCGGCACGAGGACCCGGGGCGACAGGCGGAACGCGACCGCCACCGCGACCGGCGCGGCGAAGACGAGGGCATGGGCCAGCTTGTCCTCCATCCGGAAGGTGGTGCGGGCGGGCTCGCGCGGCCAGTACACGGCATACAGCTGGACGAGGGCGCAGAGCGCGAAGAGCACCCAGCCGAGCGCCCTCGGCCCGAGGGACGCCTCCCCCGGGTATGCCGGGCGAGCCCCGCGCGGAGTCGTCACCGGGCCGCCGCGGCGGCCGCCGACACCGCCTCGGCCACGACGCGGCTCACGTCGGGGTGGAAGACGCTCGGGACGATGTAGGTCGGGTTGAGCTCCTCGGGACGGACGACGCCGGACAGGGCGTTCGCGGCGGCGAGCAGCACCTCGGGGGTGACCTTGCGGGAGTGGGCGTCGAGCAGGCCGCGGAAGACCCCGGGGAAGACGAGGACGTTGTTGATCTGGTTCGCGAAGTCGGAGCGGCCTGAGGCGACGACGAGCGCGTGCTGGGCCGCCTCGGCGGGGTCGACCTCCGGCACCGGGTTGGCGAGCGCGAAGACGATCGCGTCGGGCGCCATCGTCGCGATGTCGTCGCCGGTGAGGAGGTTCGGCGCCGAGACGCCGATGAAGACGTCCGCCCCGACGAGGGCGTCCTTCAGGGTGCCGGAGACGCCCCGCGGGTTCGTGTGCGTCGCGCTCCACAGGAGGCTGGGGTTCTCCCCCGAGGCGATGTCGGGGCGGGTCGCCGTGACGATGCCGTTGATGTCGGCGACGACGACGTCGTGGGCCCCGGCGAGCAGGAGCAGCTTGAGGATCGCGGTGCCTGCCGCTCCCGCGCCGCTCATGACGATCCGGACCTCCTCGATGTCCTTGGCCGCGACGCGCAGCGCGTTGCGCAGGGCGGCGAGGACGACGATGGCGGTGCCGTGCTGGTCGTCGTGGAAGACGGGGATGTCGAGCTCGTCGCGCAGCCGCTCCTCGATCTCGAAGCACCGGGGGGCCGAGATGTCCTCGAGGTTGATGCCCGCGAACGTCGGGGAGATCGCCTTGACCGTCGCGATGATCTCCTCGGTGTCCGTCGTGTCGAGGCAGATGGGGAAGGCGTCGATGTTGGCGAACCGCTTGAACAGCGCCGCCTTGCCCTCCATGACCGGCAGCGCGGCGAGCGGGCCGATGTCGCCGAGCCCGAGGACCGCCGTCCCGTCGGTGACGACGGCGACGGTGTTGCCCTTGATCGTGAGGTTCCGGGCGTCGTACGGATGCTCGGCGATCGCCATGCAGACGCGGGCCACGCCGGGGGTGTAGATGAGCGAGAGGTCGTCCCGGTTGCGGATCGGCACCCGCGGCTCGATCCGCAGCTTGCCGCCGATGTGGGCGAGGAAGGTCCGGTCGGAGACCTTGCCCATCTCCACCCCGGGGACGGACCGCATCGTCGTGACGATCCGGTCGGCCTGCTGGGTGTCGGCCGCCGCGACGGTGAGGTCGACCCGCAGCCGCGCGTTGTCGGCCGCCGTCACGTCGAGTCCGGTGACCGCACCCCCCTCGCGCTCGATGCACGACGTCAGCTCGCTGATCGCCGTGGCGCGGGCCGGCAGGACGAGCCGCGCGGTGAAGGAGTAGGAGATCGATGGAGTGGAGGTCACGACCCGATTCAACCGCGTTCGGCTGGGTTGGGCGAGCACCCTCCCCGGAGCGAGCCCCGCGGCGCCCGCTCCGGCATACAGTGCCGGGCATGAAGACCTACCTCGACGTGACCGGTTCCGGGACCGCCTCGGCCCCCTCCGACGTCGTCCTCCTCGACCTGCGGGTCCAGTGCGAGGGCGCCGACGTCTCGGGGGCGCTGCAGGACGCCTCGGGCCGGATGGCCCGGGTGCAGGAGGCGGTCCGCGCGCACGGTGTCGCACCGGCCGACCTGCGGACGACCGGCTCGGGGGTGCACCAGCGCTGGGCCGACAAGGGCGACAGGATCGTCGGGTACACGGCGTTCCAGACGCTCCAGGTCCGGGTGCGCGACGTCGCGGCGGTCGGCGCCGTCGTCCGCTCGGTGGCCTCCGCCGCCGGTGACGCGCTCGGCATCGACGCGATCACCCTCGCCATCGGCGACCCCGGGCCCGTCGCCCGGGCCGCGCGAGAGGCCGCCTTCGCCGACGCCCGGGCCAAGGCTGAGCAGTATGCCGCGCTCGCCGGGCGCTCCCTCGGGCCGGTCCTGCGCCTGAGCGACGTCCCGGTCGCGGCGGTCGGCCCCGCGCCGCGGATGGCGAGGATGGTCGCCGCCTCGGCCGAGCTGTCCGTCGAGCCGGGCGAGCAGACCGTGGCGGTCCAGCTCACCGTCCGGTGGGCCTGGGCCGATCGTCTCGACTGAGAGCGGGCCGGCCGGCGCGGGACAGGGGCGTCCGTCAGGGCTGGGACGCCGGGTCGGCTGCCGGCTCGGCCGCGCCGGCGGCGGGCTCGTCGTCGAGGACGGTGTCGACGGGCGCCGAGCGCTCCCAGAGGACCGCCCCGACGCAGGCGGTGGCCACCCATCCGACGGCGATCACCCCGCACCAGGTGACGATCGCCATCGCCACCCCCATCGGACCGAAGGCGGTCCAGCTGGCCAGCATGGGCGGGAAGACGAGCCGCAGCAGGACCGTGGCCACGATGCCGTTGACGACCACCCCGGCCAGGCCGGCGCGGACCAGGAACCGCGCGCCGCGGGCCCCGTCCCGCACGAGCAGCGCCGGGGTCAGCGTCCAGAACACCCAGACCGGCACGAGCGAGGCCACCCACAGCGCCAGCCGGACGCCCACGGGGTGCTCACCCCCGTAGGCGATGCGGTCGCGCACGGCGAGGGTGACCAGGTAGAGCAGGAACCAGACGATGCCGCGCCACAGCCGCTGCCGGAGGTCGAACGGGGCCCGCAGCCAGGCCTTGGCGAAGATCTGGGCGACGGTGACCGTCAGGGGGATCCCCGCCAGCAGGAACCCCGCGAGCCCGATGACGCTCCACGACGAGCGCAGGGCGTCGGAGGAGCCGAAGGCGTCCCGGACGGCCCGGGCGGCCGATCCGTGCAGGCCGACCTCCCGGTCGAACAGGATCCCCGGGCTCAGCCCGCCGGCGAACCCGTTGACGTAGGCGAAGCCGAGGATGATGAGCGGCAGCATCGTGGTGAACAGCGTCACCGAGAGCAGGGTCGCCTGGTCGCCCCCCTCGACGTCCTGGAACCGCCGCACCACCGCCGCGAGGAAGCTCGCCCGACGGCGCTCCTCCAGCCGGGCGTACCGGTCCGAGGCCCGGTCCCGGCGCCGCGGGGCCGCGGACTCCGGACGCGGGGACTCCGACTCCGGCGGCGTGGACTGCGACGGCGGGGGCTCCGACACGTCCTACCTCCGTTCCGCGCCCTGGCGACTCAGGGCACCGCGCCGGTCTCGACCCGGCACCCTGCCGGCCTCGCCGGCCTCGACTCAGGAGTGTGCCTGATCCTTGGCGGCCCGGGCCGCGTCGCTCGTCAGCCGGGCGATGACCGCGGCGCGGGTGACCGGGTCGAGGGCCAGGACCTGCTCCTCGATCTGGGCGACGGTCAGGTCGACCAGACCCTTCTCCGCCCGCAGCGCTCGGGCGGCGAGGGCCAGCAGGACGCCCGCGGTCGCGAGCAGGACGACGGGCTCCAGGCCCGGGGGTCGTGACATGGGGGGATCCTCGCACGACGCGCGTGAGGAGAGCGGTGGGCGGGCGCAAAACCATCCGGCCGGTCGGGCCGACCGGCCAGGCCTGTCGGTCGGTGGCCGGCTCCGGCCCGCAGGAGGGGGCAAACAGGTGGGTGGAGCCGGGTGGGCGGGGGCCGTGGCGCGGCAGGCGACCGCCCCGGACCTCGGTGGGCGGCGGCGGGCGACCCCGGGCATACGGCACGCGTCGGCCCCCTGGCCGGAGAGAGCGGCGAGGGGGCCGACGGTGATCGTGACGTGGACCGCGATGGTGGAGGTGGCGGGAATCGAACCCGCGTCCATTGACGGGAAACCAGGGCTTCTCCGGGTGCAGTGCGCCAAGGATTTTCTCGGCCCCGGCGCTCGCGCGCACACGTCCGCCGACGGGCCCAGCCGAGTGAGAGTCCCGCGTCGCCCCTCGGCATGACGACACGGCAAGTCCCCTAGACGACGCCAGGCACTGAGACGGGAACTAGCTCAGGCTGACGGACTTCGAGGCTCGCTCAGGCGGCGAGGGCGAAGTCGGTGCGCTTGGAATTGGCACCTATTGGTTTGCACGGAGCGTTGACGAGATGACCGTGCCTCCTCGACCCGCTTCCCCTGACCAGCCGACCAATGTCGAAACCGATCACCCCCGTGTGGGGGTCCACGTCACGCTGTTCAGTTGTGCCGGCTCGGTGCGGTCCGCACGGGGCCACGCGAGGCCAGTATGCCGTGCAACGCCCGGGCCTCCAACCGGATTCCCGGGTCGGCCGGGTCCCGGGTTGCCGAGTCGGCCGGGTCCCGGGTTGTCTCGCCAGACCTCACCCGACAAACGGGCACTGTGCGGGGGATGCGTTCTCGGGTGAGGTGCCCCTTTGTCGTGGAACCCGATAATGGGACGGCGGGCCGGGGCAGCGGGCGGGGGCACTAGGGTCGAGACGAACCCGTCGCCCACCCCCTGCGAGGTCGTCCCGTGTTCCGCAAGGTCCTCGTCGCCAACCGTGGCGAGATCGCCGTCCGTGCCTTCCGCGCCGCCACCGAGCTGGGGGCGGCCACCGTCGCCGTGTTCCCGTACGAGGACCGCGGCTCCGAGCATCGCCTCAAGGCCGACGAGGCCTACCAGATCGGCGAGCAGGGGCATCCGGTCCGCGCCTACCTCGACCCCCGGGAGATCGTCCGGGTCGCCGTCGAGGCGGGAGCCGACGCCGTCTACCCCGGCTACGGCTTCCTGTCGGAGAACCCCGGCCTCGCCGAGGCCTGCGACGCGGCCGGGGTGACCTTCGTCGGCCCGCCGGCCCGCGTCCTGCACCTCACCGGCAACAAGGCGACGGCCATCACGGCGGCCCGGGAGGCCGGCCTGCCGACGCTGCGCAGCGTGTCGCCGAGCACCGACCTCGACGTTCTCGTCGCGGGGGCCCGCGAGATCGGGTTCCCCGTCTTCGTCAAGGCCGTCGCGGGCGGCGGCGGGCGGGGTATGCGACGCGTCGAGTCCGAGGACCAGCTGCGCGACAGCATCGCGGTCGCCATGCGCGAGGCGGAGTCGGCGTTCGGCGACCCGACGGTCTTCATCGAGGAGGCGGTCGTCGAGCCCAAGCACATCGAGGTCCAGATACTCGCCGACGCCACCGGCGAGGTGATCCACCTCTTCGAGCGCGACTGCTCCCTCCAGCGGCGCCACCAGAAGGTCGTCGAGATCGCCCCGGCCCCCGGCCTCGACCCGGCCGTCCGGGACCGGATGTGCGCCGACGCCGTGCGGTTCGCCCGGCACATCGGCTATGTCAACGCCGGCACCGTCGAGTTCCTCCTCGGGCGGGACGGGCGCTACGTCTTCATCGAGATGAACCCCCGCATCCAGGTCGAGCACACGGTGACCGAGGAGATCACCGACGTCGACCTCGTGGCCTCCCAGCTGCGGATCGCGAGCGGCGAGACCCTCGCCGACCTCGGGCTCGGCCAGGACGAGATCCAGGTCCGGGGGGCCGCGCTCCAGTGCCGGATCACGACCGAGGACCCGGCCAACGAGTTCCGCCCCGACACCGGCCGGATCACCGTCTACCGGTCGGCGGGCGGCAGCGGCGTCCGCCTCGACGGCGGGACGATCCACGTCGGGGCCGAGGTGAGCCCGCACTTCGACTCGATGCTCGTCAAGCTGACCTGTCGGGGACGCGACTTCCCCACCGCGGTGCGCCGGGCACGCCGCGCCCTCGCCGAGTTCCGGGTCCGCGGCGTGACGACCAACATCCCCTTCCTCCAGGCCGTCCTCGCCGAGCCGGACTTCCTCGCCGGGCGGTTCACCACGTCGTTCATCGACCAGCACCCCGAGCTGCGGACGGCCCGCACCCCGGCCGACCGGGGGACCAAGCTGCTCGGCTACCTCGCCGACGTCACGGTGAACAAGCCCAACGGAGCCGCGACGACGCATACCAACCCCCGCTCCCGGCTGCCCAGGGTCGACCTCGACGCCGCGCCGCCTCCCGGGGCCCGCGACCGGCTGCTCGCGCTCGGTCCCGCCGGGTTCGCCGCCGCGCTGCGGGCCCAGACCGCGGTCGGGGTCACCGAGACGACCTTCCGCGACGCCCACCAGTCCCTCCTCGCGACCCGGGTGCGCACCCGCGACCTGCTCCACGTCGCGCCCTACGTCGCCCGGCTCACCCCCCAGCTGCTCAGCGTCGAGGCGTGGGGCGGGGCGACCTACGACGTGGCCCTCCGCTTCCTCTCCGAGGACCCGTGGGAGCGGCTGTCGGCGCTGCGGGCGGCCATGCCGAACCTGCCGATCCAGATGCTGCTGCGCGGCCGCAACACCGTCGGCTACACGCCCTACCCGACGGCGGTCACCGACGCCTTCGTCCACGAGGCGGCCCGCTCGGGCGTCGACATCTTCCGGATCTTCGACGCCCTCAACGACATCGACCAGATGCGCCCGGCCATCGACGCGACCCTCGACACCGGCACGGCCGTCGCCGAGGTCGCCCTCTGCTACACCGGCGACCTGACGAGCCCGGGCGAGCGGATCTACACCCTCGACTACTACCTGCGCCTCGCCGAGCAGATCGCGAAGGCGGGCGCCCACGTCATCGCCATCAAGGACATGGCGGGCCTGCTGCGGGCCCCCGCCGCCCGGCGGCTCGTCACGGCGCTGCGCGAGCGGTTCGACCAGCCGGTGCACCTGCATACCCACGACACCCCCGGCGGCCAGCTCGCGACGATCCTCACCGCCATCGACGCGGGGGTCGACGCCGTCGACGTGGCGAGCGCCCCGATGAGCGGCACGACGAGCCAGCCGCCCCTGTCGGCCCTCGTCGCGGCGACCAACGGCACCACGCGCGAGACGGGCCTGGACCTGCAGGCGGTCTGCGACCTCGAGCCCTACTGGGAGGGTCTGCGGGCGCTCTATCACCCCTTCGAGTCCTCGCTGCCGGCGCCGACGGGCCGGGTCTACCGCCACGAGATCCCCGGCGGACAGCTGTCGAACCTGCGCCAGCAGGCCAACGCCCTCGGGCTCGGCGAGCGGTTCGAGCAGGTCGAGGACATGTATGCCGCGGCCAACGACATCCTCGGCAACATCGTCAAGGTGACCCCGTCCTCGAAGGTCGTCGGGGACCTCGCCCTCGCCCTCGTCGGGGCCGGCGCGGACCCGGCGGACTTCGCGGCGAACCCGACGGCATACGACATCCCCGACTCGGTCATCGGCTTCCTCAACGGCGACCTCGGCGACCCGCCGGGCGGCTGGCCCGAGCCGTTCCGGACCCGGGCGCTCCAGGGCCGGGTGACCAGGCCGGTCGTCACCGAGCTGAGCGAGGAGGACGCGGCGGCCCTCGCCGAGGCGCCCCGTCCCACCCTCAACCGGCTCCTCTTCCCGGGGCCGACCAAGGAGTTCCTCGCCTCCCGCGAGACGTGGTCGGACCTGTCGGTCGTCGGGACGCGGGAGTTCCTCCACGGTCTCGACGTGGGCACCGAGCACGAGGTCGTCCTCGAGCCCGGCAAGACGCTCCTGCTCGGGCTGCAGTCGATCTCCGAGCCCGACGAGCGCGGCCTGCGGACCGTCATGTGCACGCTCAACGGCCAGCTCCGGCCGGTCCAGGTGCGCGACCGCTCCATCGCCGTCGAGACCAAGGTCGCGGAGAAGGCCGACCCGGCGGACCGCGGGCAGGTCCCCGCGCCGTTCGCCGGCGTCGTGACGCTCGCCGTCGCCGAGGGCGACGAGGTGGCACCCGGCGGCGTCGTCGCGACGATCGAGGCGATGAAGATGGAGGCCAACATCACCTCCCCGACCGGCGGCACCGTCACCCGGCTGGCCATCGCCAAGCATCAGCAGGTCGAGGGCGGCGACCTGCTCGTCGTCGTCGGCTAGTCCGGTGGACTGGGCCGGGTCGAGGTATCTGATGCCCGTGCGGTGGTCCCCGCATACCTCGAACGCCCAGGGCTGGGCTGCTACCAGGAGCCTCCGCCCGACCCGCCGCCCCCGCCACCGCTGAACCCGCCGCCACCGCTGAACCCGCTCCCGCCGGAGGACCCCGGCGTGCTGACGAAGGTGCCGGCGGCGGTCGTCGAGAAGTCGTCCATCGTCGAGGCGAGCCCGGTGAACCCGACGTGCGGGTCCCACGCGCCGACCCACCACGACGGCCCGCCGACGGTGTGGCCGGCCGCCGCGGCCGCCGTCGCGACCTCCTGGAAGACCCGGGCCCACCGCTCCGCGACCCCGAAGACGATGGCATACGGCAGGTAGCGGGAGAAGACGTCCTGCGCCTCCTCCCACCGGATCTGGCCCGCCTCGGCCGTCCGGAGGTACTCCTCGAAGCCGCGGGACTGGACGAGGACCGCCGTGCCCTGCGCGGTGCGGGCCGCCATCCGCGTGCCGAGGGCCATGACGAGCAGGCCGGAGAGGACGATCCCGAGACCGAGGGGCCACAGCCCGAGCCCCCCGACGGACCCGATGTTCGTGCTCACCCAGTTGCCGAGCAGGATGGCGACGAGCCCGCCGAGGACGATGAGGACGATCCCGAGCGACTGCCACCCGGTGCGCTGCGACTGCGGGGACCGCCGGAACCAGCCGCGGTAGACGACCTCGTCGTACATCGCCCCCTGGACCCGTTTGAGGGTGGCCGAGAAGTGGTTCTTCAGGTCGCTGAGCCGGACGACCGGCCCGGTCGCGAACACCCCGTCGAAGAGCATCTGCTCGTATGCCGTGAGCGCCGGCCCCGGCTGCGTCGGCTGGGTGCGGTGCAGGGTCCAGTCGGCCTTCTTGAACAGCCCGCCCGACTCGGTCCGCTCCATCGTGAGATAGCCCCGGACGGCGAGGTCGATGAGCGTGCCGGTGACGTCGACGACGTCGGCCTTCTCGTCGATGAGGGTGCCGATCATGCCGGGCTGGACGCCGGGCGGCGGGGCGAACTGGACCGCGGCCATCGGCGTGCGTGTCGTGCGGACGACGGGGGTGCCGGCCTGGTCGGTGCCCGGCGTGAGACCGGGCGTGAGACCGGCATACATCTCGTCGCGGCCGCGCTGCCACACGAGGGTGCCCATCCCGGCCGCCGCGAGGAGCGGGAAGAGCACCCCGAGGCCGACGGACAGCTGACCGACGAGGCGGGCGGCCTGGGGCGACAGCGCCCCCTCGCTCGTCGAGCCGGCGCTGCCCTTGCGCAGGTCGACGGTGAGGTCGCCGAAGGCGCTCCGGGGGAAGGAGGCGATGACGCTCATCCCCTCCCCCGGGCCGATCGTCGGCGCGCTGAAGCGGGTCGTCGGGCCCGCGGTCGCCGTGCACCGGTCGTGCGAGCCGCTCGGGCCGTAGTAGCACAGCGCCTTGGTGGCCGCCGCCGGTCCCTCGAGGGTGGCCGAGACGTTCTCGTAGGTGTTCTGGTTGGCCGACCCGACGGTGTTCCAGTAGAACTCGGCCGTCGTGTCGCCGATGTCGTTGACGACGTGGGCGAGGTGGAACGACACGACGTACTGCTGCGTCCCGGACACCGTGCGGCTCGGGCTGCCGATCCGGATCCGCTTGTAGGCGCCGTAGTCGGTCACCGCCACGTCGGTCGGCGCGCCCGTCGGCGAGGTGACCGACACCTTGCTCAGCGCGTAGTAACGGTAGACGTCGTCGCGGTCCTGGTAGCCGGCCCGCACCTGGACGAGCCGGTCGATGCCGTGCCGCTGCCCGTCCGCGGGGAAGCGCCAGGTGATGTGCTGGGTGACGTCGACCGAGCCGTCCCGGTGCACGACGTCCCGCTCGGCGAACCGCGTCGCGAGGTCGTCGCTCGCCGCGACGAAGCCCGCCGCGACGGAGCCGGCTGCCGCCGGGTCGGCGGTCACCGAGCCGGCCGTCGCCGGGCCCGCGGTGGCGGATGCCGGTGCGGCCGTGGCATACGACGCGCCGGTCACCAGCAGGCCGAGGGCGCCGGCCAGTCCGAGCAGCGGGCCGAGGACCGCGAGAAGGGCCCTCCGGTGCCGGGCACCCGTCACTCGCGCCCCCTCGTCGACAGCGCGCGCTCGGCCTCGCGCCGATCCTGCCGCTCCCGGAGGGCGTGGCGCTTGTCGTAGGCCTTCTTGCCCTTGGCGACGGCGATCTCGACCTTGGCCCGGCCGTCCTTGAAGTACAGCGCGAGCGGCACGATGGTGTGGCCGCTCTCCCGCGTGGCGATCTGGATCCGGTGCAGCTCCTGCTTGTGGAGCAGCAGCTTGCGGCGACGCCGGGGGGCATGGTTGGTCCAGGTGCCGGAGACGTACTGGGGGATGTGGACCCCCTCGAGCCACAGCTCGTCGCCGACGAACGTGGCATACCCGTCGACGAGGCTGGCCCGGCCCATCCGCAGCGCCTTCACCTCGGTGCCCATGAGGGCGATGCCCGCCTCGTAGGTGTCCTCGATGTGGTAGTCGTGGCGCGCCTTGCGGTTGCTCGCGATGAGCTTGCGCCCCTGCTCCTTGGCCACGTCCCCTCGTCCTTCGATCTCGCGGGTCATCCGGTCGTCCGGTCCCGCAACGCTACCCTGCCGCCATCCCGCCCCCGTGTCCCTTTATCGGGTTCCACGACAAAGGGTCACCCCACCCGACAACGCTTCCCCCGCACAGTGCCCGCTTCTCGGGTGAGGTCTCGGGCGAGGCTCACCGGGGGCCGTGTCGGGTGTGCCCAGGGCATGGCGGTCGGATGGGCTCAGGGCACGGCGAGCGCGACCGGCCCGTCGGGCGCCGGGAAGGCGGCGCTGGCCTGGGCGGCCACCTCCCGGATGACGGGCGCGATGTCGTCGACCGCCTCCATCGTCACGCGTCCGGACGGGCCGGAGACCGACATCGCCGCGAGGAAGGGCAGCCCGGGGACGGGGGTGGCCACGCAGCGCACCCCGAGCTCCTGCTCGCCGTCATCGAGCGCGTAGCCCTTGGTCCGCACCTCGCCGAGGACCTCGAGCATGGCCTGCGGGGTCACGATCGTATGCTCGGTCCGGGCCGGCATGCCGGTCCGCTCCAGCATGGCGAGCACCTCCCGGTCGGACAGCTCGGACATGATCGCCTTGCCGACCCCGGTGCAGTGCGGCATGACGACCTTGCCGACCTCGGTGAACATGCGCATCGACTGCGGGGAGGACACCTGGGCGACATATACGCAGGAGTCCCCCTGGAGGATCGCCATGTTCGCCGTCTCCTCGAACCGGGCGACCAGCCGCGCGAGGAAGGGCGTGGCCCACGCCCCGAGCCCCCGGCTCGCCGCCTGGCCGAGCCGGATGAGCCGCAGCCCCAGGGCATACCGCTTGTCCGGCTCCTGACGGACATAGCCCTGGCCGGTGAGGAACTTCAGCAGCCGGTGCACGGTCGGCATGGGCAGACCGCTCGCCTCGGCGAGCTCGGACAGGCTGACCGGACGCCCGGCATCCGCGAGACGCTCGAGGAGCTCGAAGGTGCGGTCCACGGACTGCACGCGCTCGGCGGTTCCACGGGGACGGGGTCTGGTTTCCACCATGCGAGAACTCTACCGGGGAGCCCGTCCGAGCCTGCATTGACGGCGCGGGGCCGCTCCCGCTAGTATTCCGGCATACAGAATTTGGATTCCAAGGAGTGGAATAATGATCGAAGGCCTTCGGTATGCGGCGAACTGCTCGCTCCTCTTCACCGAGGTGCCGCTGCTCGAACGGCCCGCGCAGGCCGCCGCGGCGGGCTTCGGCGCCGTCGAGTTCTGGTGGCCGTGGCCGGACACCCCCGTCCCCGCGGACCGCGACGTCGACGCGTTCGTCGGCGCGGTGCGCGACGCGGGTGTCGACCTCGTCGGGCTCAACTTCTTCGCCGGGGACCTCGCCGGACCGGACTGCGGGGCGGTGTCCGTCCCTGACCTGGCCGACCGCTTTCGCGAGAACGTCCCCGTCGTCGTCGGCATCGGGCAGCAGCTCGGCGTCCCCGCCTTCAACGCCCTCTACGGCAACCGCATCGAGGGCCTCGACCCGGCGGCCCAGGACGAGCTCGCGGCGGAGAGCCTCCGGCTCGCCGCCACCGCCACCGCGGCCATCGGCGGGACCGTCCTCCTCGAGCCGGTGAGCGGGCCCAAGCCCTACCCGCTGCGCACGGCCGCCGACGTCGTCGCCGTCCTCGACCGGGTCGGCTCCCCGAACCTCGGGTTCCTCTGCGACCTGTTCCACCTCGCCAACAACGGCGACGACATCGACGCCGCCCTGGACGCGTATGCCGACCGCATCGCCCACGTCCAGATCGCCGACTGCCCGGGCCGTCACGAGCCCGGCACGGGCAGCCTCGACCTCGCCGGCCACCTGCGCCGGATCGCCGACAGCGGCTACCGCGGCTACGTCGCCGCCGAGTACTTCCCCTCCACCACCACCATCGAGAGCCTCGGCTGGCTCGCCGCCGCCACCGCGTGAGCAGCCGGACCGGAGCCTCGTCAGGATCCACGACCACCCAGCAGACCGGGAGGAACCCCGCATGAGCACCATCGCCTTCATCGGCCTCGGCATCATGGGCTCGGCCATGGCCGAGCACCTCGTCGCCGCCGGCCACACCGTCGTCGGCCACAACCGCAGCCGACCGGCCGTCGAGCGCCTCGTCGCCGCCGGCGGCACGGGCGCCTCGTCGGTCGCCGAGGCCGTCGCCGACGCCGACGTCGTCATCACCATGGTCCCCGACTCCCCCGACGTCGAGTCCGTCGCCCTCGGCGAGGAGGGCATCTACGCCAACGCCCGGCCGGGCACGGTCCACGTCGACATGTCGACGATCCGTCCCGACGTCGCCGTCTCGCTCGCGCAGGAGGGTGCCGCGGCCGGCATCCAGGTCCTCGACGCGCCGGTCAGCGGCGGCGAGGCGGGCGCGCGGGAGGCCACGCTGTCCATCATGGTCGGCGGAGACGCCGACGCCGTCGCGCGGGTGCGCCCCGTCCTGGAGGCGATGGGGACGACGATCGTCCACGTCGGCCCGGCCGGCTCCGGCCAGACCGTCAAGGCGGCCAACCAGCTCGTCGTCGCCGGTCACTACGAGCTGCTCGCCGAGGCGATCGTCTTCCTCCGGGCGTTCGGCGTCGACACGACGGCGGCCCTGGAGGTGCTCGGCGGCGGCCTCGCCGGCAGCACCGTCCTCGCCCGCAAGGGGGCGAGCATGCTCGCCGGCGACTTCCGTCCCGGCTTCCGGATCGACCTGCACCACAAGGACATGGGGATCATCGTCGACTCGGCGCGGGCCAAGGGCGTGACCATCCCCCTCGGCGCCGTCACGGCCCAGCTCATCGGCGCGCTGCGCGCGCAGGGCGACGGCGGCCTCGACCACTCCGCCCTCCTGCGCGGGGTCGAGCGTCTCTCCGGTCAGGAGGTGAGCGGACAGTGAGCCGTATGCGAGCC
>JBDIAL010000080.1:0-14115 GCA_039812405.1 Nostocoides sp.
GGGCGGCCTGCTTGGCGGCCTCCTCGCGGGCGGCGAGGTCGGCGGTGTCGCCACCCGTCACGGCCGGCGTCGTGCCGGGCTCCGAGGCGTCTGGGACGTCGACGTCCAGCGCGGCCGCACCGAGCGCGCCGGCGACCGTGCCCCTGGCATCGGCCCCGGCTTCGACGGAGGGTGCGTTGTGGGACTCGGCGACCGAGGCGCCGGTGGCGGTGATGACCAGGGCGAGGGCGGCGGAGGTGGGGAGCACGAAGCCGCTCCGCAGGGCCGCCGGGCGGCGCAGGGGTATGCGACGGCGCGGGTGCTTGCGCGCCGGACGATGGCGTCCGGCGTAGGACGACGTGCTCACGGGGGAGGAACCTCTGGGCAGGGGACGAGCAGGGGACAACACGAGGGGTGCGCTGGATCGCGGCCGGCTGGCAGGCCGGCGCAGGCGCCTCCAGGACCATAGCGCGGCCGGTTCGCAGGGTGAAAACGCGTGGCGCGGGGCTGTGGACGACCGGGCCGGTGCTGCCCGGACGAGCCGGACACCCTCGGGCGCCCTGGCGGGGATCCGGGCGGGGCCCTCTCGGGGCCGGATGCGCCGCCGTCCCGGATCGACACGGCGTCCGCAGAGAGCGGGCAGCTCCCGGAATGCCCGTCGTGCCACCGGCATCCGTGTGTCGGATGATCGGAGCCGGGTCGCGCGAGTCCCGTCGCGATGACGCGACGGGACGGCGGTGACGACGCCGGCCACGGGCTGGGCGACGTCGGGGGTGCGATCTTCGTCACGTCCGGGCCCGAAGCGTGCTCCGACCCCTCGTTCGGAGGTCCGGATGAGACCGGCGGGCCCGGGCGAGACCGGCGGGCCGGAGTGGATAGGGCGTGTCCCGATCGTCCCGACCGCCGTCGGCGAGTCTCGGGTGGCGGCATGCCCAGCCGAGATCAGGTTCGAGAGGGGGCGCCGACCCCCGCAGCCCCGGGCACCGGGTGGCCGGCCCGCCTACCCGCAGACCGGCCACCCTGTGCCATGCGCCCCATCCGGCTGTGCCGACCGAACGAGGTGCTGCGTTTAGGTTAGCCTAACCTTTCATGATCCGCGAGTCCGAGGTCCCGGCGTCCCGCCGCAGCATCCCGTTCGACATCACCGGCCCGGCCAGCCCGAGCCTGAGCCCGGCCGCGACACCGGCCCCCGTCTGTGCCCACGCCCCGGACCCGGCCCAGGACCCGCCGCCGCTGCCGGCATCGGAGGCGCTCTCCGCCGTCCACGTCGGCCTCTACGTCTCCGCGCTGCGCTGCATCCTCACCTATGTCGTGGCCCCCGTCCTGGGGACGATCGGCGTCGTCCTCGGTCCCCTCGGCACCGTCCTGCAGGTCCTCGGGGCGGTGACCTCCATCGTGGGGGCCCGTCGGCTGTGGCAGCTGCGCCACCCGGCCCGGCTGCCCTACGCAGGGCTTGCGGCCCTCGTGACGGTGCTCGCGGCATACAGCCTCCTCGCCCTCGTGCCGGGGGCCTGGCGATGAGCAGGAGGCCGGTGCGGCGGTTCATGATCGTCAGCCACCGGTGGCTCTCCCTCGTCCTGGGGATCGTCCTCCTCGCCCTCACGACGTCCGGGGCGATCCTCATCTACCGGCCCGAGCTGCAGCGGGCCATGAACCACACGGCGTATGCCGCGAGCGGCGGCCCCGCGACGACGACGCTGCTCCAGGCGCGGGCCACCGTGCTGCGGGCGCACCCGACGTACGACGCGGAGACGGTCATCGAGGAGAACGGCGTCTACCGCGTCACCGACTTCACGACGAGCTGGACCGTCGACCCGGCGACGGGGAAGATCCTCGGCGAGGTGCACAAGGAGCCGGGCTGGCTGGGGTTCCTCGACAACTTCCACGAGTGCGGGCTGTCGTGCGAGGACTACCCGGGCTACGTGGCGTTCCTCGCCGCCGACATCCCGCACACCGGCTGGCTCGGCTACGAGGGGTCGAACATCAGCGGCGGCGGGCTCCTCCTCGGCGTCTTCGGGCTCCTGCTCCTCTACCTGTGCCTCACGGGGATCTGGCTGTGGTTCCCCCGGCCCTCGGCATGGCGGTCGTCCATGGACGTCCGCTGGCGGCGGGGGCGGTTCGCCCGCGACACCGACCTCCACAAGGTCGCCGGGATGATCGCCATCCCGCTCCTGCTCGTCTGGGCGGTCACGGCGGCCGGGTTCGAGCTCGGGTTCATGGAGAAGGCCTGGTATGCCGTGACGCCCGGCACCGAGCAGCATCTCCCCGACGCGGTGTCCGCCGAGGCGCCCAAGGGCACCCCCGACGTGTCGCCGGCCGTGGCGGTCTCGGCCGCGCAGGCCCTCCACCCGAGGATGCACATGGTCGCCGTCGACGTGCCGTCCACGGACGACGCCACGGCGTCCTACATCGTGTACTTCCAGAACGGCTACGACCCCTACGAGCACACCGAGTACCCCGGCGACCTCGGCGTCTCCGTGGACCGGCACACCGGGAAGGCCCACGACTTCTACGGCGCGGTCGACCAGCCGGTCGCCCAGGACATCTGGGGGTCGTGGAGCTATCCGGTGCACTCCGGATACATCGTCAACGGCTGGTGGGGCCTGATCTGGTTCGTCTTCGCCCTGTCCCCGTTGCTGCTGGCGGTGACGGGGGTCTCGACCTGGCTGGTGCGGCACTCCTCCCGCAAGCGGCGCCGGGCGGCGGTGCGCGCCGGGGGCGTGGCCCCGGCCGTGCCGGCCGAGCTGGCGGAGGAGCTGGGCGAGGATCCGGAGAAGGACCCCGAGCTCGCCCGGTGAGACTGCCCGCTATCATCCACCTCGACCACGAGGCGGAGCCGATCCGCTCCGGCGGAGCCCCGGACTCGTGGCCGGTCGAACGACCGATGTCACCCCCCGATGTCACTGGAGACGAACATGATCGGACGCGTCTGGCGCGGCTGGGCCAAGCCGGAGCTCGCGGACTCCTACGAGGAGCTGCTCACCACCGAGACGCTCCCGGCGCTGCACCGCGTGCCGGGATACGAGGGGTCGTACTTCATGCGGCGCACCCTCGAGGGCGGCGAGGTCGAGTTCGTCGAGATCACCTTCTGGGAGTCGATGGAGTCCATCGTCGCCTTCGCCGGCGAGGACTGCACGAGGGCCGTCGTGCCGCTGGAGACGCAGGCGTTCCTGACCCGCTGGACCGACAGCTCGGAGCACTTCGAGGCCACCTGGTGCCCCTGACGGCGTGACGGCGGTGAGGCTGCCGGGTGACTCCGGCAGCCTCACCGCGCCCGTCCGTGGGCCGTATGCGACGCTCAGGCGAGCGGGTAATGGCAGGCGACCGCGTGGCCCGAGTCGTCACGGGTGAGCGGCGGCTCGACCTGCGCGCAGAGGTCCGTCGCGAGCGGGCAGCGGGTCCGGAACCGGCACCCCGACGGCGGGTTGAGCGCGCTCGGCAGCTCGCCGCGGACCGGGACCGTCACAACCTCGCAGGCCGGGTCGGGCACGGGGATGGCGTCGATGAGCCCCTTCGTGTAGGGATGCCGGGGCGCGGTCGCGACGTCGTCGGCCGGGCCGACCTCGACGAGCTTGCCGAGGTACATGACGCCGATGGTGTCCGCGAGATAGCGGACGACGCCGAGGTCGTGGGAGATGAGGACGTAGGTCACGTCGTGCTCGGCCTGCAGGGTCCGCATGAGGTTGAGGATCTGCGCCTGGACCGACACGTCGAGGGCCGACACCGGCTCGTCGGCGACGATGACGGTGGGAGACAGGGCGAGGGCCCGGGCCAGCCCGACCCGCTGGCGCTGCCCGCCGGACAGCTCGTGGGGATAGCGCTCGGCGGCCCCACGGGGGAGCGCGACGTGGTCGAGGAGGGTGAGGACGAGCCTCTCCTGGTCACGTCGCGACCCGACGCCGTGGATCGCCAGGGGCTCCCGGATGATCGAGCCGACGCGCATGCGCGGGTCGAGCGAGGCATACGAGTCCTGGAACATGAGCTGGAGCGAGCGGCGCCGGCGCCGTCCCGCACGCCCTCGCCACGACGCGACGTCCTCCCCCTCGACGAGGACCCGTCCGGCGGTGGCCCGCTCGAGACCGGCGACGAGCCGGCCGGTCGTCGTCTTGCCGCAGCCGGACTCGCCGACGAGGCCGAAGGTGTGCCCGCGCGCGACCTCGAAGGACACCCCGGCGACCGCGGACACTGCCCCGACCCGGCGCTGGAGCAGCCCCCGGGTCACGGGGAACTCCTTGACGAGCCCCTCCACGGAGAGCACCACCTCGGTGTCGCGCTCGTGGAGGGTCCCGGCGGGCACGGGCGGCGGCAGGAGGGCCGGCAGCGTGCCGACCGGGTGGACGCAGCGGTGGGTGTGGGCGAGGTCGCCGTCGGTCGTCGGCACCTCGCCGCGCACCGTGTCGATCACCGGCGGCGGCGCGAGCCGGCACGCGTCGTCGGCGAACCGGCAGCGCGCCGCGAACCGGCAGCCCCTGATCGGGCGGGTGAGGTCGGGCGGCAGGCCGGGGATCGACAGGAGGGGGTCCCCGTGGTCGAGGACCCGGTCCGGGAGGGCGGCGAACAGCGCCTCGGTGTAGCGGTGCCGTGGCCTCGCGAACAGCTCGTCCGTCGGCGCCTGCTCGACGACCTGCCCCGCGTACATGACGGCGACCCGGTCCGCGTGTCCCGCGATGACACCGAGATCGTGGGTCACGAGGATGACGGCCATGCCGAGCCCGACCCGGAGCCGGTCGACGAGCTCGAGGATCTGGGCCTGGATCGTCACGTCGAGCGCCGTCGTCGGCTCGTCGGCGATGAGCAGCCGCGGCTCGCAGGCCAGCGCCATCGCGATCATGACCCGCTGCCGCATGCCGCCGGAGAACTGGTGCGGGTAGTCGGAGGCGCGGGCGGCGGCCTGGGAGATGCCGACGAGGTCGAGCACCTCGACGGCCCGCGCGAGGGCTGCCTTCTCGCCGCCGCCCCGATGGAGCCGGACGGCCTCGGCGATCTGGGCGCCGATCGTCATCGTCGGGTTGAGCGAGGTCAGCGGGTCCTGGAAGATCATCCCGATGTCGTTGCCGCGCACGGCGCGCATCCCCGTGTCGTCGAGGGCGAGCAGGTCCCGGCCGAGCAGCTCGACCGAGCCGCCGACGATGTGACCTCCGGGCGGGAGCAGCCGCATGACGGACAGCGCCGTCATCGTCTTCCCGCAGCCCGACTCCCCGACGATGCCGAGGGTCTCGCCCGCGGCGACGTGGAAGCTCACGCCGTCGACCGCGTGGACCGCGCCCGACCGGAGGCGGATGTCGGTCCGCAGGCCGGTGACGGTGAGGACGTCCCCGGTGGCGGAGCGGTCCGCCGGGGGTGCGAGGGACAGGTCGGTCACGGCGCTCACCGCTCCTGGAGCCGGACCTCGAAGACGTCGCGCAGGGCGTCGCCGAGGAAGTTGAAGGCGATCGCGACGACGATGATCGCGAGGCCCGGGGGATAGAGCAGCCACCAGTAGCCGCTGTTGATGTAGTTCGTCGCGTCGGAGAGCATCCCGCCCCAGTCGGTCTGCGGCGGCTGGATGCCGAGCCCGAGGTAGCCGAGGAAGGCGAGGGTGAGGATGGAGTCGGCGACGGTGAAGGTGGCGAACACGACGACCGTGCCGATGGCATTCGGGGCGACGTGCCGCAGGACGGCCCGGACGTTGCCGCCGCCCATGACGCGCACCGCCTGGACGTACTCGCGGACCCGCAGGCTCAGCGACTCCCCCCGGACCAGACGGGCGGCCCCGAGCCAGTAGAAGAAGGCGATGATGGCGATCATCACCCATTCCGAGGGATGGAAGATCGTCGAGAGGACGATGAGGAGGAAGAGCCCGGGGATGGCGAACAGGCCGTCGACGACACGCATCATGACGCTGTCCACCCAGCCGCCGACATACCCCGCGATCGCCCCGTAGAGCGTCCCGACGATGGTCGAGAGGACGGCCGCGGCGATCCCGACGGCGAGCGAGGCCTGGCCGCCGTACATGAGCCGGCCGAGCTGGTCGTAGCCGGCGGAGTCCGTCCCGAGCGGGTGGCCGGGCCCGGGCGGCAGGTTGGAGCTCATGAGGTCGGTGTGGACCTGGTCGGTCGGGTGGACGAGGGGTCCGACCCAGCAGAAGAGGATCGCGAGGACGATGACGGCGAGGCCGACGATGGCGAGCCGGTTCTGCAGGAACACCGCGAGCCCGAGGCGCCACATGCTGCGCGGCTCCTCCTCCTGGTCCTCCTGCTCCTCATCGGCATCGGGGAAGGGGGTGTCGGGGAAGGGACCCGGCACCGGCTCGGGTGCGTCGGTCCGGTGCATCTCACCCTCGGCGGCGGTCATGTGTACCTCACCCTCGGGTCGAGGACGGCGTAGAGCACGTCGCTGAGCAGGTTCCCGACGACCGTCGCGATGCCGACGACGAGCGTGATGCCGAGCAGCGTCGGGTAGTCGTCGACCTGGGCCTCCTGCCAGAACAGCAGCCCCATCCCGGGGTAGTTGAAGACCTGCTCGACGATGACGGAGCCGGCGAGGATGCCCGGGAGCGACAGCCCGAGCAGGGTGGCCATGGGGATGAGGGAGTTGCGCAGGACGTGGACGTAGTGGACCCGGGCCTCGCTGGCCCCCTTGGCCCGGGCCGTCCGCACGTAGTCCTGGACGAGGGCGTCCATGAAGGCCGAGCGCATGTAGCGGCTGAACAGCGAGATCTGGACGAGGGCGAGCGACACGACGGGCAGCACCATCGCGCGCGGCTGGGACAGGATGCCGACGACCGAGCTGCTCTGCGGCGCCTCGGACGGGAACCACCCGAGGCGCAGCGAGAACCACATGACGAGGACGAGCGCGAGGAAGAACAGCGGCGCCGAGTAGAAGACGAAGCCGAGTCCCGTCGCGATGTAGTCGAACGCCGAGTTGCGCCGGACCGCCTGCGCGACGCCGATGGGGACGGCGCACGCGACGGACAGGACGAGCGCGAGGAGGTTGAGCAGGATCGTCTTGGGCAGGTAGGCCCCGATGAGCGAGCTCACGCTCTGGTTGAGGTGGTAGGAGTAGCCGAAGTCACCGTGCAGCAGCCGGCCGAGCCAGGTGACGAACTGGAGGAGGATCGGGCGGTCGAAGCCGTTCTCGCGGTTGAACGTCGCGATCTGCGACGCCGTCGCCCGAGCCCCCAGCACCGCCCGGGCGATGCCGCCCGGGAGCATGTGCAGGAGGAGGAAGACGATGAGCGAGACGATGAGCAGGACGACGACGGCCTGCCCGAGCCTCCGGACGAGATAGCCGGTCACGTCGGACGACCGGTCACTTCGTGCGGTACCAGTACTCCGCGTTGAGCGACAGCAGGGGGTTGAAGACGACCCCGCCGAGGCTCTTGGCGACGGCGTAGATGGTGTAGGGGTTGGCCTGGAAGATGACCGGCAGCTGCTTGGCCGTGTAGTCGGAGTAGGCGAAGATCGGCGCCGTGCCGGACGTCGTCGTCGTCGCGGCGATCAGCTTGTCCATCTGGGCGTCGGAGTAGTTGCCGGAGTTGGACCCGGCGCCGGTCTGGAAGAGCGACTCGCCCGTCGGCAGGTAGTCGGGGGCGTAGATCCAGCCGCCGCCCCAGTTGGCCATCTGCCACGAGCAGGAGGCCTGCTTGGGCGTGCAGGGCACGGCCTCGGCGATGACCGTGTTGAACGGCTTCTGGGTCATCTTCAGGTCGATGCCGGCGAGGGACGCGTCGGACTTCAGCTGCTCCATCGTCAGGGTGAGGGCCGGGGTGCCGCTCGCGTAGTCGTAGGCGATGTCGAGCTTGGTCCCCTTGGCGATGCCGGTCCCGCAGCTCGACGCGCCGGTGCCGGGGGAGGTGCAGGTCATGACGCCGCTCTCCTCGGTCCAGCCGTGGCTGGTGAGCAGCTGCTTGGCCGTCGCCGTGTCGAAGGGGTAGGTCGCCGCCCCCGACGTGGCCGTCGGCGAGAGCCACGGGTTGCTCGGCTGGGCGGGCACCGGGCTGTAGTTCGCGATCGCGTAGCCGCGGTATGCCTTCTGCACGTCGACGCTCTGGTCGAGCACCTCGGCCATCGCCTGGCGGAAGTACAGCTGCTTGAAGACCGGGCCGAGGGTCGGGTTGCCGAAGTTGAGCGGCCAGTAGTTGACCGACCACGGGTAGGACGGCTCGAGGGTGAAGCCGGACCCGACGGGGTTGGTCGACGGGACGGCGCTCCCTGCGGACTTCTGCGGGAGGTCCTGCGAGGGGATGTAGCCGACCTGGAGGGTCGAGGACGACTTGAGCGCGTTGAACTCGGCCGAGTCGGACGTGTACGGGAGGAAGGTGACGGTGTCCAGGCTCGGCTTCTTGCCGCCGTAGGACGGGTTGGGGACGAAGGAGTACTGGCCCTGGGCGCTGTATGCCGACAGCTTGAACGGCCCGTCGACGACCGACCAGACGGGGCTCGTCGCATACGTGTCCTGCTTCTTGGCCTGCCCCGCGAGGAAGGTGTAGACGGCCTTGCAGCGGGAGACCGACGTCGTGCAGCCCCCGCTGCCGGCGGCGGCGCCGGTGTGCGTGATGTCCCATGCCATCGGCATCGGGGTGACCTGGGACAGCTCGTTGTAGGTGAACCAGTCGGAGGAGAAGGCCTTCTTCATCGTCATCCGGACGGTGTCGTCGTCGACCTTGGTGACGGAGGCGACGTTGTCGGGGAACAGGCCGGGGGTGTAGCCCGCCCAGTTCGCCTTCTCGGCCCGCATCATGTTCATCCAGAACACGACGTCGTCGGCGTCGACCTTCTCGCCGTTGGACCAGGACCATCCCTTCATCGTGATGGTGACCGTCCGGCCGCCGTCCCCGTAGACGGGCTGCTGCGCCGGGGAGTCGGCGATGCTGAGCGTCGGCTCGGTGTTCTCCCCGCCGAAGTAGTAGAGCGGCCGGTACATCGGCTGCTGCAGGTCGGAGATGTTGACCTGGCTGAAGTTGGCGAGGCCCGAGAACGGGAAGATGTAGTTGGCCGTCACGGCCGGGGGCAGCGCGACGTCAGCGGTCCCCCCGCTCACGTGAGCGGTCGAGGAGGTCGTCGAGGCGGAGGAGCCCGAGCTGCTGCACCCGGCGAGGGCGACAGCCGCTGCCGCGGCCACCGCACAGGCCACCGGTGCCTTGCGCGTCATCGAATTCATAGGTCGGTCCTTGGTCCGGTCCGAGGCGGACCGTCGAGGGGTGAGCGGGCCGCCACCGCGCCACGGACGTGGCGCTCCCCCCATCACGCGCCGTCTTCCTTGACGTCGTCGGACAGGACGCTGCATGGAGGCTGCACGAAGGCTCACAGGATGGTCACGGCCGGGTGACCGGGGGCGCGCCCGGGCGGTGCCCGACGGGCGCCGGGACCCAACCTGATGGCAGGCTGTGACGTCGAAGAGTCCGTGACGACGATGACCCACCTTGGGGCCGCTCCACGGAAGGGAGGATGGATGCCTGCCGCCGCGGCATCCGGCCGCGCCGACGAGCTGGCCGTCCGGGAGGTCTATCTCGCCCACTACGGCATGCTCGCCGGGTGGTCGACCCGGCTCGTCGGGGACCCCGACCTCGGGCACGACGTCGCCACCGAGACCTTCCTGCGTCTCCTGCGGCACTGGGACGAGGTCAACGAGCCGCGTCCCTGGCTGTATGCCACGGCCGCCAACATCATCCGCGACCACTGGCGCAAGCGCGGCCGCGAGCACGTGGCATACCAGAAGGTCGGTCTGACCGAGGACGTCGCCCCGGCGGGGGACGTCGCGACGAGCCTCACCGTCCGCGAGGCCGTCCTCGCCCTGCCCGACCGGCTCCGGGTCGCCGTCATGCTCCACTACTTCGCCGATCTCACCGTCGCCCAGGTCGCCGCCCAGCTCGGCAAGTCCGAGGGGACCATCAAGCGCGACCTGTGGGACGCCCGCGGCCGGCTGGCCACTCTCCTGGAGGACGCCCGATGACCCCCGACGACCCCGTGGAGGAGTTCTTCGCCCACGAGCGCGCGCAGGTCCGGCCGCTGCCGACCGACGAGCCGCACTGGTCCTCGCTCGTCGTCGAGGCCCGGCGGGAGCGGCGCGCGCGGCGGATGCGGTATGCCACGAGCGCGGCCGCCGCGGTCCTCGTCGCCGGCGCCGGGCTCGGGTGGGCGCTGCACCCCGGCTCCCCGTCGACCGTCGCGACGCTCGGGGCGTCGAGCACCTCCCGGGCCGGCGGATCGCCGTCGGCGGCGGTGACCGCGACCCCGCGCTCGACGGCATCCACGGGTGCCCCGGCGACGCGCACGACGACCCCGACGCAGACGACGATCGCCGTGCCGGCGAGCTTCCACGTCGTCTCGCTGAGCAACGTCGGGGGCGGCACCCTCTACGCGCTCGGCACGACGACGTGCGGGTCGTCCCGCACGCCGTGCCCGGCCCTCGCGCGGACGACCGACGACGGGGCGAGCTGGCGGCTCGTCTCGAGCTTCCCGCGGTACACGGTGGGCGGCGGGGGCACCGGCGCCGGGCAGGTGGGGACGGACACCTCGCTGACCCAGGTGCGGTTCGCCAGCCCGCAGGTCGGCTGGGTGTTCGGGGGGGCGCTGCGGATGACGACCGACGGCGGCCGGACGTGGACCGACATCCCCCACTCGGGGCGGGCGGTCGTCGACCTCGAGACCGACGGGACGACGGTGGCCGTCACGACCTCCGGCGGCGGATGCGACGGCCAGACCTGCTCCGGGAGCGTCGTCGCCGACGTGTCCGCCGTCCTCCCGTGGTCGCCGTCCCGGTCCTCGGCCGCCCTCGGGTCGGGCCAGGTGACCTCGGCGGACGTCGTATTCCACGGCGGCGTGGCCTACACCTCGGCCGTCGGCGACGGGCACCTGGGCGGCGCGTGGCGGGTGAACTCCTCGCTCGGCCGGCTCGGGCTGTCCTGCCAGTCCCTGTCGGCAGGGTCGTCCGGGTCGGCGGCGGACGCCGCGGCCCCACGGCTCGTGTCGCCCGCGTCGGGGTCGACGATCTTCGCGGTCTGCCCGACGGGCGCCGCGGCGGGGACTGCCGGCTACGGCGTCCTCGCGAGCAGCGACGGCGACGGGATGTCGTGGAGCGTCAGGTCGGGATCCACCTCGGCCCCCGCGCTGACCCTCGTCGACAGCGGCACGACCTCCTTCGCCGCGACCGACGCGAGCCACCTCATCGCCGTGTCCGGCGGCTCGGCCGACCTCGGGGGGTCGATGACGGTGAGCTCGGACGGCGGCCGCACCTGGCATGCCCCCGCCTCGCCGCCTCCCGCCCCCGCCGCCGGCTGGTCCTGGGTGGGCGCGCCCGGCGGCCGGACCCTCTACGCCGTCCCCACGGGCGGGGCGGCCGGGTTCTGGGTGAGCACGGACGCCGGCGAGCACTGGCGCGAGGTCCGCGTCGCCGGCCGCTGAGGCGACGGCGGCCGTCCCGGTTCCTGCTCCGCCCGACGTCGGGACTAGTCTCGGGTCCGGACCGTCGCGGGCTGGGCCCGCTCTCCACCGACCGACGAAGGACGGATGACGCCCGTGGACCTCTACGAGTACCAAGCCCGAGACGTGTTCGAGAAGCACGGGGTCCCCGTGCTGGCCGGAGCCGTCGCCGAGACGCCCGCGCAGGCCCGGGCCGCCGCCGAGACGATCGGACCCCGCAGCGGCGGGGTCACCGTCGTCAAGGCCCAGGTCAAGACCGGCGGCCGCGGCAAGGCGGGCGGCGTCAAGGTCGCCAAGAGCGCGGAGGAGGCCGAGGAGCTGGCCGGCCAGATCCTCGGCATGGACATCAAGGGCCACACCGTCCACCGGGTGATGATCGCCCAGGGCGCCTCGATCGCCGAGGAGTACTACTTCTCGGTCCTCCTCGACCGCGCGAACCGCTCCTACCTCGCGATGTGCAGCACGGAGGGCGGGATGGAGATCGAGCAGCTGGCCGTCGAGCGCCCCGAGGCGCTGGCCCGCGTCGAGGTCGACCCCAACGCGGGCATCGACGAGGCCAAGGCCCGCGAGATCGTCGAGGCGGCCGGGTTCGACGCCGAGACGGGCGCCAAGATCGTCCCCGTCCTCCAGCGGCTCTGGGACGTGTATGCCGGGGAGGACGCGACCCTCGTCGAGGTCAACCCGCTCGTCAAGACCGAGGCCGGGGACATCGTCGCCCTCGACGGCAAGGTCACCCTCGACGGCAACGCCGACTTCCGGCACCCCGACCACGCGGCCCTCCAGGACACCGCCTCGGCCGACCCGCTCGAGGCGGCCGCCAAGGAGAAGGGCCTCAACTACGTCAAGCTCGACGGCAACGTCGGCATCATCGGCAACGGCGCCGGTCTCGTCATGAGCACCCTCGACGTCGTCGCGTATGCCGGTGAGCGGTTCGGCAGCCGGCCCGCCAACTTCCTCGACATCGGCGGCGGCGCGAGCGCCGAGGTCATGGCCAACGGGCTGCACATCATCCTCGGCGACCCCCAGGTCAACGCCGTCTTCGTCAACGTCTTCGGGGGCATCACGGCGTGCGACGCCGTCGCCGACGGCATCGTCGGAGCGCTCGAGGAGATCGGCGACGAGGCGACCAAGCCGCTCGTGGTCCGGCTCGACGGCAACAACGTCGACGAGGGCCGTCGCATCCTGCGCGAGTTCGCGCACCCGCTCGTGACCATCGAAGAGACCATGGACGGCGCTGCGGCCAAGGCCGCCGAGCTGGCCGCCAAGTAAGGACGGGACGACACCGACATGTCCATCTTTCTCGACAGCAGCTCCAAGGTCATCGTCCAGGGCATGACCGGCTCGGAGGGCATGAAGCACACGACGCGCATGCTCGCCAGCGGCACGGACGTCGTCGGCGGCGTCAACCCGCGCAAGGCGGGGGAGGAGATCGGCTTCCCGACCGGGCAGCGCATCCGGGTCTTCGGCACGGTCGCGGAGGCGATGGCCGAGACCGGCGCCACCGTGTCCGTCGTCTTCGTCCCGCCGGCCTTCGCCAAGTCCGCCGTCATCGAGGCCATCGAGGCCGGGATCCCGCTCGCCGTCGTCATCACCGAGGGCATCCCCGTCAAGGACACCGCGGAGTTCTACGCCACGAGCCTCGGCACGGCGACCCGCATCATCGGCCCGAACTGCCCCGGCCTGATCAGCCCCGGCGCCTCGAACGCCGGCATCATCCCGGCGGACATCGCGGGGCCCGGCCGGATCGGCCTCGTCTCGAAGTCCGGCACGCTGACCTACCAGATGATGTACGAGCTGCGTGACTTCGGCTTCTCCACGGCCATCGGCATCGGCGGGGACCCGATCATCGGGACGACCCACATCGACGCCCTCGAGGCCTTCCAGGCCGACCCGGAGACCGACGCGATCGTCATGATCGGGGAGATCGGCGGCGACGCGGAGGAGCGGGCCGCCGCATACATCCAGGACAACGTGACCAAGCCGGTCGTCGGCTACGTCGCGGGGTTCACGGCGCCCGAGGGCAAGACGATGGGCCATGCCGGCGCCATCGTGTCCGGCTCGTCCGGCACCGCCCAGGCCAAGAAGGAGGCGCTCGAGGCCGCCGGCGTCCGGGTCGGCAAGACGCCGAGCGAGACGGCCGGCATCATGCGCCAGATCATGGAGGACCTCGCGAGCACGATGGTCTGAGCGGGCCGGGCCGGGCCGGGGCCGGCGCCAGGGCCGCCGGCATCCTCGCCGAAGCCCACGGGTGCGGCCTGCGCATACGGGACGGGGCCGCCACCGCGATCGCGGTGGCGGCCCCTTTCGTGTCCCCTGCGCCGGATGCTGTCGGCACCCGGCACCGTGTGGAGCGACGGCACCCCCTGCGGCACCGACGTTCCACCTCCTCCAACGATCCAGCGGCCCGATCGGTTGCCGGTCCGCGGCGGATTTTTTCCCGCCGTCCCGTCTCTGGTCGGCGGCGCCCCGGCGGCCGGACCCGGATCCGGGTCTGGTCGGCGGCGCCCCGGCGGCCGGACCCGGATCCGGCGTCCCTCGGCGTTGCGGCACGGCCCGGGGCCCCGGCGTCGCCCACACTGGTGCCCTCATGACCGCCACCGAGCTCCTGCGCCGCGTCACCTCCGTCAGCGACGGCGGGGACGCCGCGCCCACCGTCCCGGCTCGCGCCGCCGCCCTTCGCGGCGCCGTCACCGCGCTCGTCTCGGCGGTCCTCGTGACGGCCCTCGTTGTCGCC
>JBDIAL010000081.1:0-14055 GCA_039812405.1 Nostocoides sp.
CCAGCGCCGGCGCCGGCACGACCGGCGCCGGTGCGGCGACCCCGACCACCTCCTCCCAAGACCCCTCCTCCACGTCGTCGACCGGGAGGCCCCGGCCGGTCATCGTCATCGACCCGGGCCACAGCGGCCGGACGATCCGGTCGCGGACGACGAACGGGCTGTGGGACATCGACTACCCCAACGAGCCGGAGATGACCGAGGTGTTCGGCATCGGGCGATGCGTGGCCCGGGCGCTGCGGTCCGACGGCTATCGCGTCGTCCTGACCAAACGACACGCCACGGACAGCGTGAGCCACACCGAGCGGGCCCGGATCGCCGACCGGGCGCACGCGACCCTGGCCGTGAGCATCCACGACGACCACGGACAAGGGCCTTCGTTCGAGGCCGTCTACAGCCAGCGCGGCGTCGCGACCCACGGCCACTACCCCGTCATGTATCGCGGATCAGGCTCCAGCAGAACGGTCTTCGACCACCCCTCGATCGCTCGGGCCAGCGAGCGGGCGGCCCGGGCCATCGCGAGGGCACGCGCCGCCGCACAGGGCCACCCCGTCGCCGTCACCGAGAACTCCTTCACCGGCCGCGCCCCGCTCGAGCCGGGCAACCTCGCCCTCGTCCAGCTGCTCAGCGACGTGCCGTGGGTCTACAACGAGGCCGGGGCGCTGACCGGCGGCCGTGCGACGACACCGATGACGCTGACCGCCCGGGTGGCGTATGCCGTGGGCCTGGCCCGCGGGATCGAGGCGGCCGTGCCGGTGCCCGGCTCCCCCGGGCCCGCGACCTCCCGCGCCTCCCTCACCCGCTGCCTGTCCTGACCCCTGTCCAACCCCGCCCACGGCCCGATCGCCCGGACCCCCGGTCGCCCGACTGACGCCGAGCGGCCGCGAGAGTGGCTGGAGCGGTGGTGTCGGCGACACCCGGACCGGCAATGGACGGTGGCTCGAGGCTCCTGCTGCATCTGCCCCGCACGATCGGCCCCCTCGGCCGGGTCGTGGCGGAGCCATTGCCGGTCCGTGTGTCGGTGCCGGCCCGGCATACCAGGCGCCAGGCGGCACACCATCAGGCACCGGCCGGTATGCCAAGGGGGCCCGGCATACCAGGCGCAGGCCCGGCATGCCAAGGGGCCCGGCACACCATCAGGCACCCTGCCCTGCATGAGACTGTCCAATTGGACAGTCTCATGCAGGGCGAGAGCGACGCGGGGCCCTCAGGACCGTCCCAGGCGGGCCCGGGTCCCACGGGAACCGCGGTGCCGGCCCCTCGGGGAGGCACCCGACGGCCCAGATCCCCTGGGAGCGTCCCAGGCAGGCTCCAGCGGGGCGTGGAATGCTGACCGGCATGGCGCAGACACCTCCGACGACGACCCTGCTCATCCTCGGTGCCCACGGCGACCTCACCCACCGGCTCCTTCTGCCCGGCCTGGCCACCCTGCTCGACATCGAGCGCGACCGCCGGGTCCGGGTCGTGGGAGCCGACCGCGTCGAGCTGAGCCATGACGACTGGACCGCCATCGTCGCCGACTCCTTCGCGATCGCGGGCACCCCGAAGGTCGTGTCGGGCCGCGTGCTCAAGCAGACCGCATACGTCCAGACCGACGTCCTCGACGCGGACTCCCTCAGCCGCTGCATCGCGGCGTGCGGGGACGGCCCGATCGTCATCTTCTTCGCCCTGCCGCCGCAGATCACGATGAAGGCCTGCGCCGTCCTCGCCCTGCTCGACCTGCCGGCGACGACCCGGCTCGCGCTGGAGAAGCCGTTCGGGACCGACCGGGCGAGCGCCGAGTCCTTCAACCGGCTGCTGTCCCGCGTGGTGCATGAGGACGACATCTTCCGGATCGACCACTTCCTCGGCGTCGCGACGGTCCTCAACCTCATCGGGCTGCGGTTCGCGAACCGCGTGCTGCAGCGGGTGTGGGACCGGGAGGACATCGAGAAGGTCGAGATCGTCTACGACGAGGACCTCGCCCTCGAGGGACGGGCCGGCTACTACGACGGGGCCGGGGCGCTGCGGGACATGCTCCAGAGCCACCTGCTCCAGGTGCTCGCCATCTTCGCCATGGAGTCCATCGCCACGCTCGAGCCCCGCGAGCTGCAGGACCAGAAGGCCCAGGCGCTGCGGGCCACCCGACTCTGGGGCGGCTCGCCCAAGCGGTCGTCGCGCCGGGCGCGGTACACCGCCGGGCAGATGGGGTCGCGGTCCGTGCCCGATTACGCGGCGGAGCAGGGGGTCGACCCCTCGCGCGGCACCGAGACGCTCGCCGAGGTCACCCTCGAGATCGCCAACAGCCGGTGGAAGGGCGTGCCGTTCGTCCTGCGCAGCGGCAAGGCGCTCGGCACCCCACGCAAGCAGGTCGTCGTCCACTTCCGGCCGGTCGCCCACCTGCCCAAGGGCTTCCACGGTGACAGTGACGCCGACCGGCTCGTCATCGACCTCAAGCCGGGCGGCCTCTCCCTCACCCTCACGATGAACGCCGAGGGTGACCCGCTCGACCTCGAGCAGAAGACGCTGACCGCCACCCTCGCCGCCCCGCGGATGCAGGCCTACGGCGAGGTCCTGGCCCACGTCCTCGACGGCAACCAGCTGCTCACGGTGAGCGGCGACGCTGCGGTCGACTGCTGGCGGATCATGGAGCCGGTCATCACCGCCTGGCAGGCCGGTCAGGTCCCCCTCGAGACGTATGCCGCGGGCTCGGCCGGCCCCGACGGCTGGCCCTCCAACGCCACCCTCTGACTCGGGCCCGGCTCACCCCGGCTCACGTCCCGGCTCACGCGATCCGGGACCGCACGGCATACAGCTCGGGGAAGAAGGTGAGGTCGAGCGCCCGCCGGAGGAAGTCGACGCCGCTGCTGCCACCCGTGCCCGGCTTGTGCCCGATCGTGCGGGTCACGACCTGCAGGTGCCGGAACCGCCACTCCTGGAAGTTGTCCTCGATGTCGACGAGCTCCTCGCACGTCTCGTAGACGCCCCAGTGCGCACCCGGCTCCGCGTAGACCTCGGCGAAGACGTCGACGAGCCCCTCGTGGAGGACGTAGGGCTGGGAGACGTCGCGGTCGAGCAGGTCCGGCGGGATGGCATATCCCCGCCGGGCGAGATGGGCGAGGAAGACGTCGTAGAGGCTCGGCTCGTGCAGCAACGTCTCGAGCATCCCGTGGGCGGCGTCGTCGTGGCCGAACACCCGCACCATGTCGGCGTTCTTGTTGCCGAGGAGGAACTCGACGGCGCGGTACTGGTAGCTCTGGAACCCGCTGCTCGACGCGAGGAACGGCCGGATCTGCGCGTACTCGCTCGGCGTCAGCGTCGCGAGCACCGCCCACTGGTCGGTCAGCGTGTGCTGGATGTGCTTGATCCGGGCCAGCCGCTTGAGGGCGGGCGCGAGCTCGTCACCCGCCAGCAGCCGGCGCGCGGACCGCAGCTCGTGGATGAGCAGCTTGAGCCACAGCTCGCTCGTCTGGTGCTGCACGATGAAGAGCAGCTCGTCGTGCTGCGGCGGGTCGCTCCGGGGGTGCTGGGCGGCGAGGAGCCGGTCGAGGTCGAGGTAGGCCCCGTAGGACAGGTCCTCGGTGAAGTCGGTCCGGATCCCCTCCTCCAGGTCGCGGCGGTTGGCGGTCCTCGTGACGTCATCGGCATCGGACGGCATACCAGGCACTGTATGCCGGGGGCCGGCCGCGCCGGTCCGGCTCGGCGGCCACCCGGCGCCCGCTCCTCTGCCCGCCGCCGCCCTCCCACCCGGGCGATAAGGTGCCGGACGTGCCCATCACCAAGGTCCTCATCGCCAACCGGGGCGAGATCGCCGTCCGGATCGCCCGAGCCTGTACGGACGCCGGCATCGGGTCGGTTGCCGTCTACGCCGAGCCCGACCGGGACGCCCTCCACGTGACGGTGGCCGACGAGGCATACGCCCTCGGGGGCAGCACGCCGGGCGACTCCTATCTCGTCCAGGAGAGGCTCCTCGACGTCGCGCGGCAGGCCGGCGCCGACGCGGTCCACCCGGGCTACGGGTTCCTCGCGGAGAACGCGTCGTTCGCCCAGGCCGTCATCGACGCCGGGCTGACCTGGATCGGGCCGTCGCCGGCGGCCATCGACGCGCTCGGCGACAAGGTCAAGGCCCGGCACATCGCGCTCGCCGCCGACGCGCCCCTCGTGCCCGGCACGAAGGACCCGGTGAGCGGACCCGAGGAGGTCGTCGCCTTCGCGACGGAGCACGGGCTGCCGGTCGCCATCAAGGCGGCCTACGGGGGTGGCGGACGCGGGCTCAAGGTCGCCCGGACCCTCGAGGAGATCCCCGACCTCTACGAGTCGGCGGTGCGCGAGGCGGTGACGGCCTTCGGGCGGGGCGAGTGCTTCGTCGAGCGGTTCCTCGACCGGCCGCGGCACGTCGAGACCCAGTGCCTCGCCGACCAGCACGGCAACGTCGTCGTCGTCTCGACCCGCGACTGCTCGCTCCAGCGCCGCAACCAGAAGCTCGTCGAGGAGGCGCCGGCGCCCTTCCTGTCCGCGGAGCAGCACGCCGAGCTGGTCCGCGCCTCCAAGGCGATCCTGCGCGGCGCGTCGTACGTCGGTGCCGGCACCTGCGAGTTCCTCGTCGGGCCGGACGGCCACATCTCCTTCCTCGAGGTCAACACCCGCCTCCAGGTGGAGCACCCGGTCTCCGAGGAGGTCACCGGCATCGACCTGGTCCGCGAGCAGTTCCGGATCGCCGACGGCGAGGAGCTCGGCTACGACGACCCCGCACCACACGCGCACTCCTTCGAGTTCCGGATCAACGGCGAGGACGCCGGCCGCGGCTTCCTGCCCTCCCCCGGCACGGTGACCCGGATGGTCGTGCCGGGCGGGCCCGGGGTCCGCTGGGACGCCGGGATCGTCGAGGGCGACACCATCGCGGGCGCCTTCGACTCGATGATCGCCAAGCTCGTCGTCACCGGCGCGACCCGGCAGCAGGCCCTCGAGCGCTCGCGCCGCGCCCTCGGCGAGCTGGTCATCGAGGGGATGCCCACCGTCGTGCCGTTCCACCGCGCCGTCGTGTCCGACCCGGCCTTCGCCCCGGCCGATCCCGAGGCGCCGTTCACGACGCACACCCGGTGGATCGAGACCGAGTTCGACAACACCATCGAGCCGTATGCGGGTCCCTCGGCTGACGCTCCCGAGGCCGAGGAGCGCCGGCGGATCACCGTCGAGGTGGGCGGCCGGCGTCTCGAGGTCGTGCTGCCCGGCGGGCTCGCACTGGGTGGCGGCCCGGGCGGCATCGGCCCGGCGGCCGCCAAGAAGCGGGCCCCTCGCCGCTCCGGCGGCGCCGGAGGCACCGCGAAGGCGTCCGGTGACGCCCTGACGGCCCCCATGCAGGGGACGATCGTCAAGATCGCCGTCGAGGACGGCCAGCAGGTGGCCGAGGGCGACCTCGTCGTCGTCCTCGAGGCGATGAAGATGGAGCAGCCGATCACCGCCCACAAGGCCGGCACCATCACCGGCCTCACCGCGCAGGTCGGTCAGACGGTGACCAACGGCGCCGTCCTCGCCACGATCGCCGACTGAGCCGCGGCAGCCCGCGGGAGGCGTCGAGCGGCGGGCCCGTCCGAGCCGCGCAGGCCTCAGCGCATCCCGTGTCAGAACAGCCAGGACGAGGCGTGCCAGAGCAGGAACGTCGCCCCGATGAGGCACGCCACGACCGAGGCCCACCGCGTCCAGTGGGCGATCCGCTGCTGCATCCGCGGGCTGACGCCCACCTTGTCCGGGGCGAACTTGAAGACGAGCGCCGGCACCCACGCCGGCATGAGGACGATGACCGTCGCGACGAGGAGGTAGAGGACGTTGACGACGGCCGGGAGCGGCGAGGCCCCGAGCCGCTGCGCGACGGACACGTAGAGCGGCAGCGTCGTGTAGTTCGTCAGCATGCCGACAACACCCCACGCGAAGACCCCGCGTCTCCGCTCGAGCGACGGCTCGGACGGCGGGGGCTTGGGCGGGGTGCGGATGAGCCGGACGGCATACCCGATGAGCACGAGCGCGAGGGCCGCATCGACCCAGCGGGAGGCGAGCGCGCGGGCCGTCTCGTTGGCCGCGGTCGCCCCGAGGAGCCCGATGCTCGCGCCGCCGATGATGCACAGGACGAGGGCGTTCCCCGCGATGAACCGAACCGCGCCGTGCTCGCCCTCGTTCGTCGCGACCGTCGAGGCGTTGAGGAAGACGACGGGGCTCCACGACGCGAGGATGGTCAGCGGCAGCACGGACAGCGCCACCGCGCCGGCCGATGCGACGTCCTCGCGGGCCGACCCGGCGAGCGCAATGAGGGTCAGCACGCGGCCCCCGGGGTCCGGCCGTGCCAGCGCAGCCGGACCGGCTGGCCGGGACGCAGCTGGGCGGCGCGGTCGACGGAGGCGTCGGTGAGGACGGCGACGGTCGGGTACCCCCCGGTCACCGGGTGGTCGGCGAGGAACACGACGATCTCACCTCCTGGTGGCAGCTGGACGGAGCCGGGCACGAGCCCCTCGCTCGGCAGCTCGGGGGCAGTATGCCGTGTCAGCCTGATGATCCCCTCCGCGGCCAGCCGCACGCCCACCCGGTTGCTGTCCGCTCCGACCCGCCACGTCATCCCCTCGAGGGCCGCCGGGTCGGCGAGCCGGTCGCTCCGGGGGCCGGGCAGGAGATCGAGCTCGACGACGCCGGTCGACGGGTCGGCGACCGGGGCCTGGTCGACCCCGGGCAGCATCGCGGGGTCCACCCCGCCGACTCCGAGGGTGGACCCATCGACGACGGGTGCCGGTCCGATGCCGGCGAGGACGTCACGGGAGCACGAGCCGAGGACCGGAGTCGCGAGGAGTCCCCCGCGCACCGACAGGTAGGTCCGCAGCCCGGCACGCGGTGCGCCGAGACGCAGCGTCGTCCCGTCGGGCAGGTGCACCGGCGCGGCATGCCCGATCGGGACGCCGTCGACGCTCGCGGGGCAGCGGGCCCCCGTGAGCGCCACGAGCAGGTCGCCTTCCGCCCGCGCGGTGAGGCCGCCGAGGAGCACCTCGAGCGCCGCCCGGCCGGGCGGGTTGCCGACGAGCCGCTCCCCCAGCGCGTATGCCGACCGGTCGGCCGCCCCGGAGCTGCCGACCCCGAGGCGGGCCCAGCCCGGCCGCCCGGCATCCTCGACGAGGCAGAGCGGTCCCGGCTCGAGGACGTGCAACGCCCGCCGGCTGCCCTCGGGAGGCAGGGTGGCGGGGGCGGGACGGCGGGAGGGCACGGCGTCGCTCCCCTCGCGCTCCGAGGACCGCGAGGGCGACCGGGTGCGGGAGGGGAGCGAGGACCGGACGAACCGGACCGTCGTGCCGGGCTCGAGCAGGGCGGGCGGCTCGCGGTCGAGGTCCCAGAGCACGACCTCGGTCCGGCCGATGAGCTGCCAGCCGCCGGGCGAGGCCGACGGGTAGACGCCGGAGTACTCCCCCGCCAGCCCCACCGAGCCGGGCTCGATGCGGGGCCGGGGACGGTCCCGCCGGGGGACGGCGAGCCGGGGGTCGCCCCCGACGAGATAGCCGAACCCGGGCGCGAACCCCCCGAAGGCGACCGTCCACGGCGTCCCCGTGTGGGCGGCGACGACCCCCTCCGGGCCGAGCCCGGTGAGCCGGCCGACCTCGGCGAGGTCGGGTCCGTCGTAGACGACGGGGATCTCGACCGTCGGCCCGGACGGGGCGGACGGGCCATGCGGATCGGCGATGATCCGCGCGGCCAGGGCGGCCAGGCCCGCGCGCACCGGCTCGAGCGCGCCCGGCGCGTCGACGGTGACGAGCAGCGTCCGGCTGGCCGGGACGACGTCGACGACCCGCGCCCACGCCGCCCGGCCCACGGCGGCGTGGAGCGCGAGGACGCTCCCGAGGTCGGGGAGCTCGACGAGCACGGCCCGTTCGCCGCAGGGCAGCAGCCGCGCCTCCATCAGGCGAACGAGGCGACCTCGACGCCCCCGGCGGCGAGCGCCTCCCGGACGGCCCCCGCGATGGCCACGGCTCCCGGGGTGTCGCCGTGGACGCACAGCGACTCCACCGCGACCGGCACCTCGACCCCGTCGACGCTCGTGACGACCCCGGCGCACACCATCCGGACGGCCCGCTCCGCGACCGCCGCGGGGTCGGTGACGAGGGCACCGGGCTCGGACCGGGGCACGAGACGCCCGTCGGCGGCATACCCGCGGTCGGCGAATCCCTCCGGGACACACCGGATCCCGGCGTCACCCGCGGCAGCCAGGAGGGCCGACCCCGGCAGCCCGAGCATCGGCAGCGCCGGGTCGTAGGCGACGACGGCAGCGACGACGGCGGCCGCCTGCGCACTGTGGTGGACGACCGCGTTGTAGAGGGCGCCGTGCGGCTTGACGTAGCGCACCGCCGTCCCCTCCGCCCGGCAGATCGCCTCGAGCGCGCCGAGCTGGTAGAGGACGTCGGCCGTCAGGTCCTCCGCCGCCACGTCGACGAACCGGCGCCCGAACCCCACGAGGTCCCGGTATGCCACCTGCGCGCCGATCGTGACGCCCGCGGCGGCCGCCGCGCGCACCGTCCGGCGCAGCGTCGTCGGGTCGCCGGCGTGGAAGCCGCACGCGACGTTGGCGCTCGTGACGAGCCCGACCATCGCCTCGTCGTCGCCGAGCCGCCAGGTGCCGAGGGACTCGCCGAGGTCGGCGTTGAGGTCCACGCGTCGGGGACGGTCGGGGCTCATGGCCGAGCGGGTCAGCCCGCCACGTGGAGCCGGCGGGCGGCCTCGGCGAGCGAGCCGGTCAGGGACGGGTAGACGGTCAGGGTGCTGGCGACCTGGTCGACGTTGAGCCGCTGCTGGATCGCCATGGCGACGGGGAAGATGAGCTCGGAGGCGCGGGGGGCGACGACGACGCCGCCGAGCACGGTCCCGGAGCCCCGCTGGGCGAACAGCTTGACGAACCCGTCGGTGATGCCCTGCATCTTGGCGCGCGGGTTGCGCGAGAGCGGGAGCATCTCGACGACGGCGTCGACCTGCCGCTCGTCGACGTCCCGCTGGGAGATGCCGACCGTCGCGATCTCGGGGTCGGTGAAGATGTTCGCCGACACCGCCCGCAGGTTGATGGGTGCCACGGCGTCGCCGAGCGCGTGGGCGATGGCCAGCCGGCCCTGCATCGCCGCGACCGAGGCGAGCGGGAGGACGCCGGTGCAGTCTCCCGCGGCATACACCCCCATGACGCTCGTCCGCGACACCCGGTCGACGTCGACGTGCCCGGACGGCGTGAGGCTGACACCGGCCTCCTCGAGGCCGACCCCCTCGGTCTGCGGGACCGAGCCGACGGCGAGCAGGGCATGCGTGCCCCGCACCTCCCGCCCGTCGACGAGGCGGACGAGGACGCCGTCCGGGGTCCGCTCGACGGCCGCCATCCGCGACCGGTTGAGCACCTCCATGCCGCGCTTGCGGAAGACGTCCTCGATGACCTGGGCGGCGTCGGCGTCCTCGCCGGGCAGCACCCGGTCCCGCGAGGAGACGAGGACGACCTGGGACCCGAGGCCGAGGAAGGCCTGGGCCAGCTCGGCTCCCGTCACGCCCGAGCCGACGACGACGAGCCGCTCCGGCAGCTCGCGGAGGGCGTAGATCTGCTGCCAGGTGAGGATCCGCTCGCCGTCCGGGCGGGCACTGTCCATGACGCGCGGGGTCGCGCCCGTCGCGACGAGGATGACGTCGGCCGCGACGAGCTGCTCCGACCCGTCGGCCGCCGTGACGACGACCGAGCGGGGGCCCGCGAGCATGCCGGTCCCCGCCAGCACCCGGATCCCGACCTCGAGGAGCCGGGCGCGGATGTCGGCGCTCTGGGCGGCGGCGAGGTCGAGGACCCGCCGGTTGACGACGGTGAGGTCGGCGAGCGACCGCGCGACCTCGGCACTCGACCCGGCATGCCCGCCGTCGCCGACCCGGAGCCCGGCCGCCGCGGCGCTGTCGAGCTCGGAGAGGACCTCGGCCGTCGCGATGAGCGCCTTGCTCGGGACGCAGTCGGTGAGGACCGCCGCACCGCCGACGCCGTCCTTCTCCACGAGGGTGACCCGGGCGCCGAGCTGAGCCGCGACGAGGGCGGCCTCGTAGCCGCCCGGACCGGCGCCGAGGATGACCACCGACCTGGTGCGCGCGCTCACGGGCACCATCCAACCACTGGCGCGCGGCTCGGCACGCCGGACGAGGTGTCCGGCGTGGCCCGACGGACGGATGCCGGACACGCTCCGCGCGGTGGTCAGTCGTTGTCGTCCTCCTCCGCCGCGTCCCCGGCGCGCACCTCGAGGACGCCGTCGATCTCGCTGAGCCGCGGGATGAGAGACCTCAGGTCCTGGCGGCCCCGGAGTCGAAGTGCGAGCAGCACGTCGGACCCGGAGGTGGCGTCGCGGTCGGTCCGGACGTGTGTGACGGCGAAGCCGGCGACGGTGACCGCCGCGAGGATGGTGCGCAGCAGCCCCCTCCCGTCGGTGTAGCGGAGGGTGATGGCCTCGTCCCGCATCGTGCCGGCCACCATCCGACGGATGAGCGGCGGGTAGGCATACACGACGAGGAAGTATGCGGCTGTGGCAGTCGCCGCGAGCACCGGCAGTCCGGCGCCGCACGCCATCCCGACCGCGGCGCTGATCCACACCGCGGCCGCCGTCGTGAGGCCGCGCACGTGGGTGCGCTGGACGAAGATGATGCCGGCCCCGATGAAGCCGATGCCGGACACGATCTGGGCTGCGACCCGCGAGGGGTCGAGGACGACGTGCGCGTCGCCGAGGACATCGGTGAAGCCGTACTTGCTGACGAGGATGAACAGCGCGGCACCGAGCCCGACGAGAGCATGGGTGCGGGTGCCGGCGCTCTTGCGACGCAGCTCGCGCTCCAGGCCGATCACCGAGCAGAGCACGAGGGCGGCAAGCAGCTCCAGCAGCTGTTGCCACCCCTGACCGGTCGGCTCACCGAGCCACATGGCCCCCATCCGACGGAGTCTCCCACGCGTCGTGACCCTGGACGAGCATTCCCGGTGGGAGGTCGTGGCGGGACCCAGCCCCCAGCGAGTCGAGGTATGCGGGGACCACCGCAGAGACATCGCATACCTCGACCCAGCCCAGCCGCCAGCCGGTCGAGGTATGGCAGGGCCCCCGCGACCCTAGGTGCGGCCTGTCAAGTCTGTGAAAGGGCTGTCACAGGTCCGGCATAGCAGGGATCCAGCAACCGTCGAGGTGCCCGCGATGTTCTTGGGGAACCAGCTTCCCGAACCACGTCACTCACGAGGTGCTCTGAATGCCCGCCATGACCCGCCCCTCCCACATCGCCCTCGGGCTCGTCGCCATCTCGGCCGCGGCCGTCCTGGCCGTCGGGGGGACCGAGGCCATCCGCGACGTGTCGACGAGCTCCACGTCCTCGACGAACTCCTCCGCGACGTGGGACCGCAACGGCGGCAGCAGCTATGGCGACGGCTATCGGCAGGGCTACCAGAACGGCTACGACAAGGGCTACAGCAACGGGCTGAACCAGGGCGGTGGGGGCTTCCCGTCCTCGGGCGGCGAGGGCTTCCCGTCCTCGGGTGGCAACGGCTTCGACGGCGGGGGCTCGGCGATCGACCCCTTCGGCAACATCCAGGGCGGCTCGGGCTCCGGGAGCAGCGGTGACGTCCAGCAGGCCGGCGAGGCGACCGCCAAGCAGGTCCAGGGTGTCGTCAACATCGTGACGACGATCGACTACGGCACCGGCGAGGCGGCCGGCACCGGCATGATCATGAGCTCCGACGGCCTCGTCCTCACCAACAACCACGTCGTGGACGGCGCGACGAAGATCAAGGTCACCGACCTGACGACGAACCGGACCTACACCGCCAAGGTGGTCGGCACGAGCCCGACGAACGACGTCGCCGTGCTCCGGCTGGAGAACGCCAGCGGCCTGACGACGGTGTCCTTCGGTGACTCCTCGAGCGTGTCGGTCGGCGACTCCGTGACGGGCGTCGGCAACGCCGGCAACGACCCCGGGACGTCCGCCGCCAAGGGCACGGTCACCGCGCTCAACGAGTCGATCACCGCGAGCGACGGCGCGTCGAGCAGCGACTCCGAGAAGCTGAGCGGCCTCATCGAGATCAACGCCGACATCCAGTCCGGCGACTCCGGCGGCCCGCTCTACGACAGCAGCGGCAAGGTCGTCGGCATCGACACGGCCGCCCAGACCGACCAGGCCGGGAACACGACCGCGGGCTATGCCATCCCGATCGACCACGCCCTGTCGGTCGCCCAGCAGATCATCGACGGCGTCGACAACGACACGATCCACCAGGGCCTGCCCGCCTTCCTCGGCATCCAGATGAGCTCGCAGGGCAGCTCGGGCACGGTGGCCGGCGTCGTCAGCGGCTCGGCCGCTGACAAGGCGGGCATCACCCAGGGCTCGACGATCACCTCGATCGGCGGCACGTCGGTCTCGACCCAGAAGCAGATCAGCGCGGCGGTCACGAAGCACCACCCCGGCGACCGCGTCTCGATCAGCTGGACCGACGCCAACGGCACCCACCACACCCGGACGGTCACGCTCGGCGAGGGCCCGGCCGACTGACCCGGGCTCGCTCCCCGCGACCCAACCCGCCACCCCCGGTGACCCCCCGCCGGGGGTGGCGGGCTGCATACGGCTGGCATACGACTGGCAGACGACCTGACCCGGGAAACGGTCACCTGACCCGAGAACCTTTCCCCCGGAAGGTGGCCTCTTGTCGTGGAACCCGATAAAGGTCCGGATAGATACCCGATAAGGGTCCGGATAGATTCGGGCCATGGGGTATGCAGGGACGCCGCCGCCGTATGCCGAGGTCCGCCCGGGCATCGTGCCGCTCCGGCCGCTCGGGCTCGACGACATCTTCACGGGGGCGACCCTCGCGATCCGCGGCAATCCCGCCGCCACCTTCGGCCTCGGCCTCGTGACCACCCTGATCCTCGTCGCCCCGGCGACCGCCCTCGGCGCCTACCTCGTCAGCGTGCTCGTCGGCTGGACGACGAGCGGCGACCCGGCCTCCACCGACCTCCTCGACGGGCTGGGCGAGGTGGGCTCCGTGCTCCCCTCGTTCGCCGCGCAGCTCGCCGGACTCCTCATGACCGCCTTCACCGCGCACGTCATCGCGCAGGGCGTCCTCGGGCGCAAGGTGACCCTCCAGCAGACGTGGGACGCCGCCCGCGGACGGCTCTGGCAGGTCGTCGGGAGCGCCGCCCTCGTGTTCCTCATGATCCTCGCGACGGTCCTCGTCCTCCTCGGCGTGCCGGTCCTCGTCCTCGTGCGCGGGATCGCCTCCCACGGCAGCGGGACGACGGCGGCGGGGTTGCTCCTCACCCTGATCGGCGCCCTCGTGACGATCTGCCTCGCCCTGTTCCTCGGCACGCGCTACGCTTTCGCCCCCTCGGCCATCGTCCTGGAGCAGCTCGGCGTGCGCGCCGGCCTGGGCCGGTCGTGGCGGCTCACCTCGGGCAGCGCGTTCTGGCGGGTCCTCGGCATCCGGCTCCTCGTCGCGGTCCTCGTCGCCGTCGTCGGCTCGGTCCTCTCCGTCCCCATCGGCCTGCTGCTCGGCCGGGCGCTCGACGCCACGGGGGTGTCGGCAGCCACCCTCGCGGTGCTCTCGGTCGCCGTCCGGGCCGTCGCCACGATCGTCATCGGCACCCTGACGACGCCCTTCTCGGCGGGGACGGACACCCTCCTCTACCTCGACCAGCGCATCCGCCGCGAGGCCCTCGACGTCCGGCTCGCCGCCGCGGTGGGCGGGCCCTGAGCCGTGCGCTGCGCGACCGGCCCCCCGCTCGACCCCTCCTCGGACGAGGCGCACCGGTGGCTCGTCGAGGAGCTCTCGCACCACTCCTATGCCGTCCACGAGAGCCCGTGGCAGCGCCTCCTCGGCTGGCTGCGGCGGCTGCTCGACTCCACAGGCGCCCCGAGCATCGGCGGGGCCCCCGGGTGGGTCGTCCTCGTCGTCGCCCTCCTGCTCGTCCTGGGGATCGCGTATGCCGTGCTCCGCGCCGTCCGTGTCGAGCGTGCCGGTCCCACGCGCCGGGGCGGGGCGGGTGCCGGCGTCCTCGACGGGCCCGACGTGCCGGCCGCCGA
>JBDIAL010000082.1:0-13983 GCA_039812405.1 Nostocoides sp.
CGCAGCAGCAGCTTCGAGACCCGATGCCGGGCCGCCATCAGCTCCACCCGGGCGTCGTCGCGGGCGCGCACCAGATCCCGAGCCGCTTCCTCCGAAACGGTCGGCACCCGCACCGCGGTCAGCTCGTCCATCCGCAGCAGCCGGGCCAGCAACAGCGCGTCCCGAGCGTCGGTCTTGACTCTGTCCCCGGCCGGGCGGATCAGTTTCGACGGTGCTGCGACCGTCACCGGCACCCCCGCCTCGGCCAACGTCCGCGCGAGCCCGAACCCGGTCGGCCCCGCCTCGTAGGCCACGGCGATCGGCCCGTGCTGCTCCGCGATCCCCATGACCCATCGAGCGACAGCGTTACTGCCCGGCGGCAGCTTCGCCTCGACGAGCTCACCGGTCGAGGTGTCCAACACCGCCGCCCGCACGCTCCGCGCGTGCACATCCAACCCAATCGCCGTACGCTCGATGAACACCAGGGCCTCCGCTGCCTGTCGGCACCCCCAGGCCACTCCTGGGGATGATCCACGAATCTGCACCGTGAGGCCCTGGCCCACAACACCAACCTCAGAGCCCCACCCCCATAGGGTCTGACGACCTCGCCCGGCTGCCGCATCGCGGGGGGTCCCGGTCCGCCGGCCGCGGTCCGGGGACGCGGGCGCTCTCCTAGGATCGGCGGATGGGCTGGGCCTGGGTCGGCGACCGTCTCGCGCGCGGGGTCGTCGACGTGCGCCACGACCTGGACGGGGTCACCGAGGGGTTCTGGGCCGTCGTCGCGACCTTCGAGGGCCGGCTGACGGCCGTGCGGTTCTCCGAGGTCGGGCCGGCCCCGGACGGCTGGCCGGGCTCCGCCTGGACCCCCCTCGAGGGGCCGTGGGCGAGCAGTCTCGACGAGGCGGCATACCTCGCCGCCGTGCGCGAGGTGCGTCGCCGCATCGCCGCCGGGACCGTCTACCAGGTCAACGTCTGCCGGATCCTGTCCCACCGGCTGCCCGACCCGGTGACCGTCGGAGCGCTCGGCCCGCTGTTGGCCCAGGGGAACCCCGCTCCGTATGGGATGACGCTCGTGGCGCCCGAAGCGGGCCTGGAGATCGCCTGCGCGTCTCCCGAGGCATACCTCCTGCGGGTCGGGGACCGGATCGCGTCGCGACCCATCAAGGGCACCGCGCCCACCGCGGCACAGATGCTGCCCAAGGACTATGCCGAGAACGTCATGATCGTCGACCTGGTCCGCAACGACGTGTCGCACGTCTGCCGGTCCGGCACGGTCGCCGTCGAGCGGCTGTGCGGGGTCGAGGAGCACCCCGGTCTCGTCCACCTCGTGTCGGACGTCGTCGGACGGCTCCGACCGGGGGTGGGCTGGTCGGAGATCCTCGAGGCGACGTTCCCGCCGGGGAGCGTCAGCGGAGCCCCGAAGTCCACTGCGCTCGAGGCGATCTCGGACCTGGAGCCGGTGCCGCGGGGGCCCTACTGCGGGGCGGTCGGCTGGCTCGACGCCGACGCGGACGAGGCGGCACTGGCCGTCGGCATCCGGACCTTCTGGGCCGAGCGCGACGAGGCGGGCCGGCGATGGCTGCGGTTCGGGACGGGCTCGGGCATCACGTGGGGCTCGGACCCTCTCGGCGAGTGGCGGGAGACCGAGCTCAAGGCGGCCCGCCTCGTCGGCCTCGCCTCCGGGCGGGTGTCGGCCTCCGACGGCACACTGGCCTGACGAGGGAGGAGGTGACGCGATGACGGACCGGTTCGACCCGCTGGCGGGCCTGCGCGAGGCCGAAGCGGAGTACGACGTCTTCGTCTGGGGCACCGTCTTCCTCGACATCATCTTCTCCGGGCTCGAACGGATGCCGTCGGCCGGCACCGAGGAGTGGGCCGACGGCATGGCCTCGTGCCCCGGAGGCATCGCCAACCTCGCCATCGCCGCGCGCCGGCTCGGGCTGCGGACCTCGCTCGCCGCGGCGTTCAGCGACGACGACTACGGCGACTTCTGCTGGCGCACGCTGGAGGAGCAGGAGGTCGTCGACCTGTCGCGGTCGCGCCGGTTCGCGGGGTGGCACACGCCGGTCACCGTCTCGATGTCCGTCGACCGGGACCGGAGCATGGTGACCCACGGTCATCCCTCGCCCGTCCCCGCGACCCGGATGATCGGGCGCCCACCGCGCAGCCGGGTCGTCATGGTGGACATCGGCGAGGAGCACCACCGCACGGACGGGGCCGCGACGCCGGACGGGGACACGGCCCCCGAAGGGGATGTGGTCTCCGAAGGGGGCGCGGCCCCGCCGCCGGGTGCCAGCTGGGTCGACCTCGCCCGGGCCGACGGCGCGCTCGTCTTCGCCGACGTCGGCTGGGACTCGAGCCAGTCGTGGCCGCTCACCGTCCTCGACCGGCTCGAGCACTGCCACGGGTTCCTGCCCAACGCAGCCGAGGCCATGGCATACACCCGCACCTCGACCCCGCAGGACGCCCTCTACGTCCTCGCCGACCGGGTGCCGCTCGCCGTCGTCACCGACGGTCCGCGAGGGGCGATGGCCATCGACTCCTCGACGGGGGAGGAGGCCCAGGTCCCCGCCCTGCGGGTCCACGAGCTCGACCCGACCGGTGCCGGCGACGTGTTCGGGGCGGCCATGGTGCTCGGCACGCTGGCCCGCTGGCGGCTCGTGGACCGGCTCGCCTTCTCCGCGCTCTGCTCCGCGCTCGCCCTCCAGCAGTTCGGCGGATCGCTCGCCGCCCCGGGCTGGGGTGACATCAAGGACTGGTGGTCGCACCTGCGGGCCAGCCCCGCGACCGACAGCTACACCCACTCCCTGCGCCGGCGCTACGAGTTCCTCGACGACGTCGCGGCCCGCGTCCCCGCGGAGGAGTACCGCCGGGCCACCGCGACGATCGCCCGCCGCGCCGACGTGGGCGGCCCCTCCTGACGGACGGTGCCGTCCCGGGGCCGCCCCGCCCGGGGATCTGCGGACCCCGTGGCTCTCGGTGTCCGCGGGGGCCGGACGGGCGGCAGCCACGGGTCGGGAAGGCGAGCGACCGGAGGCCGGGACGAGGCCCCGGCCCGGCCACACCGACGGTGTCGACGATGAGAGGGTGGGGGCATGCCTGCGCAGATCCGGGCCTGGGTCGACGGACACCTCGTCGACCCGAGCCAGCCCTCCGTGCCCGCTCTCGACCATGCCGTGACGGTGGGGGACGCCGCCTTCGAGACCCTGAAGGTCGAGCAGGGGCAGCCGTTCGCCTGGACCCGGCACACCCGCCGGCTCGAGCACACGATGGCCGGGCTCGGGCTGCCGGCTCCCGACCTCGATCGCGTCCGTGAGGGGTGCGAGGCGGTCCTGGCCGCCGCCGGGACACTCGACTTCGGACGGCTCCGATACACCGTCACCGGGGGCGCCGGTCCGCTCGGCTCCGACCGCGGTGAGAGCGCCCTGCGCTACGTCGTGACGTGCGGCCCGCAGCCGCGACCGCCCCGCGCGGCGGTGCTCGCCACGGTGCCGTGGGTGCGCAACGAGAGGTCGGCGACGGCGGGCCTCAAGACGACCTCGTATGCCGAGAACGTCGTCGCCCTGGCGCGGGCCAAGGAGCAGGGTGCCATCGAGGCGATCTTCGCCAACACGCGCGACGAGCTGTGCGAGGGGACGGGGACCAACATCGTCCTCGTCCGGGACGGCCGCCTCGTCACCCCGCCGCTGTCGTCGGGCTGTCTCGCCGGGGTGACCCGCGCCCTCGCCCTGGAGTGGGCCGCCGGGGCCGGCATCGAGGTCGTCGAGGAGCCGATCCCCCTGGCCACCGCCCACGAGGCGGACGAGGTGTTCGTCACCTCCTCGACGAAGAACGTCCTGCCCGTCGAGCGCTGGGACGACGTGAGGTATGCCGCTCCCGGCCCGGTGACCGCTCGGGTCGCCGCGATCTTCGCGGCCCGCTCCCGGGAGACACCGGACCCGTGACCGAGCCCGAGGGGGACGCGCCGAGGGACGTCGACGGGCCGTCGGCCGCGACGGAGGGCCCGGACCACCAGGACCCGCCCGGCCCGAACTGGGCCTGGCGCCACCGGCTGCGCCGGAACAAGAGCCTCTACCCCGCATACCGCGTCGCCGTCTTCGTCGTCGGTCTCGTCGTCGTGCTCCTGGGGCTCGCCCTCGTGCCCCTGCCCGGGCCGGGCTGGGCGGTCGTCATCGTCGGTCTGGTGATCTGGGCGTCGGAGTTCGAGCGGGCGCGTACCGTCCTCGACTTCGTCAAGCGTCAGGTGCGGCGCTGGAACGACTGGGTCATGGCGCAGCCGATGTGGCTGCGGGTCGTCGCGGGCCTGCTCACCGCGCTCTTCGTCGGTCTCGTCGTGTGGTGCGTGCTCAAGGTGTCGGGCATCCCGGGCTTCGTGCCCGACGGGGTGACGAGCTGGTTGCACACCCACCTGTGGCTGTAGCCGCCCCGGGCGCCCGTCAGCGCCAGCCGAGGGCGGGGGCGACGTCCTTGACGACGGCCTCGAGCACGTGGGCGTTGTAGTCGACGCCGAGCTGGTTGGGGATCGTCAGCAGGAGGGTGTCGGCGGCGGCGATGGCCTCGTCCTCGGCGAGGTCCGCGACGAGCCGGTCCGGCTCCCCGGCATACGTCTTGCCGAACCGAGCCGGCCCGGTGTCCAGGAACCCCACCTGGTCCTCGCTGCCGGTCTCCCGGCCGAAGTAGGCGCGGTCGAGGTCGCTGGCGATGGGGAAGATGCTGCGGCTCACCGAGACGCGCGGCTCGCGGGAGTGCCCGGCCTCGCGCCAGGCGGCCCGGAAGCGCTCGATCTGCTCGGCCTGCAGCCGGTGGAAGGGCACGCCGGTGTCCTCCGTGAGCAGCGTGGAGCTCATGAGGTTCATCCCCTGCCGGGCGGTCCACTCGGCCGTCGCCCGGGTGCCGGCACCCCACCAGACGCGGTCGCGCAGGCCGGGGGAGTGGGGCTCGACGCGCAGCAGCCCGGGCGGGTTGGGGAACATCGGGCGCGGGTTCGGCTCGGCGAAGCCGTGGCCCTCCAGGACGGTGAGAAGCACCTCGGCGTGCTGGCGGGCCAGGTCGGCGTGGTCGGTGCCCTCGGCGGGCGCGAAGCCGAAGTACCGATAGCCGTCGACGACCTGCTCCGGTGACCCGCGACTGATGCCGAGCTGGAGCCGGCCGCCGGCGATGAGGTCGGCGGCCCCGGCGTCCTCGGCCATGTAGAGCGGGTTCTCGTAGCGCATGTCGATGACGCCCGTGCCGATCTCGATGCGGCGGGTCCGCGCCCCGATGGCCGCGAGGAGCGGGAACGGCGAGGCGAGCTGGCGGGCGAAGTGATGGACGCGGACGTATGCCCCGTCGACCCCGATCTCCTCGGCCGCCTCGGCGAGCTCGATGGTCTGCAGGAGGGCGTCGGAGGCGCTGCGGGTCTGGGAGTGGGGGGAGGGGTTCCAGTGCCCGAAGGACAGGAAGCCGATGCTCTTCACGGTCACCTCACCATTGTCGGCCCTCGTCGGGCCGTCCCAGGGATCCGGAGGCGACCCCCGCGATCCGACGGGCCGACCACCCTGTGGTGGTCGGCCCGCCGCCGGATCGCGGGGGTCGGGTGCCGGGCCGGAGCCTCAGCGGTGGACGTCGAAGCGGTCGAGGTCCATGACCTTGGCCCACGCCGCCGCGAAGTCCTGGACGAACTTCCCGGCCGCGTCGTCCGCGCCGTAGACCTCGGCGAGGGCTCGCAGCTCGGAATTCGACCCGAAGACGAGGTCGACCCGGCTGCCCGTCCACCGGACCGAGCCGTCGGCGCCGCGGCCCTCGAAGCGGTCCCCGGCCTCCGTCGTCGGAGCCCACCTCGTGTCCATGTCGAGGATGTTGACGAAGAAGTCGTTCGTCAGCTGCCCCGGGCGTTCGGTGAGGACGCCCTCGGTCGAGCCGCCCTGGTTGGCGCCGAGGACGCGCAGGCCGCCGACGAGGACGGTCATCTCCGGTGCCGTGAGGGTCAGCTGGTTCGCCGTGTCGACGAGGAGGTACTCCGCGGGGAGCCGGCCGCCCTTGCCGAGGTAGTTGCGGAACCCGTCGGACCGCGGCTCGAGGTAGCCGAAGGAGTCGACGTCGGTCATCTCCTGGGTCGCGTCGACCCGGCCCGGGGTGAAGGCGACCTTGACCTGGTAACCGGCCGCCGCGGCCGCGCTCTCGATCGCCACGTTGCCACCGAGCACGATGAGGTCGGCGAGCGAGACGCGGGTGTCGCCCTCGGCGTTGAACGCCTCCTGGACGCCCTCGAGGGCGCGCAGCACCGTCGCCAGCTCGGCCGGGTCGTTGACCGCCCAGCCGTTCTGCGGGGCGAGGCGGACGCGGGCACCGTTGGCGCCGCCCCGCTTGTCGCCGCCGCGGAACGTCGCGGCGGACGCCCACGCCGTCTTGACGAGCTGGGGGACGGTGAGTCCCGTCGCGAGGATCTGCTCCTTGAGCGCGGCGATGGCGGCGGCGCCGAGGGGCTGGCCCTCGGGCTCGGGCAGCGGGTCCTGCCAGCTGAGGACCTCGTCGGGCACCTCGGCGCCGAGGTAGCGGCTGCGCGGGCCCATGTCGCGGTGGGTCAGCTTGAACCATGCGCGCGCGAAGGCGTCGGCGAACTCGTCGGGGTGCTCGTGGAACCGGCGCGAGATCTCCCCGTAGATCGGGTCGAAGCGCAGCGCGAGGTCGGAGGTGAGCATGCGCGGCTCGCGCTTGCCGGAGCCGAAGGCCTCCTGGACGAGGTCGGCGCCGGCGCCGTTCTTGGGCCGCCACTGGTGGGCTCCGGCCGGGGACTCCATGAGCTCCCACTCATAGCCGAACAGGATGTGGAAGAACTCGTTGTCCCAGCGGGTCGGGTGGTAGGTCCAGGTGACCTCGAGGCCGGAGCCGATGGCGTCCGCGGCCTTCCCGGTGCCGAAGGAGGACTTCCAGCCGAGGCCCATCTGCTCCAGCGGCGCGCTCTCCGGCTCGGGTCCGACGAGGTCCGCCGGGCCGGCTCCGTGGGTCTTGCCGAAGGTGTGGCCCCCGGCGATGAGCGCGACGGTCTCCTCGTCGTTCATCGCCATCCGGGCGAAGGTCTCGCGGATGTCCACGGCCGAGGCGAGCGGGTCGGGCTTGCCGTTGGGGCCCTCCGGGTTGACGTAGATGAGCCCCATCTGGACGGCGGCCAGCGGATTCTCGAGGTCGCGCTCCCCGGTGTAGCGCTCGTCGCCGAGCCACTCGGTCTCCGAGCCCCAGTACACGTCGTCGTCGGGCTCCCAGACGTCCTTGCGCCCGCCGGCGAAGCCGAACGTCGTGAAGCCCATCGTCTCCATGGCGACGTTCCCGGCGAGGACCATGAGGTCGGCCCAGGACAGCTTGCGGCCGTACTTCTTCTTGACCGGCCAGAGGACCCGGCGCGCCTTGTCGAGGTTGACGTTGTCCGGCCAGCTGTTGAGGGGGGCGAAGCGCTGCTGCCCCGAGCCGGCGCCGCCCCGGCCGTCGTGGACGCGGTAGGTGCCCGCGGCGTGCCACGCCATGCGGACCATGAGCGGGCCGTAGTGGCCGAAGTCGGCGGGCCACCAGTCCTGGGAGGTCGTGATGACCTCGGCGATGTCCTGCTTCACCTCGGCGAGGTCGAGGGAGAGGAACTCGTCGGCATACGAGAAGCCCTCGTCCATCGGGTTGGACTCCGCGGGGTTCTTCGCGAGGATCTTCAGGTTGAGGCGCTCGGGCCACCACTCCTGGTTGCCGCTGCCCCCGGTGGGGTGCACGCGGTGGTGGAGGACGGGGCAGCCGGCGGACGGCTCCTCGTTGACCTCGCCGATGACGGCGTCGGACTGCTTGGACATGCGGTTTCCTTTCAGGGCCGTGCGGGTTCCGTAGGGGTGGTCTGGGAAAGGCAGGTGGGGCACAGGCCCCAGTAGATGACCTCGGCCTCGTCGATCGCGAAGCCGTGGGCGTCGGAGGCGGTGAGGCAGGGGGTCTCGCCCACCGCGCAGTCGGCGTCGGCGATGGTGCCACAGGACCGGCATACGACGTGGTGGTGGTTGTCGCCCACCCGGGCCTCGTAGCGCGCGACGGAGCCGAGCGGCTGGATGCGGCGCAGCAGACGGGAGGAGGTGAGCGTCCGGAGCGAGTCGTAGACGGCCTGGTGCGACACCTCGGGGAGGGTGCGACGGACGGTCGCGATGATCGAGTCGGTGTCGGCGTGGGGCGTCGCGTGGACGGCCGCGAGCACCTCGGTGCGCGGGCGGGTGACCCGGAGCCCGGCCTCGCGCAGCATGCGGGAGAAGTCCGTCGGGGGCACTGGGCTCACGAGGTCAACTCTCGACCCTTTTCTGGAATTAGTCAAGAATCGACGGAGGAGGGATCTGCGACCGGCAGAGGAGGGGTCTGCGACCGGCGGGCGAAGGGGACCGCGCCGGCCCGGTCGACGGTGGCGAAACGGGCGAAACGGGCGAAGCCGGCGAGGGCCGCTGCCGAGTGTCAGGCCCTGCGCCGGGCGGGATGGAGCGTGCCTCGACCGGCGCATACACCCCGCCACCGAGACCGAGACCGGAACGGGGACCGAGATCGGGGGACCGAGACCAGGACTGGGACCGAGATCGGGGGACCGAGACCAGGACTGGGACCGAGATCGGGGGACCGAGACCAGAACTGGACCGGGGAACCGAGGGACGGGGGACCGAGGGCGTCTACACCTGCCGCTGACCCTCGCCCCCCGGGGACCTTTATCGGGTTCCACGACAAAGGGTCACTTCGCGGGGGAAGCGTTCTCGGGCGAGCTGCCTCTTTATCGGGTTCCACGACAAGGGGCACCTCGGGTACCGCCCCGCAGAGGGGGGACACCTCGGGTACCGCCCCACAGGGGTGTGGGTGCCGCGACGCAGGGGCAACCCGGGTTGCGGCACGGACAGGCACCTGGCTGGTCGCAAGAGACCAGGGCCCTCTCCTCCAAGTCTCGAAGTGCCACGGCTGCAGCGGGCGGCTGATCCGTTGTGGTGGGACCCGACAAAGGGACTCTTCGCGGGGGAAGCGTTCTCGGGTGAGGTGTCCTCTTGTCGTGGAACCCGATAAAGGTCCCGGGGGCGGGGGTCAGCGCGGGTGGCGACCCCGTGGGCCAGGTCGGCAGGAGGGGCCAGGTGGGGGAGGTCAGGGCAGGAGCAGGCCGGCGGTCTGCGTCGTCATGATGGCGGCGGCCCGCGCGGCCCCGACCCGGCCCTGCAGGTCACGCAGCCACGGGGCCACGGCGGCGCCGGGTCCGGGGTGGTCGGCATGGCCGAGGTCGCCGCCGAAGACGAGGAGCGAGCCGGGGTAGGTGCGGGTGAGCTCGAGGCTGGCATGGTCGGCATCGCCGAGGAGGTCGGGGAGGATGCCGAGCTCGAGGTGGACGTCGAGGGCCTGCAGGGCCTGCGCGGTCTCGGTGGTCCAGTGCAGGAAGGCCATGAGCGGGTGGTTGACGAGGAGTCGGGCAATGCCGCGCCGCCGGGCCTCGGTGAAGAGGGTGACGGTCTCGGTGGCGGCCAGGTGCCCGCTGGCGAGGAGCAGGTCGTGGGCGGCCACGACGTCGAGGACGTCGTGCCAGGCGGGCAGGAGGCCGCCGTCGGCATCGGTGACGGGCACGGTCCGGAGCGCGAAGCCCCGGTGGACCGACAGCTCGGGGGACGTCGCGCCGGCCTGGTGGTTTGCCGCGGAGACGGTGGGCATCCACACGACGCGTCCGCCGAGGCGGGCGGCGACCTCGACGGCGTCCGGGTTCGCCCCGCCGACGGGGCTGTTGAGGACGATGCCGCCGTGGACGCCGGCACCGGCGATCGCGGCCCGCTCCACGGTGGAGCCCTCGTGCGACTTCAGGACGACGGTCCCGAACCCGACGGCCCGCTCCGCGGCGACGGTATGCGCGTCGTCACCGTGGCGCGGGAGCAGGCTGGGCGCCGCGTGGACGTGGAGGTCGACCATGTCGACGGCCCACCCGGGGAGCACGCCGTCGGGGAGACCCGCGTCGGCGCGCACAGCGTCGGAGAGCGCCGCGTCGGGAAGGCTGGTGTCGGAGGGTCCGGTGTCCGCAGCGGTGGTCATCCCAGCTCGATCCAGGCGGTGACGGGGTGGTCGGCGAGGCGGCGGCGCTGGACCTTGCCGGCGGCGGCGTCGCGGGGCAGGTCGGCGACCTGGGCGACGGCGACGGGCCGCATGAAGGGAGGCAGCTCGGCGATGCGCTCGCGCAGGTCGGGCACGGGCACCTCGTCGGCCACGACGTAGAGGACGACCTCCTCGTCGACGAGGCGGCCCGGGCGCTTCCAGATCGCGTGGTCCCGCAGGCCGGGCACCGTCGCCAGGTGGCCCTCCACGAAGGGGATGGGCACGAACTCGCCTCTGACCCGGATGGACTCCGCCGCACGCTCGAGGAAGACGAGGCCCCCGTCGTCGTCGACACGGCCCAGGTCGCCGGTCTCGAACCAGCCCTCGGCGTCACGCGCCGGGTCGAGGCCGTTCGCGCGGACGTAGCCGTCGAACAGCGCGGCGTGGGCGCGCTCCCTGACCTGGATGAGGCCGGTGTCGTCGAGGCGCCAGTCGATGTCGGCACGGGCCGGACCCCCGTGCCGGCTCGCGTCGTCGGGGAGGTCGTCGGTGGCCCGCCACCGCCGCAGGTGCGACACGCCACCGGCCTCGGTCGAGCCGTACCCGCTCACGGCAGCAGAGATCCCGAAGCGGCGCAGGAAGTCCCGGTCGGCGTAGAACATCGTCCGGACGCGGTGCCCGGCCGCGTCGTCGGCGGTGGTCGCCCGCTTGAGGATCTGCACGGGGGGCGCGTGGAGGACGAGGACCGTGACGCCCGCGCCGACGACGGACGGCCAGAACCCGCTGGCGGAGAACCGGCGCACCGCGAGGGCGTCGGCCCCGGCGAGCAGGGCGGTGACGACGCCGTAGCCCATCGGGTTGATGTGGAACAACGGCAGCGGCGCGAGCACGGTGTCGTCGGGGGTGAGGTCGAGGGCGTCGCCCATCGCGGCGCCGAGCCGGGCGAAGTAGTCGTGGGTCTGGGCGCAGAACTTGGGCAGCCCCGTCGTGCCGGACGTATGCATGAAGGAGGCGACGGCATACCGGTCGGTCGTCAGCCCGGGCAGTCCGCCGGGGTCGGACGCCCCGTCCTCCCGGGCGGCGGCGACCTCCTCCGGACCGAGGACGGCCGCGGGCGCCAGCGGCCCGAGCATCTCCTCGACGAGGTCGCCGGGGTAGGTGGGGTTGACCAGGGCGACCGGCAGCTCGGCGAGCAGGCAGGCCAGCCAGGAGACGAGGTAGTCGGTGGACGGCGCGTCGACGAGGGCCACCCGGTCGCCGGGCCGCAGCCCCGATCGCAGGAGGCTGCGGGCCCGGGCGGCGGCGTGCGCGACCGCGTCGGAGAGGGGTATCTCGTCGTCGACGGTCCCGGTGCGCAGGGCGGGGCGGGCCATCGACCGCGCGACGACGGCATCGGCGAGGTTGCGGGGCACGAGGTGCTCGCCCCGGCGCGGCTCAGGCATCGCGGACCCGGGTGCGGGACAGGGACCACAGCTGCCGGGCCCGCTCGATCTCGACGGCCCGGTCCCAGTCCGCGGCGTCGAGCACGGTGCGCCGCAGGGTGAGGGTGAGGGCTCGCGCCAGGTCGGGGTCGGCGGCCAGGTGGGCGACGGCCCGGGCGACGGCGTCACGCAGCGCGGCGTGCGGCACGACGGCGCTGACCAGCCCGGTGCCGAGCGCCTGCTCGAGCGCGATCGGCTGCGCGAAGACCCCCGAGGACGCGGCGATCCCGGCCCCACCGGCCCGGTGCAGGAGGTGCAGGTGCCCACCGCCGGGATGGATCCCGACCCGGGCGAACCCGGAGACGAGCCGGGCCCGCTCGCTGGCGATGCGCAGGTCCGTGGCCAGGGCGAGGTTGAGCCCGGCCCCGACGGCCGGCCCGTCGACGGCGGCGACGGTCGGCACCGCCATGGCCCCGACGCGGCGGAAGGCGCGGTAGAGCTCCTCCAGGCCCTCGTATGCGACGTCCGGCGGCTGGGTCCGCAGGCCGGCGAGCACCCTCGTGTCGGCACCCGAGCAGAAGGCGCCGCCGGCCCCGGTGACGACGGCGGCGCCGATCGCGGGGTCCGCGTCGACGCGGTCGCAGGCGGCGATGAGGTCGTGCGCAGCCGCCGCGTCGAGGGTGTTGCGGGTGGCAGGGCCGTCGAGGGTGATCCAGGCGGTGCCCCCGGAGACCTCGAGGCCGATCGTCGTGCCCGTCCCGTCCGGGCGTGCCGGGTCAGCGGACCGGGACATTTCAGAACACCAGGCCCACGTGTGCGGACCCGGGTGCGGCGTGGGCGAACCGGCCCGGGTCGAGGGCCGAGACGTCGAGGCTCGCGATGGTGCCCGTCGTGACCTGCTCGGCCACGAGGCGACCGATCTCGGGGGATTGCATGAGTCCGTGGCCGGAGAACCCGCAGGCGTCGACCCAGGTCGGGGCACCGGGGTGGGGTCCGAGGATGCCGTGGAGGTCGGGGGAGTTCTCGTAGGTGCCAGCCCAGCACGCCGACCGGTCGAGCGGGGCGTCGGCGAGCCAGGGGAACCGGGTCACGGCACGCTCGAGCAGCGACTCCATCCAGTCCCAGTCGACCTCCGTGCGGTAGCCGTCGGGCTCCTCGGGCCGGGCCCCGCCGAACAGGACCCGGTCACCCTCGCTGCGCAGGTAGACGCCGCTCGCGAGGTCGACCGTCATCGGCAGCCGCCGGGTGACCACGCCGGGGGCGGTGGCATACACGTTCCGGCGGGAGTGGACCACCGGGACCTCGAGGCCCGCCAGCGCGGCCAGCTCACCGGCCCAGCCGCCGGCGGCGTTGACGACGTGCTGCGCCCGGACCGACCGGCCTTCGGCGGTGACCGTCCAGCTGCCGTCGCCGTGCTGCTCCACCGCCCGCACGCCGTGCCGGAAGAGGACCCGGGCGCCGTCGCCGCGCGCGAGGTCGAGCCAGGCGCTCGTGACGAGATGGGGGTCGACGACCCCGTCGGCCGGCCCCCACGTCGTGCCGCCGAGCCCGTGCGGGTCGAACGGCGTGATGGCCTGCGCCTCCACGAGGGAGCGGGGCTCGACGGGGACGCCGTGCTCCCGCTGCAGGCGGACGGCGTCGAGTTGGGCGGGCCAGGCCCGCTCCGGGACGAGGAGGAGATACCCGGTGGGGCGGTAGCCGACGTCGATCCCGTGGACGGCCGGGAAGTCCCGGAGGGCCTGGATGCTGCGCCAGGAGATCTCGACGTTCAGCGGGTCGGCCCACTGCCCGCGGATCGAGGCGAACGACCGCCCGGTGCTTCCCTCGGCCGGTCCGTCGCGCGCCTCGAGGACGACGACCCGCCGGCCGGCCCGGGCGAGGCGGTGCGCGCTGCTGGCCCCGATCGCCCCCGCTCCGATGACGGCGACGTCAGCGGTTAGCTCGTCGGTCATGAGGTCCTCCACACAGGGCAGGACGCTAGAGCGGCTTGGTGCCCCGGGTCTTCGGCGCCGGCTCGGAAGTTTCGCCGCGAGAGTCCGACAATCGTCGGAACCGCAGCGGTCAGCTCACCTCCTGGTAGGCGGCGAGTCGCAGCGCGAGGTGCAGGTCGTCGCGGCCGGCGGCCCGGCGCAGGTTGACGCCGGTGAGCACCTCGATGCGGTCGAGCCGGTAGTAGAGGGTCGTCCGGTGGATGTGGAGCACCTCGGCGCTCGTCGTCACGTCGCCGCCGTGGTCGAGGACGCACCGGGCGGTGACGAGCAGGTCGTCGCGGCGCCGGTCCCGCAGGACTGCCGCGCCGGGGTGGACCTGGTCCGGGGTGACCCGGTCGGCGGCGGCCGCCACGACGTGCCACGAGCCGAGCGCGTCCCAGGTCGGGCGCGAGAGCTGGGCGCCGGCCCGCAGCGCCCGGCGGGTCGTGCGGGCGCGCTCGACGGCGACGCCGAGGTCCCCGAGGGGAACCGGTGGCCCGCTCGTCAGCTCGCGACCGGCCCGGGGATCGACGTGGGCGCTCATCCCGTCGCCGAGGTCCCAGCCGTCCCGG
>JBDIAL010000083.1:0-13967 GCA_039812405.1 Nostocoides sp.
AGTGACAGCCGGGCATCAAATAAGGTGATGCTATGCTGTCACCTGTGAGGACGACAGTCACCCTCGACCCCGACACCGAGAGGCTCGTTCGCCGGCTCATGGAGCGGCGCGGCGTGTCCTTCAAGCAGGCCCTCAACGATGCGATCCGGGCCGGTGCCGCCCCCGGCTCCGACGATCCCAGCGCCACGACGCCGCGGCACCTCGGCATACCGATGGTCGCGCTGGACCGGGCGCTCCAGCTGAGCGGCGAGCTGGAGGACGAGGAGATCGTCCGAGAGCTGCGCACCGGCCGATGAGGATCGTCGACGCCAATGTGCTCCTGTATGCCGTCAACGCCGACAGCCGGCACCACTCCGCCGCCCGACGGTGGCTCGATGCGGCGCTGAGCGGGGCCGACACGGTGGGATTCACCTGGATCGTCCTCGTGGCCTTCCTCCGGATCTCCACCAAGGTCGATCTCTTCCCCGGCGCGCTGCGGCCGGAGGAGGCGATGGGACAGGTCGGCGCCTGGCTGGCCAGTCCCGGAGCGGTCGTCGTCGACCCGACGCGGGCGCACCTCACCGTCCTCGACGGCCTGCTCACCGGCTCCGGAACCGGGGGAAACCTCGTCAACGACGCCCATCTCGCCGCGGTCGCGCTGGAGCACCGGGCCGACATCGTGTCCTACGACACGGACTTCACACGGTTCCCCGGCGTGCGGTGCCACCGGCCCGACGACCTGCTGGGTGCCGACGGCTGACGGGCTCCCCGCCGCCCTGCATGAATCCGACCCATTTGGACAGTCTCATGCAACCGGTCCCGACTCCCCCTGCATGAATCCGACCCATTTGGACAGTCTCATGCAACCGGCTCAGGCGACCGTAGCCGGGATGCACCCGAGCCGAACGCACCTGGGTCTCGTCCCCTGCATGAATCCGACCCATTTGGACAGTCTCATGCAGCCGGTCCCGCTCCGCTACGGCTGGAGGACGGCGAGGGCGGGAACGACGAGCCGGAGGACCCCGAAGACGGCGAGGCCGGCGAGCCAGAGCGACGCGACCCGGCCGTGCCACGGCCGCCATCCCGTCGGCAGCCCTCGCACCCGCCGGACCAGCCACACCCCCCACGTGACGAGGGCGAGCAGCACGGTGGCCACGACGTAGGCGTTGGAGCCGAGGGCCGCGACGACGTTGCCGTGGAGCAGGTCGTCGACGGCGCGCAGACCGCCGCAGGCCGGGCACGGGTGGCCGGTGAGGACGAGGAACGGGCAGCGTCCCCACGACCCCGGCGTATGCGGGTCGCGGAGCAGGAGGGCCGTCGCACCGACGGCGCCGGCCAGGGGGACGAAGAGCGGCTCGCGGAGCCGGCGCAGCACGCCCGGTCCCCCACCGGAACCACCGCCCGGACCGACGTCAGGGCGGGCATGCGGGCCGACCGCGGCGTCGGCGCGGAGCCGAGGATCGGCTCCGTCGCCCGGCGCCGGCGAGCCGGGATCAGCCGGTGCCGGCGAGCCGGGATCAGTGCGAGTCGGCGGAGGCACGCTCGACAGGCCGCTTGCCGTAGCCCGCCATGGACAGCACCTTGGCGGACAGCGCGCCGATGATGGCGACGACGGCGCCCACGATGAACAGCCACGTCGTCGGGAAGAGGACGGAGAAGGCCATCAGGACGGCCCCGACCAGGATGATGGCGACGCTGACCCATGCAGCGACGCTGTTGCCGTGGTCCTCGTGCTCGTCGGCCATGGGTCGGGCTCCTTGGTGTCGCGGTTCGCGGTTGTCGTCGCCGGGCTCCGGCGTGGTTCGCCCCCGATTGTGTCAGGTCCGGCGTCAGGATCGGGAAGGACCGTCGTCGTCGGTCGGGTCGTGTCCCTCGGAGAGCTGCTGCCACGCGGTCCGAGCCCGCTCACCACGGCGCCCCGCGACGTCGGTCGCGGCCCCCTCCCCCGCCGCCTCGGCCTTGTCGTAGCGCTCCGAGAGGCCGTGCCACGAACGTCGCCCGAGGATGGCCAGCCCGAGCGCGAGGACGAGGAGGACGAGGGCGCCGGTCGCGGCATACGCCCAGGCCGTTGGGTGACCCGAGCTGGAGACGGAGCCGGTCCGGCCGAGCTGGTGGGCCACGGCCCGGCCGAGCGCGGAGTCGGGGTCGAGGAGGAAGCTGACGACGTCGACCGCGAGGGCGACCGTCGCGATGCCGAACGCCACGAGCGCGACGACCCGGCCCACCCGCCCGGCCGTCGCGGCGGCCACGGCGGCCGCGAGGACGACGAGGGCGAGCCCCACCACCCCCGGCACCGACTCGGTGCCGGTCGCCGACACGTGGCTCGTGCCGAGGACGGCGTCGCTCGTCATGCCGGTGACCCACGCCTTGCTCCCGCTCGCGACGAGGACGAGCGTCGCGACCGCCACGAGGGCGACGACCGGCAGCGGCCGGGTGAGCCGGCTCCCGGACCCGCCCGCGCTCACGGGCGCACCGTCCTCACGGCGCGACCAGACCGCGGGCCGAGGCGACGGCCCGCAGCACCGCGGCGGCCTTGTTGCAGCACTCCTCGTGCTCGAGGTGCGGCACGGAGTCGGCGACGATCCCGGCGCCGGCCTGCACGTGGCATACGCCGTCGGCGACGACACCGGTCCGGATGGCGATGGCCATGTCCATGTTCCCGTGGAAGTCGAGGTAGCCCACGACTCCGCCGTAGACCCCCCGGCGGCTCGGCTCGTAGTGCTCGATGAGGCTCATGGCCCGCGGCTTGGGCGCCCCGGAGAGGGTCCCCGCGGGGAAGGTCGCGACGAGTGCGTCGTATGCCGTCGCCTCCGGCCGCAGGTCCCCCACCACCGTCGACTCGAGGTGGATGACGTGGCTGTAGTGACGCAGCCGCATGAACTCGACGACGTCGACGGTGCCCGGGAGGCAGACCCGCTGGAGGTCGTTGCGGCCGAGGTCGACGAGCATGACGTGCTCGGAGCGCTCCTTGGGGTCGGCGAGGAGGTCCTCGCCGAGCCGCACGTCGTCGTCGGGGGTCTTCCCGCGGGGCCGGGACCCGGCGATCGGGTGGGTGACCGCGCGACGACCCTCGACCCGGACGAGGGCCTCCGGGGAGGACCCGACGACGTCGACCGTCGAGCCGTCGGGACGGGGGAGGCGCAGGAGGTACATGTACGGGCTGGGGTTGGCGGCCCGCAGCACCCGGTAGACCTCGAGCGCGTCGACCGGGCAGTCGATGCTGAACCGCTGGGACAGGACGACCTGGAAGACCTCGCCGGCCCGGATGTCCTCCTTCGCCGAATCGACCATGTCGAGGAACCGCTCCTGCGGCAGGTTGCTCGTCACCTCCTCGAGCGCGGCGTCGCGGACCCGGGTGTCGATGGCGGCAACCGTCGACTCCGCCGGCCGGCGCAGCGCGGCCGTCATCGCGTCGAGCCGCGCCACGGCGTCCCCCCACGCCTCGTCGACCCGCTCGTCCGTCGCGTCGTAGTTGATCGCGTTCGCGACGAGGAGGATCGAGCCGTCGCTGTGGTCGAGGACGGCGAGGTCGGTGGCGAGCAGGAGCGTCACGACGGGCAGGCCGAGGAGATCCGGCGTCGTCGCGGGCACCGTCTCCCAGTGCCGCACGGCGTCGTAGGTGATCGCGCCGACGAGGCCGCCGGTCAGCGGCGGCAGCCCGGGGATGGGCTCGGTGGTCAAGGCCGCGAGGGTGTCGCGCACCGCGTCGAGCGGGTCGCCCGTCGTCGGGACGCCGACCGGCGGGTCGCCGAGCCAGAGCGCCGCGCCGTCGCGCTCGGTGAGCGTGGCCCGGCTGCGGGCCCCGACGATCGAGAAGCGCGACCACATCCCGCCGTGCTCGGCGGACTCGAGGAGGAAGGTGCCGGGCGCGTCGGCGGCCAGCTTGCGATAGACGCCGATCGGGGTCTCCGCGTCGGCCATGAGGCGCCGCACGACGGGGATGACCCGGCGGTCGCGGGCGAGCACCTGGAACTGGGGCAGGTCCGGCCAGGTCCGGCCGTACCCGAGGTCGGCTGCGTTCACCGGCGGTCCCGTCCGGTGCTGCCGGCTCCGGCAGTGGCGGCGGCGACGCCCTCCCCCTGCATGAGACTGTCCAATTGGGTCGGATTCATGCAGGGAGAGTCGGCATCGGAGGCGCCGGTGGCGGCGGCGGCGACGCTCTCCCCCTGCATGAGACTGTCCAATTGGGTCGGATTCATGCGGGGAGAGCCGGCATCGGAGGTGCCGGTGGCGGTAGCGGCGCCGGCGTTCTCCGCGGCCACGGTCATGGTGGCCGCGAGGTCGCCCCCGTCGAAGCAGGTCCGGTCGCCGGTGTGGCACGCCGCGCCGACCTGGTCGACCCGGACGAGGAGGGCGTCGCCGTCGCCGTCGAGCGCGACGGCCCGCACCCACTGGACGTGGCCGGACGTGTCGCCCTTGCGCCAGTACTCCTGCCGGCTGCGGGACCAGAAGGTGACCCGGCCCTCGGTCAGGGTCCGGCGCAGCGCCTCGTCGTCCATCCAGCCGAGCATGAGGACCTCGCCGGTGTCGTGCTGCTGGACGACGGCGGCGACGAGCCCGTCCCGGTCACGCTTGAGGCGCGCGGCGACGGCGGGGTCGAGCGGTGGCATACCGCCCATTGTGCCCGTGGGAGAGGATGGTGCCGTGACCGGACCAGCACGTGACGAGCGGTATGCCCTCTGCGACACGGCCCTTGAGGTGGGGCCGAGCGCACCGACCCTCTGCGACCCGTGGGATGTCGCCCACCTCCTCGCCCATCTCCACATCCGGGAGGCGCGCCCGGACCTCGCCGCCGGCATGGCGATCCCACCCCTCGCCGGACGGCTCGAGCGCGGCCAGGCGCAGATCGCGACGCTGCCGTTCGAGCGGCTCGTCGCGACCGTCCGCTCGGGACCGCCCCGGTGGACGCCCGCCCACTTCGGCCCCGTCGACGAGGCGATGAACCTCAGCGAGATGTTCATCCACCACGAGGACATCCGACGCGCCAACGGGATGGCCGCGCGGACGGCATACGGGCCGGGGCTCGTCGAGGGTCTCGCGTCCTCGCTGCGCCGGCTCGGGCCGCTCATGTTCCACCGCTCCCCCGTCGGCGTGTCACTGCGCTGGCCCGAGCGCGGCGACATCGTCGTCCGCAAGCCGCGCGGGCCGGGTGCGGTGACCCTCGTCGGGTCGGTGCCCGAGCTGGTCCTCTACGCCAGCGGCCGCGAGCGTGTCGCCGACGTCGCCGTCGAGGGCTCGCCCGAGGCGGTCGAGGCCTTCACCGCCTCCCGCTGACCTCCTCCCTGCATGAATCCGACCCAATCGGACAGTTTCATGCAGGCCAGCCCAGCCCGCCGGCCCGATCCTCGCATGGACGGGCCCGACCCTCCTGCATCGGCAAGCCTGATCCCTGCATGAGACTGTCCAATTGGACAGTCTCATGCAGGGGGCCGGCGCTCGGGCATCAGGAGGACCGACGCTCAGCGGACTCGGCGGACCGGACTCAGCGGACCGGGTGACCGGCCGCGGCGAGGGCGGCCTTCACGGCGGCGATCGACACCTCGCCGAAGTGGAAGATGCTGGCCGCCAGCACCGCGTCGGCCCCCGCCTCGACGGCCGGCGGGAAGTGGGCCACCGCCCCCGCCCCGCCGCTCGCGACGACGGGGATGTCGACGGCCTCACGGACGGCCCGGATGAGCTCGAGGTCGAACCCCTGGCGGGTGCCGTCGGCGTCCATGGAGTTGAGCAGGATCTCCCCGGCCCCGAGCTCGGCGGCGCGGACGCACCACCCGACGGCCTCGAGGCCGGCCGGGCGACGACCGCCGTGCGTCGTCACCTCGAAGTGCCCGTCCGCGGCCCGCCGGACGTCCGCGGACAGCACGAGCACCTGGGCCCCGAACCGGTCGGCGATCTCGGCGATGACCTCGGGCCGGGCGATGGCGCCGGTGTTGATCCCGACCTTGTCGGCCCCGGCCCGCAGCAGCCGGTCGACGTCGTCGACGGTGCGCACGCCCCCGCCGACGGTCAGCGGGATGAACACCTGCTCGGCGGTCCGGCTCACGACGTCGTACATCGTCTCCCGGCCCCCGCTGCTCGCCGTGACGTCGAGGAAGGTCAGCTCGTCGGCCCCCTGCCGCCCGTAGGCCCGCGCCAGCTCGACCGGGTCACCCGCGTCGCGGAGGTTCGCGAAGTTCACCCCTTTGACGACCCGGCCGGCGTCGACGTCGAGACACGGGATCACCCGGACGGCCACGCTCATGGACAGCGAACCTACCCGCGTAGCGTGGGGTCACGTGCAGCCCGACCACGTGACGGAAGCGGTCTCCCGGGTCGCCGCCCTCGCCGCCGGCGCCGCGTCCCGGTGCGGCACCACCGTCGTCGTCGCCGTCGACGGTCGCAGCGGCGCGGGCAAGACGACGTATGCCGAGGCCCTCGGCGCCCGCCTCGGCGCGCCGGTCCTGCACCTCGACGACGTCTACCCCGGGTGGGACGGCCTCGAGGCGGCGGTGTCCCACGTGGCCGAGGACGTCCTCGCGCCGCTCGCGGCCGGCGAGCCCGCGGCATACCGGCGGTGGGACTGGAGCCGCTCCCGGCCGGCCGGCCTGCGGCCCGTCCCCGCCACCCCCCGTCTCGTCCTCGAGGGGGCCGGGGCCGGGGCGCTCCCCGCCGGGGCGTATGCCGCCGTCCTCGTCTGGCTCGAGGCCCCCGACGCGGTCCGCAAGGCCCGGGCCCTCGGCCGGGACGGAGAGGTCTTCGCCCGGGCGTGGGACCGCTGGGCCGCCCAGGAGGAGCGGCTCCTCGCGCGGGACCCGGTGCGCGACCGCGCCGACGTCGTGCTCGACACGACCGACTGGCCCGGACCGTCGCCGGACCCGGAGGGATGATGGCCCGGTGAGCGGCCGGATCGAGGACTGGAGACACCTCGGGGAGGACCTCGGCCCGCGCGCCCTGGACCGCTCCCGGACCTCGCTGCGGACCCGCTGGGCCCGGCTGCGCACCCGGGCGCCGTTCATCCTCCAGATCGGGATCGGCGCCGGGATCGCCTGGATGGTCGCCAAGCACGTGCTGCACCACCCGATGCCGTTCTTCGCCCCGATCACGGCGGCGGTCAGCCTCGGCATGTCCTACGGCCACCGCCTCCGCCGGGTCTACGAGGTCGTGCTCGGGGTCGCGGTCGGCGTCTTCCTCGGCGACGTCGTCGTCCACGTCTTCGGCGGTGGGATCTGGCAGATGATGCTCGTCTGCATGGCCGCCATGGCGATCGCCACCTTCCTCGGCGCGGGCCTGCTCATGACGACCCAGGCGGGAGTCCAGTCCATCGTCGTCGTGACCCTCGTCGCGGGTCCGGCGTACGTCCTGTCCCGCTGGCTCGACGCCGTCGTCGGCGGCACGGTCGCCATCGTCATCACGGTCCTCTTCCCCACCGGTCCGGTCCGGCGCCCCCGGGTCCAGGCCGCGGGCGCCGTCCGGGAGCTCGGCGAGGTCCTGCGGCAGACGGCGACCGGGCTGCGCGCCGGCGACGAGGACCTCCTCGAGGCCACCCTCGAGCGGGCCCGCCAGTCGGACTCCACCCTCGCCGGGCTGCGCGAGGCGGCCGACGAGGGGCTGGCGGTCGTCCGGCTCTCCCTGCTCCGGCGGCGCCACCTGCCGGGCGTCCAGGTCGTCACCGACCTCCTCGTGCCCCTCGACCTGTGTGCCCGCAACCTGCGCGTCCTCGTCCGGCGGGCGACCGTCGTCGTCCGCCGGGGCGAGCAGGTCCCCGAGGTCGACATCGCCCACCTCGACGAGCTCGCCGCGGTGACCGACGACATGGCCCGCGTGCTCCACGGGCGCGGGCTCCCGACGGGGGTGCGGGCCCAGCTGGTGTCCATCGGCGAGCGGACCGCCCACGAGCCGACGACGACCTCGCTCAACACCAACGTCGTCCGCGCCCAGATCCGCTCGATGGTCGCCGACCTGCTCATGCTGTCCGGCCTCACCTATGCCGAGGCCTTCGAGCTCGTCCCGGCGCCCGAGGACGAGGACTGACGGACGACGAGGACCGGCCCGGCCGTCGAGCTGTCGGGCGGGTCGACCGTATGCCGGTCAGCGGCGGTCGTCGCCAGCCTCGCCGAGGGCGGCGACGAGGGTCGCGAGGCGGGCCGCCTCGCGCCGGGCGCGGGGCCCGTCGGCCCGCTGGATGGCCATGACGGCGAGCTCCTCGGTGTCGGCGAGGTCGAGGCTCACCCACGGGTCCGCCCCCGCGAACTCGACCGAGACGATCTCGCTCCACTCGAGGGTGCGGGTCGTCAGGAGGTTGTGGACGACGAGGCGCTCCCGGGTCGGGACGGCCCGGATCCTCGCATACCGCAACAGGAACCACGCGATGACGAGCCCGAAGAGGACGACGATGACCCGGTCGAAGGGGCTCCACGCCCCACCCGGGGCGGCGAGGGCGACCCCGGTGAAGACGACGACGACGGCCACCGCGAAGGTCGTCGCGACGATCCGGCCCCGCCGCGGCCGGAACGTCGCGAAGGCGGCCGCCTGCGCGCCCGATCCGCTCCCGGGGGCGGGGGTGCCCGAGCCGGTGCCCGCGTCGCCCGGCGGGGTCACGGCGTCACAGCCGGCACGCGGCGATGTCGGTGACGAGGATCGCGCGCGCGCCGAGGTCCCACAGCTCGTCCATGATCGTGTTGGTCCGCGCCCGGGGCACCATGGCCCGCACGGCGCACCACGTCCCGTTGGCGAGCGGCGCGACCGTCGGGGACTCCAGGCCCGGGGTGAGCCGGCAGGCCTCCTCGACGAGGTCGGCCGGGACGTCGTAGTCGAGCATGACGTAGTGCCGCGCCGTGATGACACCGGTGAGCCGGCGCCGCAGCACCCCGAACCCCGTCGCGTCCGCGCTGTCCGAGCGCCGCACGAGGACGGCCTCGCTGCGCAGGATGGGGTCGCCGAACACCTCCAGCCCCTGCTGCCGCAGCGTCGTCCCCGTCTCGACGACGTCGGCGATCGCGTCGGCCACGCCGAGGGTGATGGCCGTCTCCACCGCCCCGTCGAGGCGGACGACCCGCGCGGCGACGCCGAGGTCGGCGAGGTGCTTCTCGACGAGCCCGGCGTAGGACGTGGCGACCCGCAGCCCCTCGAGCTCCTCGACGCGGCAGACCGAGCCGGCGCGGGCGGCATACCGGAACGTCGAGACCCCGAAGCCCAGGGTCATGACCTCCACGGCCGGCGACCCCGAGTCGAGGAGGAGGTCGCGCCCGGTGATCCCGGCGTCGACGGTGCCGGAGCCGACGTAGACCGCGATGTCGCGCGGGCGCAGGTAGAACAGCTCGACGTCGTTGTCCGCGTCGGTGACGACGAGCTCCTTGGGGTCACGCCGGGTGCGGTAGCCGGCCTCCCGGAGCATCTCGGCGGCGGGCTCGGAGAGGGAGCCCTTGTTGGGTACGGCGATGCGCAGCATGGGTGCTTCCGTCAGAGGTGTGCGTAGACGTCGTCGGGGGTCAGGTCGCAGGCCAGCATGAGGACCTGGAGGTGGTAGAGCAGCTGGCTGATCTCCTCGGCCGTGCGGTCCCGCCCCTCGTGCTCGGCGGCCATCCACACCTCGGCCGCCTCCTCGACGACCTTCTTCCCGATGGCGTGGACGCCCGCGTCGAGCGCGGCGACGGTGCCGGACCCGGCGGGGCGGGTCGTCGCCCGGTCGACGAGCTCGGCGTAGAGGGCGTCGAAGGTCTTCACGGACGTCAAGGGTATGCGGCCCGCTCCCCTTGTCGTGCATCCGTCGCCCGGCGTGGGACGAGGCTCAGGCCTGGGCCGCCTCGACCGGGACGCCCGACGCGGACCCCGCAGTGCCCTCGGCCCGCGAGATCCGCAGCCAGACGACGAAGCCGTAGATGACGAAGAGCCCGTAGAAGATGTACATGACCGCGGTCGGGACGTATCCCGTCGCGAAGCCCATCGGCACGCCGACGAGGTCGACGAGGATCCAGCAGAGCCAGAACTCGTTCCAGGCCCGGGCCATGGCATATGTCGCGACCATCGAGCCGACGAAGACCCAGGCGTCGCACCAGTGGTACCACCACGCGGGGGTCCAGTAGGGGTTGGGGGCGAGGTCGGTGAGCCAGACGAAGACCTCGTGGAAGACGACCGTCGCGACGACCCAGAACACCGCCACGGCGAGCCGCTCGCGCCAGGTGGCCCAGCGCGGGGTGACGGCGGGCGCGTCCGCCCCGGCCTGCCGCCGGCGGCGGGAGCGGCTCCACGCATACCAGCCGTAGACGCTGGTGAGGAAGAGGAAGACCTGCCGGCCGGACTGGCCGAACAGCGGGACCCGCGAGTCGGCGCCGAAGGCGGCCCCGATGTAGACGAAGAAGAGCATGACGTTCGCGACGATGCCGACCGGCCAGGCGGCGACCCGGCGCTTCATGCCGAGCCACGCGGAGGCGATGCCGATGAGGACGCCGGTCAGCTCGAGCCAGTGGAGCTGATAGCGCCCGACGGGCACCGACCAGTCGATGAGGCGCTGGAAGACGTTGGAGTCGGTCGTCGCCGCGGCGGCGAGGGTGGCGAGAGAGCTCATGGGTGGTGCGCGTCCTTGGTCTTGTCGTGGGGTGGTCTCGGGGTGGCGGCCAGGGCGAGCGCCGTCGCGACGGCGGCCGTGGCCGCCTCGTGGCCCTTGTCCTCGGCGGAGCCCGGCAGCCCGGCCCGGTCGAGCGCCTGCTCCTCGGTGTCGCAGGTGAGGACGCCGAAGCCCACCGGGGTGCCGGTCCGGACCGTGACGTCGGTGAGGCCGACCGTCGCGGCCTGGCAGACGTAGTCGAAGTGCGGTGTCCCGCCGCGGATCACGACACCGAGGGCCACGACGGCGTCGTGGGCGGCGGCGAGCCGCGAGGCGGCGACGGGCAGCTCGAAGGTGCCGGGCACGCGCACCGTCGTCACGTCGGTGACGCCGGCGTCCGCGAGGCCGCGGCCGGCGCCGTCGAGCAGCCCGCCCATGACCTCCTCGTGCCAGGACGCCGCGACGACCGCGACCCGCAGTCCCGCGCCGTCGACCGCCAGGGTCGGTGCTCCGTGCCCGCTCATGCGATGTGCTCCCTCGTCGTCCTCGGTGCTCTCGGCGTCCGCACCGTCGGTGCTGTCGATGCCGTCGGTGTCGTCCGTGTCGTCGTCGCCGGACCGGCTCCGGGCGGGTCGGCGCCCGGTCCGGCCGCCGTAGCCGGGGGCGCCTCGACCCGCCCGATGAGATGGCCCATCCGGTCGCGCTTCGTCGCGAGGTAGCGGGCGTTGGCCGCGGTCGGTGTCGTCCGCAGCGGCCGGACCTCGCGGACCTCGATGCCCCCCTCGGCGAGCCCGGCGGCCTTGGCCGGGTTGTTCGTGAGGAGCCGGATCGTGGTGAGCCCGAGGTCGTGGAGGACGGCGGCGGCCGCGCCGTACTCACGGGCGTCGACGGGCAGCCCGAGCTCGACCTGGGCGTCGACGGTGTCCGCACCGCCGTCCTGCACGGCATACGCCCGCAGCTTGCTCAGCAGGCCGACGCCGCGGCCCTCGTGCCCGCGCAGGTAGACCACGCAGCCGGGGCTGCGCCCGAGCAGGTCGAGCGCCGCCTCGAGCTGGGGGCCGCAGTCGCAGCGCAGCGACCCGAGGGCGTCACCCGTGAGGCACTCCGAGTGGACCCGGACGAGCGGGGGGCTCTCCGGCCGGTCCCGGACGTCGGTGCCGAGACCGTGCGGGCTGACGAGGGCGACGTGCTCGGCGCCGGTGAGCCGGTCACGGTAGCCCTCCACCGTGAAGACCCCGTGCCGCGTCGGGAGCCGGGTGCTCACGACGTGCTCGACCCGGTCGTGCCGCTCCCGGTGGACGATGAGCTCGGCGATGGTGAGGACCGGCAGGCCCTCGGCCTCGGCGAGGGCCAGGACGTCGGGGCGGCGCATCATCGACCCGTCGTCGCGGACCAGCTCCGCGATGACGCCGACGGGCGGCAGCCCGGCGAGCCGGCAGAGGTCCACCGCGGCCTCGGTGTGGCCGCGACGCTCGAGGACGCCGCCCGCCCGCGCCCGCAGCGGCAGGATGTGACCCGGCCGGATGAGGTCCCCCGCCGTGGTGTCCGGGGCCGCGAGGAGCCGGCAGGTGACCGTCCGGTCGGCGGCGCTGATGCCCGTCGTCACACCGCGTCGGGCGTCGACGGTGACCGTGTATGCCGTCCGCAGCGGGTCCTCGGGGTCGGTCACCATGAGGGGCAGGCCGAGCCGGTCGGCGAGCTCGTCGGTCATCGGGGCGCACAGGTACCCCGAGGTGTGCCGCACCGTCCAGGCCGTCCACTCCGTCGTGAGCGTGGCCGCCGCGAGGATGACGTCTCCCTCGTTCTCCCGGTCCTCGTCGTCGGTCACGAGGACCGGGCGCCCCGCGCGGAGGGCGGCGAGGGCCACGGCGACCGCGTCCGGGCGGCTCACCGGGCCACCCCCGCGGATCCGGACCCGGCCCCGCCGGGCTGGCGCTCCGCATACCCGGCGAGCTGCCGCTCCGCATACCCGGCGAGCTGCCGCTCGACGTACTTGGCGAGCACGTCCACCTCGAGGTTGACCCGCTCACCCACCTCACGGCTGCCGAGCGTCGTGAGGGCGAGGGTCGTCGGGATGAGGGAGACGGTGAAGCCCTCGTCGTCGACCGAGGCGACGGTCAGGCTCGTCCCGTCGACGGTGATCGAGCCCTTCTCGACGACGTACGGCGCGAGGGCCGCGGGGAGGGTGAGCCGGACGACCTCCCAGCGGTCGCCGGGCACCCGCTCGACGACGGTCGCCGTGCCGTCGACATGACCCTGGACGACGTGCCCGCCGAACCGCCCGTCGGCGCGCATCGCCCGCTCGAGGTTCACCGGGTCACCGGGGCCGAGCTCGCCGAGCGTCGTCCGGTCCAGCGTCTCGGCCATAACGTCGACGGTGAACGCGTCGTCCCCGAGGGTGACGACGGTCAGGCAGACGCCGTTGACGGCGATCGAGGCGCCCGGCACGGCATCGGTCGTGACGGTGGGGCCCCGCAGGGTGAGCCGGGCGGAGGCGGCCCCGTGCTCCACGGCGACCACCCGGCCCAGCTCCTCGACGATCCCGGTGAACATCAGGGACTCTCCTCTCGCCGCGACGGCGTGACGGGGCGGGCGGTGACGCGCACGTCCCGCCCGAGCGTGGTGACGTCGGTCGGCTCCAGTCGGAGCGCGGCGCCGATCGCCGTGATGCCCAGGTCCCCGACGGCCGGGGGACCGGCTCCGAGGAGGACGGGGGCGAGGTAGGCGACGACCTCGTCGACGAGACCGTCCCGCAGGAACGCGCCCGTGAGGCCCGGCCCGCCCTCCAGGAGGACCCGGTGCACGCCGTCGGCGCAGAGCCGCTCGAGGACGGCTCGCGGGTCCCGGGTCCGCAGGTGGAGGGTGGGCGCGGCGGCGTCGAGCACCCGGGACGCCGGCGGGAGGGGGCGCAGCCCGACGACGACCCGCACCGGCTGGCGTCCCTCGGCGACGGTGCCGTCGGCGGTCCGCACCGTGAGGTGGGGGTCGTCCGCGAGGGCCGTCCCGGTGCCGACGACGACGGCCCCGCTGCGGGCCCGGAGCCGGTGGGCGTCGGCGCGGGCCTCCACGCCGGTGATCCACCGGCTCGACCCGTCGGCCGCGGCGACCCGGCCGTCGAGGCTCGTCGCGGTCTTCGCGACGACCCACGGTCGCCCGCTGTGCCGTGCGAACAGCCACGTCGCGTTGACCGCGGCGGCCTCCCGCCCGAGGACGCCCTCGACGACCTCGACCCCGGCGGCGCGCAGGACGTCGCACCCCCCTCCCGCCACGGGGTTGGGGTCGGCGACCGCGACGACGACGCGCCGGACGCCGGCCCGGACGAGGGCCTGCGCGCACGGACCGGTCCGGCCGTGGTGGGTGCAGGGCTCGAGGGTGACGTATGCCGTGCTCCCCCGGGCTCGCTCCCCGGCCCGGGCCAGGGCGTCGACCTCCGCGTGCGGCGTGCCGGCGCCGAGGTGCCGGCCGACGA
>JBDIAL010000084.1:0-13911 GCA_039812405.1 Nostocoides sp.
CGGGCGGCCGGGCCGCGGTGGGCGTTCGCACGGCTGACGTCGGCGGCTGGCGGCTGCGCGGTCCGGGGGTCCCCGGGGTCCCCGGTGGCGACGGTGGTCGTCGGGGCGAGGGTGGACTCGGTGTGCATGGTGGTGACTCCTCGGTCGTGGATCGGTGTGGTGCGACCAGGGTCGGCGCCGGCGCTTGGGAGGCACTTGGGGTCCACTTGGGGCGCAACCGGCGCGGCCTCGGGGTGGCGTCCCCGGCATACCGGCGGTTCGTGCTTATGGTGGGGCCGTCCATGGGCCCGGCCGCCCGTATGCCGTCCTGTCCCCGAGCCGTGAGGCCACCCCTGCCGCATGATCCGCTACGACCACGTGACCAAGACCTATCCGCGGTCCGCGAGACCCGCGCTCTCCGACGTCTCCGTCAACGTCGAGCGCGGGGAGTTCGTCTTCGTCGTCGGCCCGTCCGGGTCGGGGAAGTCGACGATGCTGCGCCTCGCCCTCCGGGAGGAGCAGGCGACCTCCGGAGCCGTCCTCGTCGCCGGCCAGGACCTCGGCCGGCTCCCGTTGCGCAAGGTGCCCCGGCTGCGCCGCGAGATCGGGACGGTGTTCCAGGACTTCCGGCTCCTCGGCAACAAGACGGTCTTCCAGAACGTCGCCTTCGCGCTGCAGGTCCTCGGCAAGTCGAAGCACTACATCCGGCAGGTCGTGCCGGAGACGCTCGACCTCGTCGGCCTCGACGGCAAGGCCAAGCGGATGCCGCACGAGCTGTCCGGTGGCGAGCAGCAGCGGGTCGCCATCGCCCGCGCCGTCGTCAACCGGCCGCCGATCCTCCTGTGCGACGAGCCGACGGGCAACCTCGACCCCGCGATCAGCCTCGACATCGTCCACCTCCTCGACCGGATCAACCAGACGGGCACGACGATCGTCATGGCGACCCACGACGACGAGATCGTCAACGACATGCGGCGCCGGGTCGTCGAGCTGTCCGACGGCGTCGTCGTCCGCGACGAGGAGGAGAGCCTCTACCTGCCGAAGGGTGACGTCGGGTGAGGACGTCCTTCCTGCTCGGCGAGGTCGGCAACGGCCTGCGCCGCAACCTGTCCATGGCCATCTCCGTCGTCCTCGTGACGATGGTCTCGATGTACCTCCTCGGCCTCGGGCTCCTCGCCCAGCGCCAGGCCGACACGATGAAGGGCTACTGGTACGACCGGGTCCAGGTCTCGGTCTACCTGTGCAACGACAACCCGACCCAGCCCAACTGCCAGGGCCGGGCCGCGACCGACCAGGAGAAGGCGACGATCAAGGGGCAGCTGGAGCAGCTGCCCGAGGTCAAGCGCGTCTACTACGAGACCGAGCAGCAGGCCTTCGACCGGTTCAAGGAGCAGTTCCGCAACAGCCCGGTTGTGAGCAACAACCTCAAGGTCGGCGACATCCCCGACAGCTTCCGGGTCCAGCTCGTGGACCCGAGCAAGTACGCCGTCGTGACGAGCCAGTTCCAGGGGGCCCCGGGCGTCGCGAGCGTCCAGGACCAGGAGAAGGTCCTCAAGCCCTTCTTCCGGGTCATCAACCTCATCACCCTCTTCGCCGTGCTCCTCGCCGCGCTCATGGTCGCCTGCTCGGCCCTGCTCATCATGACGACGGTCCGTCAGGTGGCCTTCGCCCGCCGGAGAGAGATCGGCATCATGCGCCTCGTCGGCGCCTCGAACGCGACGATCCGGACGCCGTTCATCGTCGAGACGGTGCTGTCCGGCCTGCTCGGCGCCGTGCTCGCCGTCGGGCTGCTCTGGGCGACGGTCCACTTCCTGTTCAACCGGCTGCTCTCCCAGATCCTCTACGACCGGGCCCTCATCGGCGACAGCGATGTGTGGTTCGTCGCGCCGTGGATGGTGCTCGTCGTCGTCGTCGTCGCGGTCGTCACCTCGATGCTCACCCTCTGGCGCTACCTGCGCGTCTGAGGCCCGGCCGGACCCGCTGCGGCGCGCCACCGGCGGCATCCTGCCCGTAAGCCACGGGCCGCTGCCCGTGGTCCGCTGCCGCGCGCGGTGACCGACGGGCCGCGCGTCTCCGCGCGGTGTCGTGCGATCCCCCGGAAGCCACGGCCCGTGGCATACGGGCACACCCTCGTCCGGTATGCCGTGCCCGCGAGTCCGGCGCCGGACGCCCTCCCTCCCGACCGGGACCGGCCGTGGGCGTGGTGGCTCCCGACGGCACCATCGGAAGATGTGGCTTGCAATTCCGCGATCTGGAATCTAAACTCCATCAGACGGAACTACCGAAGGAGTCTCGATGGCGAGTCCCAGCCCCGGCCACGCGATCACCATGCGGGTCGCCGCACCGTCCGGCTTCCGGGCCACGGCCGAGCTGACCGCGGCCGTCGCCGCGGCGGGGGCCGAGGTGACCGCCCTCGACATGATCGAGTCCGGGCCCGACGGGGTCGTGGTCGACATCACCTGCAACACCGAGGGAGAGCAGCACGCCGCCCGGGTCTGCGCGGCCCTGGACGCGGTCGAGGGCGTGCGGGTCGGCAAGGTGAGCGACCGGACCTTCCTCATGCACCTCGGCGGCAAGCTGTCCGTCGAGCCGAAGGTCGAGCTGCGCACCCGTGACGACCTGTCCCGGGCCTACACCCCCGGGGTCGCGCGCGTCTGCCTCGCCATCGCCGCGAACCCCGCCGACGCCCGCCGGCTCACCATCAAGCGCAACACCGTCGCCGTCGTCACCGACGGGACGGCCGTCCTCGGGCTCGGCGACATCGGAGCCGCCGCGGCCCTCCCGGTCATGGAGGGGAAGGCGGCGCTCTTCAAGCGGTTCGCCGACGTCGACGCCTGGCCGGTGTGTCTCGACACCACCGACACCGAGGAGATCATCGCCATCGTCAAGGCGCTCGCCCCGGTCTACGGCGGCGTCAACCTCGAGGACATCGCCGCTCCCCGCTGCTTCGAGATCGAGCGTCGGCTGCGGGAGGAGCTCGACATCCCCGTCTTCCACGACGACCAGCACGGGACGGCGATCGTCGTGCTCGCCGCGCTCATCAACGCCCTGCGGGTCGTCGGCAAGGCGATGGCGGAGGTGCGGATCGTCGTCAACGGCGCCGGGGCCGCAGGGTCGGCGATCATCCGGCTGCTCCACGAGCAGGGCGCACAGCACATCGTGGCGTGCGACCGGAAGGGGGCCATCCACGCCGGCCGTGGCGACACCGACCCGCACCGTCGGTGGATCGCGGACCACACCAACCCCGACGGGTTCGCCGGCACCCTCCACGAGGCTCTCGTCGACGCCGACGTCTTCGTCGGCGTCTCGGCCCCCGATGTCATCACCGCCGAGCACGTCGCGACGATGGCCGACGGGGCCGTCGTCCTCGCGCTCGCCAACCCCGACCCCGAGATCCATCCCCTCGAGGCGGCCCGGCACGCGGCCGTCGTGGCGACCGGACGCAGCGACTTCCCGAACCAGATCAACAACGTCCTCGCCTTCCCCGGCCTCTTCCGGGGGCTGCTCGACGCGAGCGCGCGGGACATCACGACGCACATGCTCGTGGCGGCGGCGGAGGCCATCGCCGACTGCGTCGGGCCGGACGAGCTCGGGCCGAGCTACATCGTGCCGAGCGTGTTCGACCCGCGGGTGGCGCCCGCCGTGGCCGAGGCGGTCGTCGCGGCCGCCGCCGTCGGCTGAGCGCCGCAGCAGCCGGCGGGTGAGCCCGCGGCATCCGACCATCACCATCCCCAGCCAAGGAGAACCGCCGACATGACGATCACCGTCACCGATCCCCAGCCCGTCGACCGCGCCGCCGAGATCCTCACCCCGGAGGCCCTCGAGTTCATCGAGGAGCTGCACACGCGGTTCGCCGACCGTCGCGACGAGCTCCTGGGTGCGCGGGTCGGCCGTCGTGAGGCGGCCGCCCGGGCCGGGCGCCTCGACTTCCTGCCGGAGACCGCCGCCGTCCGGGAGAGCGACTGGTCGGTGCCCGCTCCGCCGCCCGCCCTCGTCGACCGCCGGGTCGAGATGACCGGCCCGGCGACTCCGGCGAAGATGGCGATCAACGCCCTCAACTCCGGCGCCAAGGTGTGGCTCGCCGATCTGGAGGACGCGAGCTGCCCGTCGTGGCCCAACGTCGTCGACGCCATCCTCAACCTGCGGGACGCGGCCCTCGGCACGCTCTCCTTCACAGCAGAGGACGGCCGCGAGTACTCGCTGCGGACCGACGCGCCGCTCGCCGTCGTCGTGACCAGGCCGCGGGGGTGGCACCTCGAGGAGGCCCACGTCCTCCTCGACGGCCGACGCGCGGTCGGCGCCCTCGTCGACTTCGGCCTGCACGTCTTCCACGTCGCCGGCCCGCTCCTGGCCTCCGGCCGGGGTCCCTACTACTACCTTCCGAAGATGGAGAGCCACCTGGAGGCTCGGCTCTGGAACGACGTCTTCACCGTCGCCGAGGAGCGCCTCGGGCTCGAGCCGGGCACGATCCGCGCGACCGTCCTCGTCGAGACGATCCCCGCGGCCTTCGAGATGGAGGAGATCCTCTACGAGCTGCGCGACCACGCGAGCGGCCTCAACGCCGGTCGCTGGGACTACCTGTTCAGCCTCATCAAGTACTTCCGTGACGCGGGGCCGGAGCTCGTCCTCGTCGACCGCGCCGACATCACGATGACGGCGCCGTTCATGCGGGCCTACACCGAGCTGCTCGTGCAGACCTGCCACAAGCGCGGTGCCTTCGCGATGGGCGGCATGGCGGCGTTCATCCCCAGCCGCCGGGACGCCGAGGCCAACGCCGCCGCCTTCGCCAAGGTGCGGGCCGACAAGAGTCGCGAGGCGGCCGACGGGTTCGACGGGTCCTGGGTCGCCCACCCCGACCTCGTGCCCGTCTGCCGGGAGGTGTTCGACGGCGTCCTCGGCGACGCGCCGAACCAGCTCGACCGGACGCGCGACGAGGTGGAGGTCACGGCCGACGAGCTCCTCGACGTCGCCTCCGCCGAGGGGAGCAACACCCTGCAGGGGCTGCGCAACAACCTCTACGTCGCCGTCGCCTACGTCGCGGTGTGGCTGTCCGGCAACGGGGCCGTGGCGATCCACAACCTCATGGAGGACGCCGCGACCGCCGAGATCTCCCGGGCCCAGGTGTGGCAGCAGATCCACAACGGGGTGACACTCGCCGACACCGGCGAGACGGTGACGCGGGAGCTCGTCGCGCGCATCCTCGACGAGGAGGTCGAGCGCCTGCGCGGCGAGGTGGACCCCGAGGCCTTCGCGGCCCACTACCTCGCCGCGAGGCAGCTGGTCGCCTCCCTCGTCCTCTCCGAGGACTTCGTCGACTTCCTCACCGTGCCGGCCTACGAGCAGGTGGTCTGAATGGCCCTGGAGCCGAGCCTCGACGAGGCCTTCCTCGCTGCCGTCGACGACCGGCTCGCCGCGACCGACGCCCTCCTCCTGCGGGCCTACCCGGGCGACGACGGGCGGCGTCAGCCGGTTCACACCGTCTACGTCCCGGCCGACCGCTACACCGTCGACCTGCCCGCCCGCTGGGGCGTCCAGGCGGTGGCCCTCGTCGCCGAGCACGGTGGCGCCGGGGAGGTATGCCGGGTGGCCGGCGTCCCCGGCGACCTCGTCGCCGAGGTCGCGCAGCGGCTCTCGGCGAAGCTGGCCACCGACCCCGTCGAGGACCTGCGGCTCGACTTCGAGGACGGCTACGGCGACCGGGGCGACGAGGCCGAGGACCGCGACGCCGTCGCGGCCGCCCGGCTCCTCGCCGACGCCGTGCGGGACGGCGCGGCACCGGCGTTCGCCGGCCTGCGCTTCAAGTGCTTCGAGGAGCCGACCCGGCGTCGCGGCATACGGACCCTCGACCTCTTCGTGGGGGCTCTCCTGGACCGCCTCGGGTCACTGCCCGAGGGCCTGGTCATCACCTTCCCCAAGGTGAGCACGGTGAGCCAGGTCGAGGCGATGGTCGAGGTGTGCGGAGGGCTCGAGGAGCGGCACGGGCTCCCCGCCCGACGGCTCGGCTTCGAGATCCAGGTGGAGACACCGCAGCTCATCGTGGGGGCCGACGGGACGATCCCGATCGCGCGGGCCGTGCACGCCGGCGACGGCCGGGTCACCTCGCTGCACTACGGGACCTACGACTACAGCGCCTCGCTCCAGATCTCGGCGGCCTTCCAGGCCAGCGACCACCCGGCGGCGGACTTCGCCAAGCAGGTCATGCAGGTCGCCGTCGCCGGCACGACCGTCCACCTGTCCGACGGCTCGACGAACGTCCTGCCAGTGGGCTCCGCCGACCAGGTGCGGGACGCCTGGCGGCTGCACGCCGGGCTCGTCCGCCGGGCGCTGGAGCGCGGCTTCTACCAGGGCTGGGACCTCCATGCGCACCAGCTGCCCACCCGGTATGCCGCGACCTTCGCCTTCTACCGCGCCGGCCTGCCGTCGGCGACGGCGCGGCTCGGGGCCTACGTCTCCCGCAGCAGCTCCCAGATCCTCGACGAGCCAGCCACCGCGCGCGCCCTCGCCCGCTACCTCCAGCGCGGCCTCGCCTGTGGCGCGGTCGCCGAGGAGGAGGTGTCCGGACCGACGGGGCTCACCGCGGCCCAGGTCGCCGACCTGGCCCGGCCCCGATCGGACACGACGGTGACCGGCGCGCCCCCGACCTCGACAACCCGACCTTCGCCACCCACCGCTCCGAACCCGAAGGAGAGACCATGACGACCTACTACGCCCCCCACGGCGGGCATCCCGGCCAGGACCAGCTGCTCACCGACCGCGCGGCCTTCACCGAGGCATACGCCGTCATCCCGCGCGGCGTGATGCGCGACATCGTGACGAGCTTCCTCCCGCACTGGACCGGCACCCGGCTCTGGGTCCTCGCCCGCCCGCTCTCGGGCTTCGCCGAGACCTTCTCGCAGTACATCGTCGAGGTGTCGCCCGGCGGCGGCAGCGACCGCCCCGAGACCGACCCCCGTGCCGAGGGCGTGCTCTTCGTCGTCGAGGGGTCCGCGACGCTCCGCGTCGAGGGCACGAGCCACGAGCTGTCCCCGGGCGGGTATGCGTATCTGCCCCCGGGCCGCGACTGGTCCCTGCACAACGGCGGGACGGAGGCCTTCCGCTTCCACTGGATTCGCAAGGCCTACGAGCCGGTCGACGGCATCGACGCGCCAGCGGCGTTCGTCACGAGCGAGCACGAGGTCGAGGCGATCCCCATGCCCGGCACCGACGGGGCTTGGACGACGACCCGCTTCGTCGACCAGTCCGACCTCCGCCACGACATGCACGTCAACATCGTCAGCTTCGAGCCCGGTGGCGTCATCCCGTTCGCGGAGACGCACGTCATGGAGCACGGGCTCTACGTCCTCGAGGGCAAGGCCGTCTACCGCCTCAACCAGGACTGGGTCGAGGTCGAGGCCGGCGACTTCATGTGGCTGCGGGCCTTCTGCCCCCAGGCCTGCTACGCCGGCGGCCCGGGCCGGTTCCGCTACCTGCTCTACAAGGACGTCAACCGACATGTCCGGCTCAGCCGGCAGTTCCTCTGAGGGGGTCCCGGATGACCCGCCTCGCCGTCGGCGACCCGGCCCCGCCTCTCGATCTCGTCGCCGAGGACGGCCGTACCGTCACCCTGGAGGACTTTGCGGGAGACCCCCTCGTCCTCTACTTCCTCCCCAAGGCCTTCACCCCCGGCTGCACCGCCGAGGCGTGCGAGTTCCGGGACCGTACACCGGATTTCATAGCAGCGGGGTATCGCGTCATCGGGGTCTCACCGGACACTCCCGAGGTCCTGGCCGCGTTCCGCCAGGAGCACGACCTGGGGCACCGGCTGCTGTCCGATCCCGACTCCGGATCGGCCCGACGGTGGGGTGCCTACGGCGACAAGGTCGTCGGGGGCGTGCCGACGACCGGGCCGCTGCGCACCACGATCGTCCTCGACGCGACCGGAACGGTCGTCTCCGCCGAGTACGAGCTCGACCCACGCGGGCATGCCGCCACCCTGCTCGCCAGCCTTGTCGCGCCGTCGTCCTGAGGACGAGCCGACACCGACCAGAAAGTCACGAGCCATGTCCAACTCCGTCCTGACACCGCAGGCGGACCGGCACCCGGTCGACGAGGTGCCGCCCGCCCCCCAGATGTTCCTCTACGGACTGCAGCACGTCCTCAGCATGTATGCCGGGGTCGTCGCGGTCCCGCTCATCGTCGGCACCGCCATGAAGCTGAGCGCCACCGACATCACCTACCTGGTGTCCGCCGGCCTGTTCATGTCCGGCCTCGCCACCCTCCTGCAGACGCTGGGCGTCTGGAGGATCGGCGCCCGGCAGCCGCTGGTCCAGGGCACCTCCTTCGCCGCGGTGTCGACCATGCTCGCCATCGGCGCCGCCCAGGGCGGCGGCCGGCCGGGCCTGCGGGCGATCTTCGGTGCGCTGCTGCTGTCGGGCATCGTCGGGTTCGTCATCGCGCCCCTGTTCACCCGGCTGCTCCACTTCTTCCCCGAGGTCGTCACCGGGACCGTCATCACCGTGATCGGCATCTCGCTGCTCCCGGTCGGCATCAACTGGGCCGGCGGCGGCACACCGGGCGTCACCCCGACGTTCGGGGCGCCGAAGAATCTCGCGGTGGCGGCGTTGACCCTCGTCATCATCGTCCTCATCTACCGACTCGCCCCAGGGTTCCTCAGCCGGGTCGCCATCCTCCTCGGGCTCGTCCTCGGCACCGTCGTCGCGATCCCGTTCGGTCTCACCGACTTCGGGCAGATCTCCAACGCGCAGGTCTTCCAGCTGACCTCGCCCTTCCACTTCGGCACGCCCACCTTCGCCGTCGGAGCGACGATCTCGATGATCGTGGTGATGCTCGTCATCATGACCGAGACGACGGCGGACATCCTCGCGGTCGGCGAGGTCATCGGGCGTCCGGCGGACCGGGAGACGGTGACCAACGGCCTGCGGGCGGACATGCTGTCCACCACCGTCTCCAGCGTCTTCAACGGGTTCTCCATCAGCGCGTTCGCGCAGAACGTCGGTCTCGTCGCGATCACCGGCATCAAGAGCCGGTTCGTCGTCGCGGTGAGCGGCGGGATCCTCCTGTTCCTCGGGCTGTTCCCGATCCTCGGCGCCTTCGTCGCCATCGTGCCCCTCCCCGTCCTCGGGGGCGCCGGCATCGCGCTGTTCGGCACGGTGGCCGCGAGTGGGATCCGGACGCTCAGCCGGGTCGACTTCTCCGGGAACGCCAACATCGTCATCGTGGCGCTGTCGCTCGGCATCGGCATCATCCCGATCGCCTCGCCGACGCTCTACGACCGGTTCCCGAACTGGTTCACCGTCATCTTCGGGTCGGGCATCACCGCCGCGGCGCTCACCGCCGTCGTCCTCAACGTCGTCTTCAACATCCTCGGCCGGCAGGACGGCGCGGAGGGCCCGATCTTCGCCGAGGGCCCCGCACCGGCGGCCATCTCCGAGGCCGACGAGATCCGCCTCGACCCGGAGGGCCCGACGGCCCGTGGGCACGGCCACGGGGGGAACCCGTGACCCGGCTGGCGGAGTTCAACGCGCTGCCCGCGGTGCAGGCCGACCGCCTCCTGCGGCCGTGCGCGGACATCGACCGGTGGGTGCGGGACATCGTCGCGGGGCGCCCCTACGACTCGGTCGAGTCCCTCGTGACCGCCGCGGCGTCCGCGGCCGAGCCGTTCACGTCCGAGGAGGTCGAGGCCGCGCTGCGGCACCACCCTCGCATCGGCGAGCGGGCCGAGGGCACCTCGCGCGAGGCGTCCCTGTCCCGGTCCGAGCAGGGCGGCCTCACGGTCGGCGACGACACCCGGCGTCGGCTCGAGGAGGGGAACCGCGCCTACGAGGAGCGATTCGGGAGGGTGTTCCTCATCCGGGCCGCCGGTCGCACGTCGGAGGAGATCCTCGCCGCGCTGCGGGAGCGGCTCGGCAACGACGTCGCGTCGGAGGACCGGGTCGTCGGTGGGCAGCTCCGCGAGATCGCGGTGCTGCGGCTGCGGCAGGCGGTGACGGCATGAGCTACGTCACCGCCCACGTCCTCGACGCAGCCGCCGGTGCCCCGGCGGCAGGCGTCGCCGTCCGGCTCGAGGACCGCTCCGGCGTCGTCCTCGCCGCGGCGACGACGGACGCCGACGGCCGCGTCACCGACCTCGGCCCCGACCTTCTCGCACCCGGCGACTACCGCGTCGTCTTCGCGACCGGCGACTACTTCGCGGCCCGCGGCACGGCGTGCTTCCACCCCGAGGTAGCCGTTCTTTTCCGCACCCGGGCCGACCAGGCGCACTACCACATCCCCCTGCTCGTCAGCCCGTTCGCCTACACCACCTACCGCGGCAGCTGACCCGACGTCCCGGGCGGCCACCGCCGCCCCGGGACCACGCACCACGCATACGGGAAATCCCATCACGACAAAGGAGTACGAGATGTCAGACGTCAAGCTGACGGCGAACCAGTACGGCAAGGCCGAGAACCGGGTCGTCCGGGTCACGCGGGACACCGACCGCCACGAGGTCCGCGACCTCAACGTCACCTCGCAGCTGCGGGGTGACTTCGAGGCGGCGCACACCGAGGGCGACAACGGTCACGTCGTCCCGACCGACACCCAGAAGAACACCGTCTTCGCCTTCGCGCGCGACGGGGTCGGCAGCCCCGAGGAGCTCCTGCTGCGCCTCGCCGACCACTTCACCTCGAAGTTCTCCTGGGTGACCGGCGGCCGGTGGGCGGCCGAGGAGTTCGGCTGGACGCGGATCGACGACCACGACCACAGCTTCTACCGCGGCTCGCCCGAGGTCCGGACCGCCGTCGTCGTCCGCGACGGCGAGGACACGACGGTCATCGGCGGGTTCTACGGGCTCACCGTCATGAAGACGACGCAGTCCGGCTTCGTCGGCTACCCGAAGGACAGGTACACGACGCTCCAGGAGACGACCGACCGGATCCTCGCGACGGACATCGCGACCCGCTGGCGCTACAACACGACCGACCTCGACTTCGACGGGGTCTACGACAGCGTCAAGGGCATCATCCTGTCGACGTTCACGCAGGGCTACTCCAAGGCGCTGCAGCACACGCTCTACCAGATGGCCGAGGCCGTCATCGAGGCACACCCGGAGATCGACGAGATCAAGTTCTCCTGCCCCAACAAGCACCACTTCCTGTCCGACCTCTCCTTCTGCAGGCTCGACAACCCGGGGGAGGTCTTCTACGCGGCCGACCGTCCGTACGGCCTCATCGAGGCGACGATCCAGCGCGCCGGCAGCGCGACCCGCGACGCCGCGTGGGTCGGCATCGCCGGGTTCTGCTGACCGTCGTCCGCTGCCCCCTGCCCCCGGGGCGGGCGCGAGCCGGATCGGCCGCGCCCGCCCCGGGCTCCGTCAATGGGGGGCGCCGTCCCGGCCGCGCCGGGTCGAGGTGTTCGATGCCGCTGGGGAGTGTCGGCATACCTCGACTCCCCCGGGGCCTTCTCCCCGGGGGCCTTCCCAGGAGGGCGCGACCTCAGGGGCGCAGGAGGCGTCCCCGGCGCGGTCCGTCGAGGTCGACCTCGACGCCCCGGAGGACGGTGCGCCGCACGACGCCGGAGAGGGTCCGGCCGTCGTAGGGGCTCACCGGGTTGCGGTGGCGCAGCGCGTCCTTGTCGACGACGAAGGTCTCCTCGGGCGCGAGGACGACGAGGTCGGCGTCGGCGCCCGGGGCGAGGCTGCCCTTGCCGGAGACCCCGACATGCCGCGCGGGCCCCTCGGCCATCCAGCGGACGACGTCGTCGAGACCGAGACCGCGCCGCGCAGCCTCGGTCCACACCAGGGGCAGGCCGAGCTGGACGGAGGCGATGCCGCCCCAGGCCACGGCGAAGTCGCCCGCGCCTGCGTACTTGAGCTCCGGGGTGCTGGGGGAGTGGTCGGACACGACGAAGTCGATCGTGCCGTCGCCGAGCGCCTCCCACAGCCGGTCGGCGTTCGCCGTCCCCCGGACCGGTGGGCAGCACTTGAACTGGGTCTGCCGGTCGGGGATCTCCTCGGCGGTGATGGTGAGGTAGTGCGGGCACGTCTCGACGGTCAGCGGCAGCCCCTCGGCCTTGGCCGCCCGGATGTCCGGGAGCGCCTCGGCGCTCGACAGGTGGACGATGTGGGTGCGGCAGCGGGTCGCCCGGCAGGCGTCGATGACCTGCGAGATGGCTGTCGTCTCGGCCTCCGGCGGGCGGGAGCCGAGGAACTCGGCATACGTCGGGGCATGGGTCACGGCATGCCGTGCGATCGTCGGCGCGTCCTCGGCATGGACGATGAGCAGGCCGCCGAAGCTCGCGATCTCGGTCATCGCGGCGCGCAGCTGGTCCGCGTCGAGCGGGGGGAACTCCGGGACGCCGGAGTCGAGGAGGAAGCACTTGAAGCCGTAGACCCCCGCCCGGTGGAGGTCCGCGAGCCGGCCGAGGCTCTCCGGGACCGCCCCGCCCCAGAAGCCGACGTCGATGCGGCACTCGTCGCGGGCGGCGGACCGCTTCACCGCGAGGGCCTCGACCGATGTCGTCGCGGGGATGGAGTTCAACGGCATTTCGAGGATCGTCGTCACCCCGCCGGCCGCCGCGGCGTCGGTCGCCGTCGCGAAGCCCTCCCACTCGGTGCGTCCGGGCTCGTTGACATGGACATGGGTGTCGACGAGACCCGGGAGGAGGACCTCGTCGTCGGCGAGCTCGACGACGCGGCGGGCGTCGACCGCGTCGGTCACCGGGCCGGTCGACACGATCCGGCCGTCGCGGACCCCGACGGCTGCCGGGCGGATGCCGTCGGGCAGCGCGACCCGCTCTCCTCGGACGACCAGGTCCAGCCGCGTCATGGGATCCACTCCTTCGCGATCCGCCGCCCGACCTCGCGCAGGAGCGGCGCGGCGTTCCTCATGCTCGCAGCCACGTCGGGCTCGAGGACGCTCAACGGGTATGCCGCGCGGATGCCTGCCGCGGCGAGGCGGTCCGGTGCCAGCGTGCACCGGCCGGCGACGGCGACGACCGGTATGCCGGCCCGGCCCGCGGCCTCCGCGACGCCGACGGGCGCCTTGCCGGCGAGGGACTGCTCGTCGAGCGAGCCCTCACCCGTGACGACGAGGTCGGCCCCCGTGACCGTGTCGGCGAAGCCGAGGAGGCCGAGGACGAGCCGGATGCCCTGCTCGAGCCGGGCGTCGAGGACGGAGAGGGCGGCGAACCCGGCGCCGCCGGCGGCCCCGGCACCGGGCCGGGCGGAGTCGTCGCGCCTCACGGCACCCGCCACGACCCCGGCCCGGCGGGCGAGGGCGGCGTCGAGCAGGCGGACCTGGCCAGGGGTCGCGCCCTTCTGCGGGCCGAACACCGCCGCCGCGCCGCCGAGGCCGAGCAGAGGGTTGTCGACGTCGCTTGCGACGACGACCTCGACGCCGGCGAGGCGCTCACGCAGCGGACCGAGGTCGACGGACGTGACACCGGCGACTGCCGCGCCGCCGCGGTCGGCGAGCACGCCGTCGGTCGTCCGGACGACGGCCCCGAGAGCCTGGACCATGCCGGCCCCGCCGTCGGTCGACGCGCTGCCGCCGAGGCCGAGGACGACCTCCGTCGCACCGTGTGCCACAGCATCGGCGAGGACCTGGCCGAGGCCGTAGGTGGAGGCGGTGAGCGGCTCGAGCCGGCCCCCCGGGAGCAGGTCGATCCCGCAGGCGGCGGCCAGCTCGACGACCGCGCGCGAGCCCTTCCTCGCATACGGCGCCCGCACCGGCTCCCCGGTCGGTCCCTCGACGGAGACGGTGACCCGGTCGTAGCCGGCGGCGACGGCGGCGGCGACCGTGCCGTCGCCGCCGTCCGCCACCGGCGCGAGCGTCGTCGTGACGTCCGGGTGCACGTCCGCGATCCCCGCGGCGACCGCCGCCGCGACCTCGGCGGCCGAGAGGCTGCCCTTGAACTTGTCCGGGGCGACGACGACGCGCATGCCGCTCAGTCCAG
>JBDIAL010000085.1:0-13773 GCA_039812405.1 Nostocoides sp.
CCCAGCCCTCGTAGCTCAGCTGGATAGAGCAAGAGCCTTCTAATCTCTAGGTCGCAGGTTCGAGTCCTGCCGGGGGCACCTGATCGTCGAAGTTCAAACCTGGTACCAGCGAAATGGGTTCGCGGGTGCTCGGGCTGCCCGCGTAGGCGGCGGGGTTGTCGGCCCAGGTCTGCGCGCGCTGATGGGTGCCGGGGTCGAGCAGGATGGCGAACGGCCGGGCCAGCTCGGCGCGGACCGTGTTGGTCTCATCGAGGTAGAGCTTGGTGAAGAACGCCTGGTTGCACAGCCGCCGGGTCTCGTCGTCCCCGCGCTCGTAGATGCCGGCGGCGTCGCCGAGCAGGTCAAGGCTGTCCTCCAGCTCGGCGCGCGCCTCGGTGTAGTCGCCGTAGAAGACCTGAATCCGGGAGTTGATGTGTTCCAGGTCGGCGCTGACGCGGTCCTGCTCGCGTTTGAGGGCGGGCAGGGCGATGGCGTCGCACGTCCCGTCACTACGTCCAGCCGCCCAAAGAAGGGTAGGGCTAGGCATACCTCGCGTCTCGGGTCAGCGTCATGGGTCACGAGGCATGGCGCCGCTACCGTTGCCAGCATCGACATGAGTGATCCACAGACCGCCTTGCAGGCTCTGCGCCGGCGCCGGCTACTGCTGAGTAGCTGGCCGTGGCGGTGTGCCGGCTATCTGCTGTGGACGTTGCCGCTGGCGGTCGTCGCGGCGGCCGGGCTGGCTGTCCCGGCGGTGCCGTGGCTGGTGCTGGCGGCGCGCTGGTCGTCGGGCCGTGACGAGGTCGGCGTGACGGCGCTGTTGATCTTGCTCGGTGTCGTGCTGGTTCTCGCCCTCGGTCCGCTGGTCGTCATCCCGGCCGTGGCGCTGGAGCGACGTCGCCTGCACCTGGTGGACCGCGCACCGATCACCTTCAACCGGCTGAGCATCCGGTCGGGCGGTCTCGTCGGGTGGCTGCGCGCCCGCTACGTCGACCCGGCGACGTGGCGAGAGGTCGGCTATGAATTCCTGCTGGCGGCCGTCGCACCCGCGCTGACGATCGTTGCGTTGTCGGCAGTCGGGCTGGTTGTGGGTTTCATCGTCAGTCCGTTCCTGGTTATGGCGCAGCAGCCGGGCAGCGGGCCGGTGATGGTCGCCTTCGCCCATGTGAGCACTGTGAGCCAGGCGGTACCTTTCGCGGTCGTCGGGGTTGTGCTGGCGCCGGTGGTTCCGTACGCGCTGACCCTGTTTGCCGGCGGGCAGGCAGCTGTGGCGCGGGCTCTGTTGCAGGCCGAGTCCGGTGAACAGTTGCACAGTGAGTTGATCGAGGTGACTCGTTCGCGGGCTCGGCTTGTTGACGCCTTCGAGGCGGAGCGGACCCGTATCGAGCGCGACCTGCATGACGGCGCGCAACAGAAACTGGTGAGCCTGACCTTGCAGCTGGGGCTGGCACGGCTGGAACTGCCACCAGGCTCGGCCGCTGCCGAGTCGGTCGCTACGGCGCACGAGCAGGCCAAGCAACTCATGGCCGAGCTCCGGGAGTTGATCCACGGCATCCAGCCGCAAGTCCTCACCGATCTCGGCCTGCCCGCGGCGCTGGGCGAACTGGCCGATCAATCGCCCGTACCGGTGATCCTGAACACCACCCTGAACGGCCGCCTGCCCAGCCGGATCGAGAACACGGCCTACTTCGTGGTCGCCGAAGCACTCACCAACATCGCCAAACACAGCGGCGCGACCAGCGCCAGCGTGACGGCTTGCCTGCACGACGGCGTGCTCGGCGTGGAGATCACCGACAACGGCCTCGGCGGCGCGGACCTGGCCCGCGGCACGGGTCTGACCGGGCTGGCTGACCGGGTGGCTGCGGTGACAGGCGGGAGGATGTTCCTGTCCAGCCCGGTGGGAGGGCCTACGGTCTTGCGTGTGGAGTTCCCGTGTCCACAGAAGTAGCAGCCCCGGGGTTGCCCAGGGTCCGGGTCGTCCTCGCTGAGGACGGTGTTCTGCTGCGTGAGGGGCTGGCTGACCTGTTGCGGCGCTTCGGGTTCGACGTCGTGGCCGTGGTCGGCGACGCCGAGGCATTGACGGCCGCTGTGACCGCGGACGTTCCTGATTTGGTCATCACTGACATTCGGATGCCACCGAGCTTCACCGACGAAGGGCTGCGCGCAGCCGTGGAGCTACGTCGCGTGCACCCGGAGCTGGCGATCGTGGCGCTGAGTCAGTATGTCCAGCACACGTATGTCGCTGACCTGCTCGACTCTGGCGACGGGCGCCGTCTCGGGTATCTCCTCAAGGACCGTGTGGTCGATGTCGAGGAGTTCGTGGGCGCCCTGCGCCGGGTCGTCGAGGGCGGGACCGTTCTTGATCCGGACGTGGTGCGTCAGTTGGTGGCCCGGCGGCGCGATCCCCTCTCGTCGCTGACGCCGCGGGAACGTGAGGTACTTGCCCTGCTCGCGGAGGGGCACTCGAACGCAGCGATCGCGCGGAAACTCGTCGTCTCGGAAGCCGCAGTCGGAAAGCATGTCGGCAGCATCCTGATGAAGCTCGACCTTCCCCAGACCGACGACACCAACCGCCGGGTCCTCGCCGTGCTGGCCTACCTGCGGCACGGCACCGCCACTGCGTAGGCCGCGCGCCGCGGTCGACCTGATGGGGCTAACCGCTTCCGGACGGTATAGCTGACACCACCCTCACTTCGGCTACTGGCCCCATCGCCGTGGCCGCGTGATCTCCTGATGCTTGATCCGTGAGAATGGATACCCAGCAGCACAAGGACTTGCCGGTCGTGGGCGACGGAGAGGGCACCCCAGCGTCCACCGGCAGCGTGGCGTCGACCGGCAGTGCGATCGCGCTGCACCGCGTCAGCAAGCACTACGGTCACGGCCGAGGCAGGGTGACCGCGCTGGCGGAGGTCACCGCCGACTTTCCCCGAGCATCGTTCAGCGCGGTGATGGGGCTGTCCGGCTCGGGCAAGTCCACCCTGCTCCAGATCGCTGCCGGTCTGGACCATCCCAGCGTGGGCACGGTCGAACTCGGTGGCACCGCCCTCGGCGGGCTGAACCGGCGCAAGCTGTCCGTGCTCCGGCGGGAACGGGTCGGCTTCGTGTTCCAGGCACTCAACTTGGTCCCCAGCCTGTCCGTTGCCGAGAACATCGCCCTGCCGCTGCGCCTGGACCACCGACGTGTCGACAAGGACGAGATCGGCCGTTTGGCCGAGCTGGTCGGCCTCGCCGATCACCTACGTCGCCTGCCGGACACGCTGTCGGGCGGCCAACAGCAGCGCGTGGCGATCGCCCGTGCCCTCGTCACCCACCCGGACGTGATCTTCGCCGACGAGCCCACCGCGGCGCTCGATCCCTACACCTGCGAAGCGGTCATCGGCCTGCTCCGCCGGGCAGTCGATGAGCTGGGCCAGACCATCGTGCTGGTCACGCACGAACCGACCGTCGCCGCGCGCGCCGACAGGACGCTGCTGCTCGACCGAGGACGGCTGGCCGGCATCGTGGACGCTCCCACCCCTCCGCAGCTCGCCACACTCCTGCATCGCTTCGGGGCGGCGGTCCAATGAGACAACTGCTCGCCACGCTGCGCCATCGTCCCGCTCCGCTTGTCGGCATCTTCGTCGCCCTGCTCGCCGCCGCCTCGGTGACCACGTGGGCATTCTCGCTGGGCAACTCGGGCAGCACCGCGCGACTACCCGCGCAGCGCCTCGCCAGCACCGCCGTTGTTGTGACTGGTCAACACGATGTCACGTTCACGCATGGCCACGGCACGTCGGCCACCACCAGCCGCACCGCTCTGACCAACTACCGACGCCTCCCCGCCACGCTGGCAACCACGCTGGCCGCGATCCCTGGCGTGCGGGCGGCGGTGCCCGAGGAGTCGATACCGCTAGCACTCCAACTCCCCGGCGGAAGGGCCGTCACCGGAACCAGCGCCCAGCAGCCGGTCACCGGCTATAGCTGGTCGAGCGCCCAGCTGACACCCTTCACCCTGAGCACCGGGCACGCCCCGACCAGCAAGTACCAGCTCGTGATCGGCGCAGCGCTCGCCCGGTCCACCGGCCTGCGCCTGGGCGACCAACTGCACTTGGCCGGCCGGCCACTCGGGCCGTTCACCGTCGTCGGCATCGCCGCCGCGCCCGGGCACAATCCGGCCGGCGAGTCGGCGGTCTTCCTGACCCAGCCCGAAGCAGACGCTCTCTACGGCCATCCCGGTCAGGCCGATCTGATCGGTGTCCTCGCCCAGCCTGGAACCGATGCCGGCCGGCTCGCCGACCGCATCTCCTCCGCCGTGGCTGGCCAGCACCTCTCCGTGGCCACCGGCACCGGCCGGGGTGCCGTCGAGAACCTGGCCGCCGCCAACGACCTCGCCAACCTGACCGACCTCGGGGGCGGTGCGGGCGTCGACCTGATCCTCATCTCGCTGTTCGTTGTCGCCAGCACGGTCGCCCTCTCCGTCGCCGAACGGGCACGCACGATGGCCCTGCTCCGGGCGATTGGCGCCACGCCCGGACAGGTTCGGCGGATGGTCATGCTCGAACTCGCAATCCTCGGTGTGCTCGCCGGCCTCGTCGGCTACCTGCCCGGAACCTGGCTCGCGTCGTTCTCGGTGCACGGTCTCGCCAGCCACCAGGTCGTCCCCGCCTCAACCCAGGCGTGGAGCAGTCCCATCCTGCTGATCCCATCTATCGCGTTCACGGTCCTCGTCGCGCAGCTCTCCGGCTGGTTCGCCGCCCGCCGGGCCAGCCGCATCCGACCCACCACCGCGCTGCAAGAAGCCATCATCGAACGCCGCTACCCGAGACCGCTGCGCCTGATCCTCGGCCTCGCCGCGCTCGGCGGCGGTGGGGTTCTCAGCGTCTGGGCCATCAGACAGCCGGACGCCTCCCAACAGCTCGAACAGGCCCAATACGTCCTGCTCGCCTTCATGGCCGGCATCGCGTTCCTTGGGCCTTACCTCATCAGCCTCGCCGAGGCTCTGCTACGGCTACCGCTGCGCTCGTTCGGCGGCGCACCCGCCCGGCTGGCCAGCGCCGAGGTCCGTACCCGCTCCCGGCGCATGGCAGCCGCCGCCGTCGCTATCGCGCTCCCAGTCTGCTTCGCCGGAGCGGTCTGCACCGTCGACGCCACCCAGGCCCACGCCTCGGTCACCCAGGGCCGGCAACGTCTCGCAGCGAGCGCCGTGCTGACCGCGCCCGGGCCGGGGCTCGACCCCTCCGCGCTAGCCGCGATCACTGCGCGACCCGGCGTCACCGCCGCGGTCGGCCTCGTCCCCACCACGGTCTACCTGCCCTACCCCGAACCGGTGAACACCTCCGCCGAGGCAGTCACTGCCGGACCGCTGACCTCGCTGCTGCATCTCGACGTGACCTCCGGCAGCCTCGACCACTTCGGCCCAGGCGACATCGCGCTGTCCGCGCTGGTCGCCGGCAAGGGCGGCATGAACGTCCGCGTCGGACAGAGGATCACCAGCTACCTCGCCGACGGCACCACCTACCAGGCGAAAGTGGCAGCCATCTTCGCCCGCTCACTCGGTTTCGCCGACGCCCTCGTTCCCAGCGGCGCGGCCGGCGGCGGACACCTCGGCACGACCACGCTCGGCCAGGTCCTCGTCGGCGCACCGGCCACCGTCGACGTTACGAAGAACCTCACCACGATCGCCGGTAGCTACCCCGGACTCCAGGTCGCCAGCCGGACGGTCGCCAATGCCCAGGACGAACTGCTCACCACCCAGACCTCCTACAACAACAATCTGCTGCTCGCCCTCATCGGCCTGCTCGCGGCGATAGCACTCGCCAACACCCTCGTCATGACCTCACTTCAAGGACGCGACCAGCTGACCCTCCTGGGCCGAGTCGGTGCCACCGTCCGGCAACTGCTCGCCATGAGCGCATGGCAGGCGATCCAGGTCACCCTCGTCGGCATCATCCTCGGCGCCGCGGCGGCCACCGTCGGGGTCATCGCTGTCGCCAAGGCCTTCACCGGCGCATGGACGCCCGCCATCCCCTGGACCTCAGTAATCGCCATACTCGCCGCCGTCATCGCACTCACCGCAACCGCCACCCTCGGCCCCACCGCCAAGATGCTGACCCGAACCACGAACTCATGAGCGAGCGTCCGCTCCAACCGATCCCATTAGCCTGACCGGCCGCGCTCAGGCCGGCCGGACCGGACGCCTCGCCGCAGGACTGTCTGACGGTACGCACCCGACCAGGCGGCCAACTCGCGGACCGTCGCGCCGGCCTCGTAACGTACCGCCAGCTCGGCGCGCAGCGCCGGGGTGATCGAGGTTCGAGGCTTCTCAAGTACGCCACATTGCGGCCTCGGCGATCCGTGACCCGCCTCCCAGCGCCGGGTTCACGCCAACGCAGAGACCCCTTCTTCCACCGCCTGAGCAGGGATTTCGCCGCAGGAGTGAGGTTTGACGACTGTCCCGTTTGGGTGCACACGACAGATGGGAACGGGCGGCCTCGCCGGCAGGCTCGGCATCGAGCACCGGAAGTGCCTCAACGGTTAGGTCACCGTGCGTGCCCCTGGCGGGACTACCACAGGATGGAAGGCGGTCTTACGCCGATTGCCGACTCGCGGGAGGCTGTCGCCATGCGGAAACTGACCTTTGGCATGAACCTGAGCCTGGACGGCTACATCGCCGCGCCCGGCGACGACCTGGGCTGGAGCGTGCCGAGCGACGAGCTGTTCCAGTGGTGGTCCGACCGGGTGGCGGCGACGGGCCTGGCGCTGTACGGACGCAGACTGTGGGAGACGATGAGCTCCTACTGGCCGACCGCCGACCAGCAGCCCGACGCCACACCGGCGCAGATCGAGTTCGCCCGCCGCTGGCGGGACATGCCGAAGGTGGTGTTCTCCTCGACGGTCAGCACGGTCGACGGGAACACCCGCCTGGTCACCGGCGACGCGGTCACCGAGATCACCCGGCTCAAGGCTGAGGATGGCGGCCCATGGACATCGGCGGCGCCACCCTCGCCGCAGCGGCCATGCGGGCCGGGCTGATCGACGAGTACGTGCTGGCCACCGCACCGGTCCTGCTGGGCGGCGGCACGCCGTTCTTCACGGCCCTGGACAGCTGGGTGAACCTGAATCTGGTGGAGACCCGGACCTTTCCCGACGGCGTGCTCCTGACCCGGTACGAGACCAGGCGCTGACTACTGACCTCGGGCCGGAAGCCCAGCCGGAGCTCAGGCATCGCCGCACAGCTACTGAGCCGGGCACGCGAGGCGTATTCAGTCCTCATACGTTCCCCTATCGTTGCGAGGTCGTCGGCAGCTGGTAGAGGTTCAAGCGATAGGACTTCATCATCGCCGGGAGCAACCGTCCCATCGCGCGCATGCCAAGCCGGTAACGCGCCGGCCAGGTCGCGGCGACGGCGGGCTGCGGTGTCGCAAAGGTACGCGTGTCGATCAGACGCAGGCCCCATTCCTCAAGCTGACGTGGGTCCTCGCATACCCACCGCATGTGGGCGTCGACCTTGCTCATCGAGCCGTTGCGCTTCATGCTGGCAAGCATCTTCGACCCGCCGGTGTCCAATGCGAGCAACGACCCTGGGAATCGGTCGGCCAGTTGGCTCACCGTGGTGCGGACCTGCTCTGCTGGGAAGTAGAGGAACACGGCCTCGGCCATGAAGAACCGCGGGCCGGGCGCGGCTGCGACCGCATCCATCCACTCGGTGTCGAACACGGAACCCGCCAGGACGCTACGCCGTTCGTCCTCGGTGAAGAAACGACGCCATAGCTCGATCGTGTCGGGAAGATCGAGGTCGAACCACCGGAGCCGACTGTTGTCGACCCGCTCGAATCGAGTGTTGAGACCACAGCCGACCTCGACGACGGTGCCGGAGGGGTGCTCGGTGAGGAAGTCACGCACCCAGCCGTCGAAGATCGACGTGCGCAGGACCGAGCCGGGCAACGATCCGCCCCGGAACCGGCCGAAGTCGTAGTCGATGGCGTTCACCATGTCGCGAGCGCGCTGATCGCCGAGGACCGGATGGCGCGATGCGGCATCGCGGGCCCGCCCGTAGAGCGGGATCAGCAACGTCTCCTGCACCTCACCGAGCGCGAGCTTGATCTTCGTCGCCGGTGGAACCTCGTTCGCCATGTGCGGACCTCACAGTGCCTGGTCGTGACGTGCGTGAACTGCCACTCGGTGCGGAGGGGCACTCCCAACCTCGGCCTCGACCCTCGCTTGGAATGAGAATCATTATTGATAGGGGGGAGTTCCGAGCGTACCGCACGACCACGGCTCACGGCGATCCCCTCCTGGGAGCTCGACCCCTGGCCGGGCTCTCGGCCTGACGGTCGGCTCGGCTGACGAGTTCGTCTCTTCGACGGAGCGCTACAGCTTGACGGGAGCGCTCCAGCAACCAGGGCAGGCTCGAGGAGCCGATGCGGCGGTGCCCACAACCGGTCGAGGTATGCCAGGACCACCACAGAGACACCGCATACCTCCACCCAGCCCAGCCCCGCCGGGTCGAGGTATGCCAGGACCACCACAGGGACACCGCATACCTCCACCCAGCCCGACGGCGGACAGAGAGGGATCAGGCGCCGGCGCGGCGGGCCTCGGCGAGGAGGAGGTCGAGCTCCCATCGTGCTGACTGCCCACCACCGTCGCCGTCGAAGCCGACCGATGACCTGGCACGTGGATGAGCCGGCTACTGGTGCACATGCGCGCGCTGTCCGTCGCGGTCGAAGATCATGATCAGCTCGACAGGGCCGTCCAGAGCAGTGATCGCGTGCGGGACCATGGTCGCGAACTCTGCCGCCTCTCCCGCGTCGACGTCGATCTGCCGCTCACCCAGCCACAGCCGCGCGCGACCCTCCAGCACCAGGAACCAGTCGTGACCAGGGTGCACCCGTTGGCTGGGCGGAACCTCGGACGGCTCGAAGCGCATCTTCATCGCAACCGTCCGCCCGTCCGGGCGGCTCAGCGGCCACGTCGTCCGCGCGCCGCTGCTGTGCGCCACCGGGCGGATGACGACGTCGTCGTCGGTAGGGACCTCGAAGAGCACGTCAAGGCTCACCTGGAGGGCGTTGGCCAGTGGCACGAGCACATCGAGGCTGAGAGTGCGCTTGCCGGTCTCGACCCGGCTGATGGTCGACGGGCTGAGGTTGGTGCGCTCGGCCAGCTCGTCGAGCGAGTAGCCCAGGGTGGTGCGCATGCTCCGCAGGCGCGACCGCGCCAGCGCTTCGACATCAGCGGCTCCGCTCACCTGGCCATCCTGACTCACCTGGCCATCCTGACACGTCTTGCGAATCCCGCAAACCCCCTTGCTAGAAGCGCCTGACACCGTCAGGGTGGACTCATGAGCGAGCATCCCGCGCCAGACCAGCACTCAGCCCTTCCCGAGCACCCGGAGCACGGTGCGCACGTCCAGTACCCCACCATGGAGCGCCACTGCGACGTCGCCGTGATCGGCGGCTCGGCCGCCGGCCTGGCCGCCGCGCTCCAGCTCGCCCGCCAGCGGCGCAGCGTCATCGTGGTCGACGACGACACCCCCCGCAATGCCCCAGCCGCCCACATGCACGGCTACCTGGGGCGTGAGGGCGCGGCCCCCGCGAAGCTGACCAGGATCGGGCGCGCGGAGGTGCGCAGCTACGGCGCCGAGGTACTCGTCGGCCGGGTCACCGGCGTGCACCGTCGTGACGACGGCAGGTTCGGGCTCGATCTCACCGGCGGCCACACGCTGGTCGCCCGCCGGGTCCTTGCCGCGACCGGCCTGACCGACCAGCTCCCGACGATCGATGGCGTTGCCGAGCAGTGGGGGCACGGCGTGATCCACTGCCCGTTCTGTCATGGCTTCGAGGTCCGCGACCAGCGCCTGGTGCAGATCGTCACCCACCCCCTGGGCCTGCATCCGACCCCGCTGTTTCGGCACCTGACCGACCGGTTGACCGTCGTGCTGCACGATCCGACCGGACTCGACGAGGAGGTCGTGGACGCCCTCGCCGCCTCCGGTGTCGTCATCGAACGCGCCGAGGTCAGCCGGGTCCTCACCGGGCCGGACGGCGAGGTGTCCGGTGTCGAGCTCGGCGACGGTCGCATCCTCGACGCCGACGCCGTCGTGGTCGGCTCGCGATTCCACGCCCGCGCCGACGTGCTGGCCGGGGTCGGGCTCACCACCACCCCGCACCCCACCGGCGCCGGCGACGCACTCGCGGTCGACCCACGCGGCGAGACCACCGTGTCCGGGGTCTACGCGGCCGGCAACGTCACCGACCCGAGCCTGCAAGTGCTGCCCTCGGCCGCTGCGGGCAGCCAGGTCGGCGCCATGATCGCCTTCAGTCTCGCCGAGGAGGACTTGCGCAACGCCGCCCGGCTCTCCGGTGAGAAAGCCGACTGGGACCACCGCTACGGCGGCGTCGAGCGAGCATGGAGCGGCAACCCCAACGGCACGCTCGTCCACGAGATCACCGACCTCGCACCCGGCCGGGCCCTCGACGTCGGAGCCGGCGAGGGCGCCGACGCCCTCTGGCTGGCCGAGCGCGGATGGAAGGTCACCGCGACCGACATCTCCGGCAACGCGCTCGCCCGGGTGCGCACCGAGGCCGAGCGACGCGGACTCGCCATCGATCTCGTATGCGGTGACGCCAACGATCCCGCACCCTTCGGCACCGAGACCTTCGATCTGGTCTCGCTGCAGTACGGCTCGTTCAAGCGCACGCCCGACCAGCGGGGGCTGCGCAGTCTGCTCGGTGCCGTCGCTCCCGGCGGCACGCTCCTGGTCGTGCACCACGACCTCGCCCCGTTCAGCGAGCCGTTCGACGTGGCGACTCAGACCCGGATGTATGACCCCGAGGCGTTCGTCGGCGTCGACGACGTCGCCACCGCGCTCACCGCCGACCCCGAGACCTGGCACATCGAGGTCCACGAGACTCGGCCGCGGCCCCCCGGTGCGGCCAGCACCCACCACGTCGCCGACGTCGTGCTGCGCGCAACGCGACGGGCGATCTGATCGCGCCGCCCAGACCTATATGGCCTCGGACCGACTCGGCATGACGCCGGTCGCTGGGGTGACGACAACCGAGAAGGCACGGTGACAGGGCCGCGGATAGCATGCCGTCCCGTGGGTTCCGCGGACGGCTTCTCGATCCGGCCGGTCGCCGACGACGAGTGGACCGTCATCGCATGGCTCTGGCAGGCGTTCCGCCAGGACCTGGCGCCCGTCGTCCACGGCCTGCCCTACGACGACGGGCGCTACCAGACCGGGCCGCTTCGGGCATACCCCTCGCCGGATGCGCGGGGCTACCTGGCGTGGCGCCCGCATCCGAACACCGGCAGGGACTCGCCGATCGGGTTCGCGCTCGTCAAGGGCCTGGTGGCCGGGCCGCGCGTGCTCGACGCCTTCTGGGTGGCACCCGCGGCTCGACGGGAGGGGGTCGGGCGCCGACTCGCCCTCGACGTGCTCGCGCGTCACGACGGACCGTGGCTGATCGGCTTCCAGCACGAGAATGCCGGCGCGGGGGCGTTCTGGCGATCGGTAGCGCGGACGGCCTTCGGGGCGGACGGGTGGACCGAGCGGCGGCAGCCGGTCCCGGGGCGGGTCGACGCCCCGGCCGACCACGTCGTCGAGTCCGTCGTGGGTCCGGTCAGCCCGGGACGATGACCAGGCGCCTGCCGCGCAGGTCGGTGCGGGTCCACGCCGTCTCGATCCGGCTCAGCGGCTCGGTCGTGACGTCGACCGTGAGGTCCCCGCTGCGCACCCAGTCGACGACCTGCTCGGAGGCCGCGGCCAGGCCCGCGAGCAGGTTGCGGGACGCGCCGTAGATCTCCAGACCCGAGGTCCGCAGGGCGGCACCGGTCAGCTCGATCGCCGGCCCGGCGGACTCGCCGACCTGCACGAGCCGCACGGGCTTCGGCATCGCGAAGCCGTCCGGGACGAGCGCGCGGGTCAGCAGCTCGGTGGGGCGGCCCCAGAGGAAGTCGACGACCACGTCGTACCCGTCGCCGGCGTGCTCGCGGAACGCCCGGACGAGGTCGGCGTCGTCGACGGCGGTGGTGATGACGGCGTCCGCACCGAGGGCCGCGACGTCCCGGAGGGCCTCGTCGTCGCGCCCCGTCGCCACGACACGCCCGGCCCCGAGGAGCCGGGCGATCTGGACGGCCATCCGTCCGGCGAAGCCGGTGGCGCCCTGGACGAGCACGGTCTCGCCGGCGCTGAGACCGGCCGCGGTGCGCATGGTCATGGCGGCGATCGGCGAGGAGAGCACTGCCGAGACGGACGGGTCGACGTCCTGGGGGACGGGCGCGGTGTGACCGACGGGCACGACCGCATACTCCGCGAGGGTGCCGTACGGCGGCGCGATCCCGCCGAACCCGACGAGGGTGCCGTCGGGCAGCCTCCCGATGCCGTCGAAGCACGGGATCGCCGGGAGCGCCGCCTGGAACGCCCCCGCCGTGTAGTGCGTGCCGGCGACGATCGCGCGGTCGACGTTCTCGACCGCGACCGCCTCGACGGTCAGGAGCACCTGCCCCTCGGCGACCTCCGGATCGGGGAAGTCCTGGTAGCGCGGGACGCCGCCCGCCCGGTCGACGACTGCAGCCTTCATGTCCGCCTCCTCGTCTCTTACGGTGTTAGAGAGCTACGCTCTGTCTAACACCGTAAGAGCGCGAAGGCAAGGGCCGGAGCGTGCGCGAGTGGGAGAGGCATCCGGGAACCCCGGGGAACGAGCCCGTATGCGAGGAGGGGCCGTGGCGCTGGACCGCCGGCAGGTCGTCGACGAGGCCCTGCGACTGCTCGACGCCGAGGGGCTCGACGCCCTGAGCCTGCGCGCCCTCGCCGGACGCCTCGGCGTGCAGGCCCCCACCCTCTACTGGCACGTCCGGAGCAAAGCCGAGCTCCTCGACGCCGTCGCCGACGCGATCATGGACGACGCCATCCGGGCCATGCCCCGGCCCGACCCCGAGGGCAGCGGGGCGGAGTGGCTGCTCACCGCCCTCGTCGGGCTGCGCGACGCCATCCTCCGCCATCGCGACGGCGCCCGCGTCGTCTCCGGCGCCCGGCTGTCGCTGCGCCGAGCGGACTTCTCCGAGTCCGCCATGTCCACCCTCGTCGACCACGGGATCGAGCCGCGCCTGGCCCGGCTGACCGTGCTCGCCGGGGAGCGCTTCACCCTCGGCTACGTCCTCGAGGAGCAGGCACCGGCCGATGCGACGCAGCCCGCCCCCGACCCCGACGAGCTCCGGCGCCGCCTCCCCGTCACGACCCGCGCCATCGGCGAGTACTTCTCGACCGGCCGCACCGCGGACGACCTCTACCGCGACATCGCACGGCTCGTCCTCGGCCTGCCGCCGGGAGCGGAGGAGGACAGCGCCACCGCGAGGACCTGCATACCGGCTGCGAGCAGGAGCGCGTCCCGGGCCCCGTGATCGAGGAGGGCGCCGCCCGCGAACGCTCCGAGCGCCCCTGAGGTCAGCTTGAGGCTGGCGGCCGTCGTGAAGATCTGGCTGCGCAGCCGCTCGGGGGCCTCGCGCTGGCGGATCGCGAAGACAGAGGCCAGCTGGGGGCCGTCGGCCACCCCGAGGAGGACGGCGCCGAGGACGAGGAGGACCGGTCCGGTGAGGGTCCCGACGAGGAGGTATGCGACGGCGGCCGCCGCCGTCGCATACCCGAACGTGCGCTCGGCCCTCCAGGTCGGCGGCCGGCGCGCCATGACCCCCGTGGTCCCGAGCGCCGCGGCCGCGGTGACGGAGAGCAGCAGGACGCCGTGGCTCGCCCCGCCGAGCCGGTCCGCGCCGAGCACCGGGCAGGCCACGACGAAGGCGCCGTACCCGACGTAG